>DATDOO010000100.1:0-29191 GCA_035293245.1 Methylococcaceae bacterium
CCTCGCTTCCGGCGGAAGTTGCCCGACAGGTCATCCCTGGCCTGACGGGCAACCGGCCGCATCCATGCGGCCGCCCTGCGGGTTTGATCCGCCGAAAGCTGCGGTGCTCGGCGCGGCAAACGGGGTAGCGGATGTCGGACAATCTGAAAAAGAAAACTAAAGAGGCGAAAAGGCAGTCCCGCCTAACCGTCTGGCGCTCAGCGCCCCTGCCGCCGCCAGTGGTCGACGATGCTGTCGATATCCAGATCGTCCGGACCCTCGCGCCAGCCGGTGTGGAAATCCACGTCGTTGCTGTTCGGCGGCGGATCGGGCTTGAACACCTGGAAGCGGGTCGGCAGCGGCGCGCCTTCGCCCATCACCATGGCCTCGCCGCGGCCCAGGGCGGCGAGAATGTCCACCAGGTCGGCTTCGCCTTCCGGCACCAGCTTTTTGATATAGGCCTGGTCGTCCGGGTTGGTGATGCGCAGGCACAGGTAGGTGCCGCACTGCGCCAGCACCGTTTCCGACAACTCGTGGGGCCGCTGGCTGACCACCCCCAGTCCCACGCCGTATTTCCGCCCTTCCTTGGCGATGCGCTCCATGGATTTCTTGGCGCCTTCGTACTGGCCGCCGCGTTCGTTGGGGATGTAAGCGTGCGCTTCCTCGCAGATCAGCGAAATGGGGAACTCGCGGCTCTTCGGATTCCAATAGTTGAACTCGAAAGCCAGGCGGCCGATTTGCGCCGACACGGCGGGGCGCACGTCGAAGGGCACCGGGCTGATGTCGATCACGGTGATCTGCGCCTTGGGATCACCCAGGCCGACGAAATCGCGCAACAGGGTGCTCAGGGTTTCCGACTTGTTGCGCCGCTTGGGACTGAGCAAAAAGTCGTAGCGCACGTCGGACAGGCGGCTGTTGAGCTTGACCAGGAACTCGTCGAATTGGCCGAACAGCGGGCCGGTGGTCTTGCCGAAGTCCGACCGCTGCTCGTTGGCTTCCTTGAAGCTCTTGTACACGTCCCAGAGGGGGAAATAGATGGGCGCGTCGATGGAGACGTTGGGAATGCCCAGCTCGCGCGCCGACTTGTTTTTCAGATCGGCGAGCACTTCGCGCAGGTAGGCGATCTGGGTGGTGGCGCCCCGGTCGGAACGGTCGATGAGCAGATCCACCAGTTCGGCGAAGGTCATCAGCCAGTAGGGGATTTCCAGCTCGCGGGCGTCCAGGTAACGGGTCTTGTCGGGCGGAAAGGCGGAATTGAGCGATCCGTCGTCGCGCCGCCAGCAATATTCGCCGTGCAGATCGAGCAGGATGATGTGCGCCTTGGGCATGGCCGTCACAGCGCGCTGGATGATGCTGGCCACCGACCAGGACTTGCCGGAACCGGACTGGCCGAGAATGGCGAAATGGCGGCAAAACATCGCCGTCGGATCGAGATACACCGTGGTCGCGGGATGCTGGCGCAAGTAACCGGCGCCGAAGCGCATGGGGCGGTTTTTGGCGAAGATGGCGTTGATCTCCTCCCCCTCCACGGCGTGGACTTCGGCGCCCGGCGTCGGGTAGTGACGCACGCCGCGCTGGAACTGGTTCTTGTCGTTGATCTCGCCCAGCGGCGTCAGCGCCATCAGGCAACCCGCCGGCGTGCGGCTGGCCCGGTCGGCGGCGCTACGCCCGCCTTCCTCGATGCGGCTGACCAAGGCCAGAACCCGAAGGCCGCTCTGGCGGATGGAGACGTAATTGCCGAGCTGCCCGACAATCTGCTCCTCCTCGCCCTGGTTCACCGTGGGGGTGAAGCCCTCGTCGACCCCCAGCACGCGCGCCTGCAATTCGTTGCCGCGCACCTGGGTGATGTGGCCGATCAGCGTGGTGTTTGCCTGCGTCATCGCGATGTCCCATGGAAATCCTTCAACGAAGGACAACTATAGAGGTTTTCCGGCGGAACGGACAAGGCGCAGTTTAGCGACTACCGCGATTCGGCCAGTGTGATGCGCATGGACAGGTCGATGGCGCGAACGTGCTTGGTCAGCGCGCCCACGGAAATGAAATCCATCCCGGTTTCGGCGATGGCGCGGATGGTTTCCAGGGTGACGTTGCCGGAGACTTCCAGCGCGGCGCGGCCACGCGTCAATGCCACCGCCTCGCGCATCGCCTCCAGGGTGAAATTGTCCAGCAGGACGCGTTCCGCGCCCGCTGTCAGCGCTTCCCCGAGTTCCTCCAGCGTCTCCACTTCGACTTCCACGGGCACGGAGGGGCTGTTCAGGCGCGCGGCGAGCACCGCGGCCGTAATGGAGCCTGCCGCGAGGATGTGGTTTTCCTTGATGAGGATGCCGTCGTACAGCCCCATGCGGTGGTTGGAGCAACCGCCGCAACGCACGGCGTATTTCTGCGCCTGGCGCAGGCCGGGAAGGGTCTTGCGGGTGTCCAGCACCGTCGCGCCGGTGCCGCGCACCGCCTCGGCGTAGCGCCGCGACACGGTCGCCGTGGCGGAAAGGGTTTGCAGGAGGTTGAGCGCGGTACGCTCGCCGGTCAGCAACGGCCGCGCCGGGCCGTCGAGCGTGCAGAGCGTCGCCCCGGCCGGCACAGCGTCCCCGTCCCTGGCGCGCCACTCGATATGGATGGTTGGGTCCAGCCGCCGGAATACGGCGTCGAACCACGCCTGGCCGCACAGCGTCATGTCTTCGCGGCAGTGGACTTCGGCGTGGGCGGCGCGATTTTCCGGGACCAGCGCGGCGGTGAGATCGCCCGCGCCCACGTCCTCGGTCAGAAACCGGTCAATGTCGGCCGGATCGGGTTGCACGGCAAGCATGACGGACGTCTATTCGCCCGAGGTTTCCTGAATCACGCGCTGCTTGAGCTTCTGGCCGGCGCGGAAAGTAACCACGCGCCGCGCGGTGATGGGAATCTCCTTGCCGGTCTTGGGGTTGCGGCCGGGGCGCTCGCGCTTGTCGCGGACGCCGAAATTGCCGAAACCGGAAATGCGCACCTCCTCCCCTTGTTCCAGAGAGCGTTTGATTTCCTCGAAAAACTGCTCCACAAGCTCACGCGCCTCGCGCCGGTTCAGCTCAAGCTCCGTGAACAGCCGTTCCACCAGTTCTGCCTTGGTTACCGTCATGCTTCAAATCCTCAACTGTGCCCGGCATTCGCGCGCCAGACATTGCAGCACTTCGCCGACCACCGCGTCGACGCGCTCGTCCGTCAGGGTTTCCTCGGGGTCCTGGAGATTCATGCCGATCGCCAGACTCTTGCAGCCGGATTCTATGCCTTGCCCCCGGTAAAGATCAAAAAGCCACGCGTGCCGGATCAACGGATGACGCAGCGCGGCAATGCTCTGCAACACGTCTCCGGCCTGGGTGGACTCCTCGACTACGACCGCAATGTCGCGGCGTACCGGCGGGAATTTGGACAAAGGCCGGAAAGCCGGCAGGGCCCGATCTTCCAGCGCCGCCTGCTCCATCTCGAACAGAAAGACCGGCGCGGGGAAATCCAGTTCCCTTTCCAATTGAGGATGCAGCATTCCCAGCCAGCCGACCGTCCCCTCAGCGGCGAGTATCGCCGCCGACTGGCCCGGATGCAGCGCGGGATGGCTTGCGGGGGCGAAGCGAAGTTTTTCCTGCCGCCCGCTCAGGGCCAGCACCGCCTCAAGGTCCGCTTTCACGTCGTAATAATCCGCCGCGCGGCTCGGGATGCCCCACTGCTCGTCCACGACGAGGCCGGTCACCAGTCCCGCCAGACAGCGCTCCTGCAGGATGGCGCCGTTTTGCATGCGAAAACGCAAACCCGACTCGAACAGCCGGACCCGCGCTTCGCGCCGGTTGAGGTTGAACTGGGCGGCGCGCAACAGGCCCGCCCAGAGGGTGGTGCGCATCACGCCCAGTTCCGCGGAAATGGGATTCTTCAAGGGAATCGCGGCGATTTCCGGCGTCAGGCGGTCGAGAATTTCCCGATCGACAAAGCTGTAGGTCACGGCTTCCCGGTAGCCGCGATCGACCAGAAGGTCCTGGATTCGCTCCAGCGCGACGCGGGTTTCGGAAGGCGCGCCCAGCGTGGAAGCCAGCGCAGGAGAACGCCGCGGCAAGTTGTCGTAGCCGTGGACGCGGCCCAGTTCCTCGATCAGGTCGGCCTCCAGGCCCAAATCGAAGCGGAAACCCGGCGGCGTGGCGCGCCAGCCTTCCGGCGTGGCTTCGAGCTCCAGACCCAGGCGGGTAAGGATGCTCGCCACTTCCTGCGCCTCGAACGGCAAACCGAGAATTTTCCGCACCCGCTCCAGGCGCAACGAAATCGGATGGCGTTGGGGAAGCGCGGATTCCGCCACCCTCTCGCTCACCGGGCCGGGCCGGCCGCCGGCGATCTCCAGGATCAACCCCGTGGCGCGCTCCATGGCGCGGCGCTGAAGGTTCGGATCGACGCCGCGCTCGAAGCGGTGCGAGGAATCCGTGTGCAGGCCGAAGCGGCGTGCCCGGCCCATCATGAAAGTCGGGCTGAAAAACGCACACTCCAGGAAAATGTCCCTGGTGGAATCGCTCACCGCCGAGGGGCGGCCGCCCATCACGCCCGCCAGGGCCAGCGGACCGCTGTCGTCGGCGATGACCAATGCCTCGCCGTCGAGCATGATTTCCTGGTCGTCGAGCAACAGGAGCCTTTCCCCTTCCCGGGCACGGCGCACGCGTACTGCACCCGAGAGCTTGGCCGCATCGAAAGCGTGCAGCGGCTGGCCCAATTCCAGCAGGACGTAGTTGGTGACATCCACCAGCGGCCCGAGGCTGCGCAGGCCGGCGCGGCGCAGGCGCTCCTTCATCCATAACGGCGTCACCGCGGCGGGATCGACGCCGCGAATCAGGCGACCCAGGTAGCGCGGGCAGTCTTCCGGCGCTTCGATCTCCACCGGCCAAACTTCCGTCGTTTCGGCGGAAACCGAAGCGCACTCGACGGGATTCCAGTCCAGGCCATTCAGGACAGCCACTTCGCGGGCGATGCCTTCCATGCTCAGGCAGTCGGCGCGGTTGGGGGTCAGGCTCAGTTCGATCAGCGCGTCGTCGAGCCGCAGGAAATCACGTACATCCATGCCCAGCGGGGCATCTCCCGGCAGTTCCATGATGCCTTCGGCCGATTCGGCCAGCCCCAACTCTTTTTCCGAGCACAGCATTCCGGCAGAAGGCACGCCGCGCAATTTCGACTGGCCGATGTTCATGCCGCCCGGCAACCGGGCGCCGGCCACGGCCACGGGAACGCGCATGCCGACGCGAATGTTGGCCGCACCGGTGACGATTTGCAGGGTTTCGCCGTCGGAAAAATCGAGCCGGCAGACGCGCAGGCGGTCGGCGTCGGGATGCGGGGCGATGTCCCGGATCTCCCCGACGCGCACGCCGCCGAACGGCGGTGCGGCCAATTCAACGGCCTCCACTTCCAGTCCGGCCATGGTCAACTGCGCCACCAGGTCCTCGCGGCTCAGCGAGGGATCGACCATCTCCCGCAGCCAGGTTTCACTCACTCGCATCGTGCAACCTCATTAGTCAAACTGATCGAGAAACTTCAGATGGTTCTCGAAGAACAGGCGCAGGTCGTTGATGCCATAACGCAGCATGGCCAGACGCTCCACGCCCATGCCGAACGCAAAGCCGCCGAAGCGTTCGGCGTCGATGTTCACGAACTCGAAAACGCGGGGATGGATCATTCCGCAACCCATCACCTCCAGCCAGCCCGTACCCTTGCACACCCGGCACCCCTCCCCGCCGCAGATCACGCACTCGATATCCACCTCGGCGGACGGTTCCGTGAACGGAAAATAGGATGGGCGAAAGCGCACCTGGATATCCTTCTCGAAAAAGTTGCGCAGGAAATCGAAAAGGATTCCCTTCAGGTCGGCGAAGCTGACGTCCTCGTCAACCCAAAAGCCCTCCACCTGGTGGAACATGGGGGTGTGGGTCAAGTCGGAATCGCAGCGGTACACCCGGCCCGGCGCAATGACGCGAAGCGGCGGCGGGCCGTTTTCCATGACTCGGATCTGCACTGGCGAAGTATGGGTGCGCAGCAGGAGATGCTCGTCGACGTAAAAGGTGTCGTGCATGGCCCGCGCGGGATGATGGGCCGGAATGTTGAGCGCCTCGAAATTGTGGTAATCGTCCTCGATCTCCGGCCCCTCGGCGACCGCAAAGCCGGCGCTGGCGAACAGCTTTTCGATCCGCCGCAAGGTTCGCGTCACCGGATGCAATCCTCCAGCGCGCTGCCCGCGCCCGGGCAAGGTCACGTCGACTCTTTCCGCGACGAGGCGCTGCTCGAAGACGGCCGCTTCCAGCGCCGCACGGCGGGCGTCCAGGGCTTCCTGCAGGCGATCCTTGACGGCGTTGACCGCCTGCCCCATGGCCGGCCGTTGGTCCGGCGGCAGGGCTCCCAGCCGCTTCATCCACTCGGTGAACGCACCTTTCTTCCCCAGGTATCGGGCCTTGACCTGCTCCAGTTGCGGGGCGTCCGGAGCGGAGGCCACTTCATTCATGGCTTGGACCAGCAATTCGTCGAGCGTCGCTGTCACGACAACCGCCTTTCTATGGAATGGAAACGGGATGATTCAAGGGCATAAAACGCGGAAAAGCCGCTTACGCGGCTTTCCTGCGGCACACCGGGTGCAATTATTATCCTTGCGCCTGCGCGAGTTTGGCCAATTCCCCGAAAGCTTCGCGGTCGAAAACAGCCATGTCCGCCAGCACCTTGCGATCCAGTTCGATGGACGCCTTTTTCAGACCGTCCATGAAACGGCTGTAGGACAAACCGAATTCGCGCGCCGCGGCGTTGATGCGCACGATCCACAGGGCGCGGAACTGGCGCTTTTTCTGCCGGCGGTCGCGGTAGGCGTATTGGCCTGCCTTGATGACGGCCTGCTTGGCGACGCGATAAACGCGGCTGCGCGCGCCGTAATAACCCTTGGCCTGCTCAAGAACTTTCTTGTGGCGGGCGCGGGCGGTAACCCCACGTTTTACTCTGGGCATGAGAAACCTCTATCCTTTCAACGACTCAGTTATAGGGCAACATCTGCGCCACGGCCGCCACATCGGAAGGATGGATCATCATTCCGTGGCGCAACTGGCGCTTTCTCTTGGTGGCTTTCTTCGTCAGGATGTGCCGACGGTGCGAATGGTTGCACTTGAAGCCGCCCGACGCGGTGCGCTTGAAGCGCTTGGCCGCGCTGCGATTGGTTTTTAATTTGGGCATGGCTGCTTAATCTCCACTACGGTTCATTTCACGGTTTTCTTTTTCGGGGCGAGGACCATCATCATTTGCCGGCCTTCGAGCTTCGGGGCCTGCTCGATCAACCCGTGCTCCTGCAATTCGCTTTCGATGCGTTTGAGCAAATCCATGCCGAGGTCCTTGTGGGACATTTCCCGACCCCGGAAACGCACCGTGATTTTGACCTTGTCCCCATCGGCCAGAAAACGCGTGACATTGCGCATCTTGACCTGATAATCCCCTTCGCCCGTCCCGGGGCGGAACTTGATTTCCTTGACCTGAATCTGTTTCTGCTTCTTGCGGGCCGCGTGCTGCTTCTTGTTCAGATCGAAGCGGTACTTGCCGAAATCCATGACCCGGCAGACCGGGGGGTCCGCCGTGGGGGAGATTTCCACCAGGTCCAGTTCCGCGTCGAAGGCCATTCGACGGGCTTCCTGGATGGAAACGACGCCGACCTGATTTCCCGCCGCGTCGATCAGCCGCACGGTGGGCGATGTGATCGCCTCGTTCAGCCGCGGGTCTTTATGGGTCGTGGTGATACGCTTCCTCCGGCAATTCAGTAAAAAACGGCCTGGGGCCGTTCAGCTCTTCACACTCTGCCTGCGACTTCCGCGGCCAGTTTATCCGCGAGTTCCGCCATGGACAGAACGCCGAGGTCTTTGCCATCGCGGCTGCGCACGGCGAGCGAACCCGACTCCGTCTCCCGGTCGCCCGCGACCAGCAGATAGGGTACGCGCTGCAGAGTGAATTCGCGGATTTTATAGCCGATCTTCTCGTTTCTCAAGTCCGTCTGAACGCGAAGCCCCCGGCTCTCCAGGAAAAGCGCGGCTTCGCGGACGTATTCGGCCTGGCGATCGGTGATGTTCAGCACTACGGCCTGCAGGGGCGCCAACCACAGCGGCAGGCTTCCGGCGTAGTGTTCGAGAAGGATGCCGATGAAGCGTTCGAAAGAACCGACGATGGCGCGATGCAGCATCACCGGCGTGCGCCGCGAGCTGTCTTCCGCCACGTATTCGGCCCCCAGCCGGCCCGGCATCATGAAGTCCACCTGAACGGTGCCGCACTGCCAGACGCGGCCGATGGCGTCGCGCAAGACGCATTCGATTTTCGGGCCGTAGAAAGCGCCTTCGCCCGGCTGCAACTGATATTCGATGTCCTGCGACGTCAGGGCGGCAGCCAAGGCGTTTTCGGCCTTGTCCCAGACCTCGTCTGAGCCCAGGCGCTTTTCGGGGCGGGTGGACAACTTGTACAAGATGTCGGTAAAGCCGAAATCCGCGTAAACCTTGCGCAGCAGCTTGATAAACGCGGCGACTTCGTCCTGAATCTGTTCCTCGGTGCAGAAGATATGACCGTCGTCCTGGGTGAAGCTGCGCACGCGCATGATGCCGTGCAGGGCGCCGGAGGGCTCGTTGCGGTGGCAGGAACCGAACTCGCCGAAACGGATCGGCAGCTCGCGGTAACTGTGCAGGTGCTGCTTGAATACCTGGACGTGACCTGGGCAATTCATGGGTTTCACCGCGTACTCCCGGTTTTCCGAGGCGGTGAAGAACATGTTGTCGTGGAAGTTGTCCCAGTGGCCGGAGGCTTTCCACAGACTTACGTCCAATATCTGCGGGCAGCGGATTTCCTGGTAGCCGTTTTCCCGGTACACCTGGCGCATGTGTTGTTCCAACACCTGCCAGACTGTCCAGCCCTTGGGGTGCCAGAAGACCATGCCCGGGGCTTCCTCCTGGGTGTGGAACAGGTCCTGCGCCTTGCCGATCTTGCGATGGTCGCGCTTTTCCGCCTCTTCCAGGCGATGGAGGTAGGCGTCCAGGTCTTTCTGGCTCGCCCAGGCCGTACCGTAAATCCGCTGCAGCATCTCGTTGCGATGATCGCCGCGCCAGTAAGCCCCTGCCACCTTCATCAGCTTGAAGGCCTTGAGCTTGCCGGTATCCGGCACGTGCGGGCCGCGGCACAGGTCGGTGAAATCGCCTTGAGCATACAAGGACAAGGGCTCGGCGGCCGGAATGTCCTCGATGATCTTGGCCTTGTATTCCTCGCCCAAGCCGCGGAAAAAGGCGATGGCTTCTTCGCGCGGCAGCACGCGCCGCTGCACAGGCAGCGCTTGCGCGGCCAATTCGCGCATTTTCGCTTCGATGGCGGCGAGGTCTTCCGGCGTAAAAGGACGCTGGAAGGAAAAGTCGTAATAGAAGCCATCCTCGATCACCGGGCCTATGGTCACCTGTGCGGTCGGAAACAGCGCCTTGACCGCCTGGGCCAGCAAGTGCGCGGTGGAATGGCGCAACACTTCCAATCCTTCAGCGTCCTTGGCGGTGACGATTTCCACCCGCGCCTCGGATTCGATCGGCATGGACAGATCGACCAGCCTGCCGTCGATTCGGCCGGCGAGTGCGGCCTTGGCCAGACCCGCGCCGATGGACTCGGCGACCTGCATCACGGTCACAGGCCGCTCGAATGCACGCCGGGAACCGTCGGGGAGAATTACTTCCGGCATGGGGATATCAACTTCAAAGCGGTTACTATGGCTGAAAAAAACGAAAGCACCGCGCAAGCGATGCCTTGATAAAGCAGAAAAATTCTAACACAGTGCTTTTCGCGGGCAGAAGTCCTACCATCGCCGCGGGCGCCCTCTCCCAAACGAATCTTGTCGCCGCGATGACCGATCCAGTACGACCCGGGCCGAAACGCAAAGCCGGCACGCGCGAGCGCGGCAACACGGCCCGCGCCCCCGCAAACGATGCGCGGGAAACGCCCGGAAGAAAACCGAAAAAAGCCGGTGGAGCCCACGGGAAAACGCCCGCGCATCGAGTAGCCGCAACGCCCGTCTTGCCCATTCCCCACCGGCTGATGCTGCTGACTCTGGAGGTTTCCGGCTTATGCACGGCCGGGCTGGTCGGCATCATCGTCCTGCTGGGCGAGTCCGCGGGGCGTTTCTCCGGAACCGGGTTCTGGTCCAGCCTGCTGCCCTTCTCGATCAGCCTGCTGAGTTTTGTGCTGGCACTGGCACTGCTGCTCAAACTCTGGCTGCCCCTACGGGCGAAGATCGGCAGGACGAAGGCTTACCTGCCGGCGGCCCTGTCGTTGGGGCTGGCCTTCGGCGCGGGCTTTTTTGCCCTGCGGGACGAATTCGGTCGCGACCTGGACCGTCTGCGCACCCTGGTGGGCGGCGTGGAAGAAGCGGGCCGGATGAGTCTGGCGCATCAGGTGTATGCCGCGTACCGCCGCTCCAACCTCGCCGCCACTCAGCGGCTCCTGGAACGTAGCCGCCCCTTTTGGGCGGACATCAATGCCGCGTCCCGCGCCCTGGGCCTGGATGCCGATCTCCTGGTGGGTGTCGCCGCAGCGGAGTCCTCCTTCCTGCCCCGTGACAGCAAGGACGGCGGCGTCGGGCTGTTCCAGATCACCGCCCCGCCCCTGGCGGCCGTGGAAAAAAGCAAACGGCTGCTGCGTGTTGGCGATATGCGTCTCGATCATCCCCGGCACAATGCCTTCCTCGCCGCGGCGACGCTGCGGCATTATCTGGGGGAAATGAAAGACGACCTGTTTCTCGGCCTGCTGGCTTACAACATCGGCCCGCGAAACGGCGGGCTGCTCTCGATCATGCGGCAGTATGGCGCGCGGGATTTCGTGACCATCCAGCCCTATCTCCATGAACTCCCGCGCGATTATCCGGTGCGCGTGCTGAGCGCCGCGCTGGCGCACCGCATTTGGCGCACGGAAGGCGCCTTGCCGCGCTACGAGGAAGGCAAAAACGCTCTGCGCATCCAGAAACTGGGTATCCCCGGCCTGCGCGACAACCCGGAACCCCAAGGGTCGGATATTGCGCACATCTGAATCCGGCCGGGCCGGAACGCGAAGAATCCACTTGCCCGCCATGCGCCGCGCGACTACGATTGACCTTTCCCCGCAAGCGGCGGCCCGCTCACCCTTGGGGGCACGGATCGGCGGCATTCGTTTTTCTTTTTTTGTTGCACTTCAACTTCAGGTGGCGGCATGGAACCCGTAGTCAGCGAAGGTACGGCGGTACGCGCTCTGGACGACGATTTGCGCGTACGCATCAAGGTCCTGCACGACCTGGTGCAGAACGCTACCGTTTTTTCCAGTATCTTCGGAGAAATCGAACCGCTGATCCTGAACCTGCTCGGCGCTGAGCGGATGACCATCTACCAGAAGCAGAAAAAGGAGGATGTCATCGTCTCGCGCTTCAAGACCGGCAGCGACGTCAGGGAAATCCGCGTTCCCCTATCCACCAATTCCATCGCCGGCTTCGTCGCCCTGACCCAGCAGCCCTTGTTCATCAAAGACGTGTATGACGAAGCCGGGCTGCGCAAACTGCACTCCAACCTGCGCTTCGACCGCAACTTCGACCAGAAAACCGGTTTTCGCACCCGTTCGATGATCGTCGCGCCGATCATGTCCGGCAAGGCGATGCTCGGCGTGCTGCAGATCATCAACAAGCGCGGCGGCGGGACGTTTTCCGAAATGGACGGCAAAGTGGCCATCCATATCGCGAAAATTATCGCCAGCAAATTCCAGCAGGATGTCAACGCCACGGCGGCGCCCTACGCCCTGCTGCTACAGCAAGGCCTGGTCAGCACGGAGAAACTGGACGATGTGCTGGAGCGGGCCGCCAAACGCCGGGTGCATCCGAGCCGTCTGCTCATGGACGAACTGCACATTTCCGCCGAGCAGGTCGGTAAATCCCTGGAAACTTATTACCAGGTACCCTACCAGCCCTACGATCCGGCCATCCAGTTGCCCCAGGTGCTGATGACCGAGGTGAAGCCCGCCTACCTGCGCAAGCTGTTGTGCATCCCTATCCAGGGCGATCGCCACCAGGTCGTCATTGCGATCGACGACCCCAGCGACCACACCCGCATCCTGGAAATCCAGCGCGTGCTGCGCGCCGACACCATCGCCCTGCGCGTGTCCCTGCCGGACGACATCCTGCGCTTCCTGGGCGAAACGGTCTCGGCCGGCGGCGCGGATCTTGGCGCGATCATGGACCAACTGGAAGGCGAAGCCGCGCTGGTCACCGAAGGCGCTGAAGAATTGGACAGCGGCGGCCTCGACGAGAACGCCGCCCCAATCATCCAGTTGGTGAACAAGGTCATCGCCGATGCGGTAACCATCGGCGCCTCCGACATCCATGTGGAGCCGGGCAAGGAGCGCGCGCCCACCCGCGTCAGAATGCGCGTGGATGGGCTATGCCGGGAGGTGTTGCAAATTCCCGCCACCCATGCCCCGGCTGTGCTCTCCCGCATCAAGATCATGTCGCGCCTGGACATTTCCGAGCGCCGCAAGCCGCAGGACGGCAAGTGCAAGCTGAAGTTGGGCAATCGCAGCATCGAGCTGCGCGTCGCCACCGTTCCCACCGTCAACGGCGAAAGCGCGGTGATGCGCGTCCTGGCCAACGCAGGCGCGTTGCCCATGGAGAAACTCAATCTCACGCAACGCAATCTCGACGCCATCAAGGAACTGGTGGCGCATCCGCACGGCATCTTCCTGGTGGTCGGCCCCACGGGATCGGGCAAAACCACCACCCTGCATGCCGTGCTGGGTTTTCTGAATACGCCGGACCGAAAAATCTGGACGGCGGAAGACCCGGTGGAAATCACCCAGCCGGGCCTGCAACAAGTGCAAGTGCTGCCGAAAATCGGCTTCGACTTCGCCGCCGCCATGCGCTCTTTCCTCCGCGCCGACCCGGACATCATCCTCATCGGCGAAATGCGCGACCGCGAAACCTCGCACATCGGCATCGAGGCGTCCCTGACCGGCCATCTGGTGCTCTCCACGTTGCACACCAACTCCGCACCGGAAACCGTGACCCGATTGCTCGACCTGGGCGTGGACCCCATGAATTTCGCCGACGCGCTGCTCGGTGTGCTCGCCCAGCGCTTGATGCGCACCCTATGCAAGGACTGCAAACAACCCTACCAGCCGGATACCCACGAAATCCAGCAACTGATGCACGCGTACGGCGAGGCGCAATTTCCCGAACTGGGCGTTGATCCCGCCACCCTCAAGCTCCACAAACCGGTCGGCTGCGACAAATGCGGCAACACCGGCTATCGGGGGCGCACCGGCATCCACGAACTGCTGCAATCGACGCCGGCCATGCGCGAACTGATCTTCACCAAGGCGTCGGTGGCGGAGATCCGCGAACTCTCCATCAAGGAAGGCATGCGCACTCTCATGCAAGACGGCGTGGGGAAAATCATCCAGGGACAGAGCGACCTCGCCCAGTTGTTCCGCGTCGCCAGCGGCTGAAGGGAACACGACGGACGCCCCCCACGACATGACCAACTCCCGAAACAACGGCGATCCTTGCGGATTGGGCGTCTGTCTGGTCAAGGCCGGTCTGCTGAGCGATTCGCACGCCCGCGCCTACCACGAAAGCGCGGTGCAGCAACACATTCCTTTCGTCAGCTTTCTCGTAAGCGGCGGTCTCGTGGACAGCCGCGCCATCGCCAATGCCGCCGCACGGGAACTCGGCCTGCCGCTCCTGGATCTGGACGCGATGGATCTGTCGCTGGCGCCGGTCAAGCTGGTGAGCGAACGCCTGATCCGCGAGCACCGCATCCTGCCGCTCTTCAAGCGCGGCAACCGTCTGTTCGTCGCGTTTTCGGATCCGACCCATTTCCAGGCGATCAACGAGGTCAAGTTCCATACCCGCCTGCACACCGAAGCGGTGGTCGTCGAGGAGGAAAAGCTCGCCAAGGCACTGGAAATCGTGCTGGAACAGGAGGAGATGAAATTCAAGGAACTCATGGATGAAGACCTGGAAAACATCCAGGTTTCCGCGGGGGAGGAGGATCTGCCCCTAGCGGACAAAATGGACAGCGAGGTGGAAGACGCGCCGATTGTGCGTTTCGTCAACAAGATATTGCTGGACGCCGTCAAGAAAGGCGCATCGGACATCCATTTCGAGCCCTATGAAAAATTCTTCCGCATCCGCTGCCGGCACGACGGCATCTTGCACGAAGTCACCTCCCCGCCGATCAATCTGGCGGCGCGGATTCTCGCCCGCGTCAAGGTCATGGCGCGCCTGAACATCGCCGAGCGGCGCGTGCCGCAGGACGGGCGCATCAAGATGACCATTTCCAAGAACCGCACCATCGACTTTCGCGTCAATTCCTGCCCTACCCTGTTCGGCGAGAAAATCGTACTGCGCATCCTCGATCCGGCCACCGCCCAACTCGGCATCGACCGCCTGGGTTTCGAAGAGGAGCAAAAACGGCTTTTCCTGGAAGCCATCAACAAGCCCTACGGAATGATCCTGGTCACCGGCCCCACGGGCAGCGGCAAGACCATGACGCTCTATTCCGGCCTGAATATCCTGAACCAGCCCGGCGTCAACATTTCCACGGCCGAGGACCCGGTGGAAATCACCGTACCCGGCATCAACCAGGTCCACGTCAACCCCAAGGCCGGCCTGACCTTCGCCGAAGCGTTGCGCGCCTTCATGCGCCAGGACCCGGATATCATCATGGTCGGCGAAATCCGCGACCTCGAGACGGCGGAAATTGCCGTGAAAGCGGCCCAGACCGGCCATCTGGTGTTGTCCACATTGCACACCAACGACGCACCGCAGTCCCTGAACCGCCTCATGCAAATCGGCATCCCGCCTTACAACGTGGCCTCGTCGGTGTTGCTGATCATGGCCCAGCGGCTGGCGCGCAGGTTATGCGAACATTGCAAGATCGAGGAAAAACTGCCGCCGAACCTTCTGCTCAAGGCCGGTTTCAAGGAGCAGGACGTCGAGGGACTGATGCTGTTCGGACCTGGCGGGTGCGACCGCTGCGTCAAAGGCTACAAGGGGCGGACCGGCATTTTCCAAGTCATGCCCGTTTCCGATGCCATCAACCACATCATACTCGAGGGGGGCAACGTGATCAGGCTCACTGAACAGGCCAGGCTGGAAGCGATCGCAGATCTGCGCGAATCCGGCCTGAAAAAGGTCAAGGCGGGCATTACCAGCCTTGAGGAAATCGACCGCGTCACCAAGGATTAATCATCATGGCTGAAGCAGAACAGATCGTTTTTGTTTACGAAGGCACCGATGCGAAAGGTGGCCGCGTCAAGGGTGAACTGATTGCCCGCAACGAGTTGCAGGCGCGCGCCGAGCTCAGGCGGCAGGGCGTCCGGGTCGTCAAGTGCAAGAAAAAACCCAAATCGTTGTTCACCAAGGCGAAAAAGTCCATCACCCCCAAGGACATCGCTGTCTTCGCCCGGCAACTCGCCACCATGATGAGCGCCGGCGTGCCGCTGGTGCAGGCCTTCGACATCGTCGGCCGCGGGCACGACAACCCCGCGATGCAGGACATGCTCATGGACATCAAGTCCCACATCGAGGGCGGCAACTCGTTGGCGGAGTCCCTGGGCAAGCACCCCATATACTTCGATGAACTGTTCGTCAATCTGGTGCACGCGGGCGAGCAGGCCGGCGTGCTGGAAACCCTGCTGCACAAGATTGCCCAGTACAAGGAAAAGACCGAATCGCTGAAAGGCAAGATCAAGAAGGCACTGTTTTATCCGACGGCGGTTGTGGTGGTGGCCGTCATCGTTACCGCCATTCTGCTGATTTTCGTGGTGCCGACCTTCGAGGATCTGTTCAAGAGCTTCGGCGCCGAATTGCCCGCTTTCACCCAGATGGTCGTGAACCTGTCACGCTGGCTGCGCGATTACTGGTACTACCTGTTCGGCGCGCTGACGGCGGCGGGTTTTACGTTTTTCTATTTCAAGCGCCGGTCGCGCAAACTCAACCATTTTCTCGACCGCATGATTCTGAAGATCCCCGTCATCGGCGAAATCATGCACAAGGCAGCGGTGGCCCGTTTCGCCCGCACCCTGGCCACCATGTCCGCCGCTGGCGTGCCGCTGGTGGAAGCCTTGCGTTCCGTGGCCGGGGCCACGGGCAACATCATTTACTCCGACGCCGTGCTGAAAATGCGCGAGGAAGTAGCAACCGGCATGCAGTTGCAGATGTCCATGCGCCAAGCCAACCTGTTTCCCAACATGGTGGTGCAGATGGTGGCCATCGGCGAGGAGTCCGGTTCCCTGGACAATATGTTGACCAAGGTGGCGGATTTCTACGAAGAGGAGGTGGACAACATGGTGGATGCGCTCAGCAGCCTGCTGGAACCCATGATTCTCGCCTTCCTCGGCGTGGTGGTGGGCGGCCTGGTGATCGCCATGTACCTGCCGATCTTCAAACTCGGCGCCGTAGTCTGAGCCCGCCATGCTGACGCAACTCGGCGAAGTTCTGCGCGCGGAGCACGGCGTGTTGCTTGTGCTCGCGGCTTTGCTGGGCTTGATGATCGGCAGCTTCATCAACGTGCTGATCCATCGTCTCCCGCTCATGATGGAGCGACAGTGGAAGCGGGAGTGCCACGAGTTCCTGTCCATGGAAGCGCCGGTCGAAGAGGACAATCTGAACCTGCTCACGCCGCGCTCCCGCTGTCCGCAGTGCCTCCAGACCATCCGCGCCTGGGAAAACATTCCCATACTGAGTTTTCTATTGCAGAAAGGGCGCTGTCGGCATTGCGGCGCGGCAATATCCTTCCGCTATCCGCTGGTCGAAGCACTAACCGCCATGGTGACCGTCGCCGTGGTCTGGCGCTTCGGCTGGAGCGTTCCGGCCCTGTTCGCCCTGCCGTTCAGCTGGACATTGCTGGGGCTGGCGTTCATCGACTTCGACCGCCAATTGCTGCCCGACTCCATGACCCAGCCGCTGCTTTGGACAGGGCTCTTGCTGAACGGTCAATCCGTGTATGTGGACGGGCCGTCGAGCGTGTACGGCGCAGTCGCCGGCTACTTGACGCTATGGCTGATCTACCACCTGTTTCGTCTGGCTACGGGCAAGGAAGGCATGGGCTACGGCGATTTCAAACTGCTGGCCGCGCTCGGCGCGTGGCTAGGCTGGCAGAAATTGCCGCTGATCGTCCTCTTGTCGTCTCTGACGGGGGCGGTGCTGGGGCTCACGCTGATCGGCCTCGGACTGCGCTCACGCGAACAACCCATGCCCTTCGGCCCTTACCTGGCCATCGCGGGCTGGATCGCTCTGCTATGGGGGGATTCATTGATCGCCGCCTGGATGGGCTGACTCGCCGATGCTGCGCGTTGGCCTGACCGGAGGCATAGGCAGCGGTAAATCCACTGTATCCAAGTTGTTCCGCAATCTCGGCGTCGCCGTCATCGACGCCGACGACGTCTCCCGTGAGTTGACCGCCCCGGAAGGAGCCGCATTGCCGTCTATTCTCGGGGCATTCGGCCGGTCTGTCTTTCACTCCGACGGGACGTTAAACCGCGCCGCCCTGAGCCGGAGGGTTTTTGCCGACCCCGTGGAACGCCGCAAACTGGAGCAGATTCTTCATCCCCTGATCTATGCCGAACTGGAAAAACGGGCTATCAGGGCGGTGTCCCCGTACGTTGTGTTTTGCGTCCCCCTGCTGCTGGAAACCGGCCGGCGCGGGTGGGTTGACCGGGTTCTGGTGGTTGATGTGCCGCCCGAAGTGCAGAAGGAACGCACCCGCGGGCGTGACGGAATGGACAGTGAACTGATCGGGAAAATCCTCGCCAGTCAGATTTCCCGCGAAGCGCGCCTGGAACAGGCCGACGATGTAATAAGCAATGAACAAAGTCTGGATGATCTTGTCCAGCGGGTAGCCCAAACGCATCGACATTATCTGGAGCTCGCAAAGACTGCGCCCGTTGACTAATCGGAACGATGCTGCAAAATGGTTCGTCTTTAAAACCGCGCGTTTCATAATTCCATAAGGGTGTCTTTCCCGCCACGACGCGCTTTCCCACCCTACAATCCGCTGGTTAACCCTGCTTGAGTGAACTCATTTTCTACGAATTCCCCCTGAACGAACGAATCCGCGTCTTCATGCGTTTGGAGCAGTTGTTCCTGCAAGCCGACCATTTCCTGCAGGGGAAAACGGTCTGGGACTGCCGGGCGATGATCGCCAGCCTGCTGGATATTCTGGCGATTCTCGGCCGCAACGATCTTAAATCCGAGTTGCTTAAGGAGTTGGAACGTCAGTCGTCGACGCTGACGCGCATGTCGGAAAGCGGCGCGGTGGACCGGAACCGGCTACGCAGCACGCTGGACGAACTGGCGGTCATCGGCGGGGAAATCTACGATTGCTGTGGACGGCTGGGCGGCGGGCTGATGGAGAGCGAACTGTTTAAAAGTATTTCCCAGCGCAGTTCGATCCCGGGCGGGTCGTGCGTATTCGACCTGCCCGCCTATCACTACTGGCTGGAACAGGCTGAAGAAACGCGCCACCGGCAACTCGAGCAGTGGCTGAAGTCTTTCAATATCCTGCGGCGCGCGATCACGCTGATCCTGCGCCTGATCCGCCTGAGTACCGTTCCGGTCGAGGAAGTCGCCTCAGGGGGGTTTTTCCAGCAGAGTCTCGACAAAAACCTGCCGTACCAGCTTATCCGCGTCGGCGTGTCGCGTGGATTGCCCCACTACGCCGAAATCAGCGGCGGGAAACAGCGTTTCACCGTGCGCTTCATGACATTCGAGACCGCCATCCGCCCGACACAGACTGAAGAAAGCATCGCCTTCCAGCTCACCTGCTGCGCGTTTTAGGCAACGCCCCTTTCGTCGCCGCGGACCAAGGCATCGATTCGTCCCCTTCGAGGCTTGGGCAGGGCGAACTCCAAGCCACAAAAAAGCGGGCCCTCCACAAGGTGTGGAGGGCCCGCTTCGCTTGACTCGTTCAGCGGTGGTAGGACACCAGGCGCTCGACTTCGTTTTTCGAGCCGAGAATCACCGGCACGCGCTGATGGATGTTGGTGGGCTGGATGTCCAGGATACGCTCCCTCCCGGTGGAAGCCACGCCGCCGGCCTGCTCCACGATGAAGGCCATGGGATTGCCCTCGTACATGAGGCGCAACCGACCGCCCTTCGATTTGATCTTCTCGTCGATGGGATAGGTGAACAGGCCACCGCGCATCAGCACCCGGTAAACCTCGGCCACCATCGAGGCCAGCCAACGCATGTTGAAGTCCTTCTCCCGCCCGCCGGCCTTGCCCCGGACGCACTCGTCCACGTAGCGGCGCATCGGCTCCTCCCAGAAACGGTGGTTCGACATGTTGATGGCGAATTCGGCGGTGTCTTCGGGAATGCGGATATTGGGATGGGTGAGCATGAACTCGCCCACTTCCTCGTCGAGAGTGAAGCCGTTGACGCCGCTGCCAATGGTCAGAATCATCACCGTGGCCGGGCCGTAGATGCAGAAGCCGGCGGCGACCTGACTGGTACCGGGCTGCAGGAAGTCCTTTTCGGCCGGCTGGGACACCCCTTCCGGACAGCGGAGGATGGAAAAGATGGAGCCGACGGACAGGTTGACATTGATGTTGGAGGAACCGTCCAGGGGATCGAAGCAGATCAGGTAATTCCCCCGCGGGCTATCCCCCGTGATGTGGATCACCTCGTCGTTCTCCTCCGACACCATGGCCGCGTAACGGCCGGTCCAGTTGAGCGCGTTGACGAAAATGTCGTTGGCGATCACATCGAGTTGCGCCTGGGCTTCGCCCTGTATGTTTTCCTTGCCCTGCAAACCGAGCGCGCCGGTCAGGGGAGCGCGGTTGACGGCGCGGGAGACGCCCTTGCAGGCGACGGCGATATCGTTGAGCAGCATGGTGAGATCGCCCTTGGCATGGGGAATCTTGCGCTGTTCCTGAACAAGAAACTGGGTCAGTGTTGTCATGCTTCGCTCCTCAATAAATCAACTACTGCGCACATCGCCGACGCGGACGATCTTCATGGCGTTGGTATGGCCCGTGACGCCGGTGAGATCGCCCTTGGTGAGAATCACCAGATCCTCGTCCGATTCGATCAAGCCCCGGCGCAGGAATTCGTCGATTACCGCGCGGTTCAGAATGTAATGATCGGAGGTGTCCCGGTAAAACGCCAAAGGATAGACGCCGCGGTACAGCGTGACCTTGCGACAGGTTTTCTCGTGGCTGGTCAGGGCGAAAATCGGGATGCCGGAACTGATGCGCGACATCCACAGCGGCGTCGAGCCCGATTCGGTCAATGCGCCGATGGCGGTCACGTTGAGATGGTTGGCCGTATACATCGTCGCCATGGCGATGGCTTCGTCGATGTAATGGAAATACTCGTCCCCCTGCCGTGCCGCGTTGCGAACGCGGGGGTGCTTTTCGGCCTCCAGGCAGACGCGATCCATTGCTTCCACCGCCTTGTCGGGATACTTGCCGGAGGCGGTCTCGGCCGACAGCATCACCGCGTCGGTGCCGTCGAACACGGCGTTGGCCACGTCGCACACCTCGGCGCGCGTGGGCAGCGGGTTGTGGATCATGGACTCCATCATCTGCGTGGCGGTAATGACCACGCGCTTCATGCGCCGCGCGCGGTCGATGAGGTCCTTTTGCACACTCGGCAGGCGGGCGTCGCCGATCTCCACGCCCAAGTCGCCGCGCGCCACCATGATGACGTCCGACGCCTCGATGATCTGGTTGATTACCGGCTCCTCGATGGCTTCGGCACGCTCGATCTTGGCGACGATGCCCGCATTCCCGCCGGCCTCCTGCAACAGGCGGCGCGCCTCGTGGATGTCCTCCGCCGAGCGCGGAAACGACACGGCGACGTAATCGGCGTCGATTTCCGCCGCCGTCTTGATGTCCGCCTTGTCCTTGTCGGTCAGGGCCGCCGCCGACAAGCCGCCACCCTGGAGGTTGATGCCCTTGTTGTTGGACAGATCGCCGCCGACGCGCACGTGGCAGAAGACCCGTCCGCCTTCCACCCGGTCCACGCCCAGTTCGACGCGGCCATCGTCGAGCATCAGCACATCGCCGGGCTTCACTTCGTTGGGCAGCGTCGGGTAGCTGATGCCGACCTGAGTCTCGTCGCCCTCGTTCGAAGGAAGATCGATATCCAGGGTAAAAGGAGCGCCCTGCTTGAGGAACACCTTGCCGTCGCGGAAACGGGCGATGCGAATTTTCGGCCCTTGCAAGTCCACCAGCACGCCCACGTGGCGATGCAGCTTGCGGGAAATCTCGCGGACCGTCTCGGCGCGCTGTTTGTGTGCCGACGCCTCGCCGTGGGAAAAGTTCAGGCGGACGACGTCCACGCCCGCCCGAATGATTCTTTCGAGCGCCTCCGGGTCCGCCGTGGCCGGACCCAAAGTCGCCACGATCTTGGTTCTACGTATAGCCATCGGTACGACTACTTCGCGTTCATCAGGGCGACGCAGGTATCCAGCATGCGGTTGCTGAAACCCCACTCGTTGTCGTACCAGGACATCACCTTCACCAGGCTGCCCATGACCATGGTCTGGGTGGCGTCGAAATTGGAGGAAAGAGTGGTGTGGTTGAAGTCGCTGGAAACCAGCGGCTCGGTGTTATAGCCCAGGATGCCCTGCAACTCGCCTTCCGAAGCCGCCTTCATGACGGCATTCACCTCGTCCCGGCTGGTCTCGCGTCCCGCCACGAAAGTCAGGTCCACCACCGACACGTTGATGGTGGGAACCCGAATGGCGAAACCGGACAACTTGCCGTTCAGTTCCGGCAACACCAGACCCACCGCCTGGGCGGCGCCGGTCTTGGTGGGGATCATGTTGTGCGCGGCGGCGCGGGCACGGTACAGGTCGCTGTGATACACATCGGTCAGCACCTGATCGTTGGTGTAGGAGTGCACCGTAGTCATGAGTCCCTGCACCAGGCCGATTTTCTCGTGCAGCGGCTTCACCAGCGGCGCCAGGCAGTTGGTGGTGCAGGAGGCATTGGAGATGACGGTGTGGCTGGACTTGAGCGTGCCGTGGTTGACGCCGTAGACGATGGTCGCGT
This sequence comes from Methylococcaceae bacterium, assembly GCA_035293245.1. Classification (GTDB taxonomy): domain Bacteria; phylum Pseudomonadota; class Gammaproteobacteria; order Methylococcales; family Methylococcaceae; genus DATDOO01. The sequence continues at coordinate 22,024 of DATDOO010000100.1, forward strand.
CGGCCTCGTTCTTGTCGGCGGGGGCGGAGATGATGACCTTCTTGGCGCCGGCGGCAAGGTGCGGTTCGCACTTGGCTTTGGTGCGAAAAATGCCGGTGCATTCCATCACCACGTCGATGTCCAATTCCTTCCAAGGCAGCTTGGACGGATCGCGCTCGGCGCAGACCCGGATACGGTCGCCGTTGACGACCATGTAATCCCCTTCCACGCTGACCGTACCGCCGAACTTGCCGTGCACGGTGTCGAGACGGGTTAGATGGGCATTGGTTTCCGCATTGCCCAAATCGTTGATCGCGACAATCCTGATATCCTTGCGGCCGGATTCGTACAGGGCGCGGAGAACGTTGCGGCCGATGCGGCCATAACCATTGATGGCAACCTTGATCGTCATGAGAATGAAAGTCTCCCGGTGAAAAAACCTGTTCGAAAAACCAGCCGGGCTTCCCGGATGGATCGGTTGACGCCCTCGGTCCGGCGCCTGGGCTGGATGGGGGTCGAAAATGGGCGGAACTATAGCAAACCGCTTGCGGCAACGTCCACTCCATGAAGGCGCCGAGGAGCGCAAGTTCCGGGTAGGGTGCGACGATAGGAAAACCGGCGGCACCGAATGTCACCCGCCACCATCGTTCCCCGCCTGGGCAGCCACGCTTCACTTGCAAACGAAGGACTATTTCCATGCCCGATTCCAGCTCCTCGCCCAACTTCATGGAAATCTGCCGCCACTGGCTGGACCGCAACATTTTCGAACTGGGCCGGGAGCTCAGGCTGAGTTTCCTGCCACCCCTCATGGTTTATCTGGCCGCAGGGGTATCCGGCCTCACCGGCATCGTCGGGACGTTCTTTGTCAAGGACTACCTGGGCCTGTCCGCGGAATTCCTGGCCGCCCTGGGCTTCTGGACCATGCTGCCCTGGACGCTGAAGATGCCCCTGGGCCACCTGGTGGACCTGTTGTGGCACCACAAGTCCAAGCTGATCTTTGTGGGCGCCAGCCTGATCGCCGCCAGCCTGCTCATCATGCTGGGACTCTTGGCCAACCCCGTAGTCATGCGCGAGGTTTTGCCGGCGGAAACCTGGTACGTGCTCGCCGCCCTGCTCGCCCCGGTCGGCTACGTGCTGCAGGACACGGTGGCCGACGCCATGACCGTGGAAGCCGTGCCGCGCGTGGACGAGGCGGGGCAACCCCTGGACGCCGAAAGCATCCGCCTGGCCCACACCACCATGCAGACCCTGGGCCGGGTGGCCATCATCGGCGGCACCCTGCTGGTGGCGGCGGCCAACGTGTATCTGTTCAGCGGCACGGAAAACCTGGACGCAGCGGCCAAGGCGGCCATCTACGTGCGAATTTACCAACTGGCCCTGTTGATTCCGCTGATTTCGGTCGCTGGCGTGCTGCTGGCGGCCCACGTGCGCAACCGGGAAGTACGCCGCCTGGCCGCGCAGGGACTGGAATTCGACCAGATCACGCGCTTGCTGGCCCGCCCCGAGGAAGAAGCCACCGAAGTCAACTCCTGGCTCCTCGGCGGAAGCCTGGCTTTCGTGCTGTTCTCCCTGGCGATGGGCCTGTCGCCCATCCCGTTCAACGAGGAGATCGTTTTTGCCGGTTCCCTGGGCATCGTGCTGTTCCTCATGGCCCGCCTGACAAAGGAACTGGAACCGACGCCCCGCCGCGAGCTGTTCGGCATCGCCCTGGTGATCTTCGCCTTCCGCGCCGCGCCGGTGACCGGCGCCGGCTCTAGTTGGTGGATGATCGACGAACTGGGTTTCGATCAGGCATTCCTGTCCAAGCTCTCCCTGCTGGCCAGCAGCTTAACGCTGATGGGCATGTTCCTGTTCCGCCGCTTCATGGCCGAGCGGCCCATCACTTACATCGTCGCGTTTCTCACCATAATCCTGACCGTGCTGTCGCTGCCCAACATCGCCATGTATTACGGCCTGCATCAGTGGACCGCCGCCCACACCGGCGGCATGGTGGACGCGCGCTTCATCGCCGTCGTCGACACGGCGCTGGAATCGCCCCTGGGGCAGATCGCCATGATCCCCATGCTGGCCTGGATCGCCAACTCCGCTCCGGCGCGGCTGAAAGCCACCTATTTCGCCGTCATGGCCGCCTTCACCAACCTGGCCCTGTCCTTGTCGCAACTGGGCGGCAAGTACCTCAACCAGTGGTTCCCCGTCACCCGCGAAGTGCGCGACCCCGTGAGCGGCGCCGTCACCCTGCCCGCCGACTACAGCGAACTGGGCCTGCTGCTGATTGCCGCCACCCTCATCGGCCTGGCGCTGCCGCTAGGCGCCATTTTCGCGGCCAAACGGACGCTGCTGCCGAACGGGGAACGCGCGGTGTCCTAGCGGTCCTTCGCGGATTGCACCGCGGGGGAAACGTCCGCATACGGCGCGATACGGCTCACGCCACTGCCCCCTACACGGCTTGGCGTTTCGCATCCGCAAATTGCCGGGCCGGCCGGGAGATTTTCCAGGCCGGAAACATCTAACTGGATGTCGTTGCAACCGCCCCTGGAAATTCCGCGGGAAAAACACCGGCTGCACACGATGGCGCGATCATCACCCAATCCCCAAGGAAACGAGCCATGAACACCCGACATGCATTTATCGAAAATCTCAAGCAGCAACTGGACGCGTGGGACGCGGACCTCGCCGAACTGGAGGCCAAAGCGGCAACCGTCAAGGAAGAACTGAAAAGCGGCTATGAGCACGACATCGCCTCGCTCCGCCAGCAACGCGACGAAGCGGCACGCAAACTCAAGGAGCTGCGGACGGCGACGGATGAAGCCTGGGACAACTTGAAGCAGGGGAGCGAAATGGCGTGGTCGGACCTGAAAAGCGCCTTCGCCAAGGCTCGCGATAGATTGTTGGACTAGCCTGGAAACCGGACGCCGCAGCGGGTAAGGTCTGAGGGAGTCCCTGGCGTGGATGTCTCGGATTTGGGGACTTCCTCGGTCTCACCGCTTAAATTATAGCTGTCCCCCTTGTGTTCTCCCGTGTGTTCTATCCTTAAGAACACTTGGCAACGGTCATTGTTGAACGAGCAGTTGCATAACCATAGTCAATGATAGGGCTTGTCTAACACATGAAGAAGCTTTCCAGACGACAATGGAAAATTGACGTAAGAAATGGAATATTACATCGACGCGGCCATTCAAAGAACACAAGAAAAAATGGCAGAAATAAAGGAATAGTTAATGGGTTTGATGTTAACAAATGGATTGATACTCAAAAGGAAAAGGGACTTAATGCGCTTGCGAATGGCAATAGGGTTACCATTGTTTTACCAGAACAGCTTAATTTTTCCAAGGATTATGATACAACCGCCTTACATTTAAACGCGATTAGAAAGCTTACACAATACAAATACCTTTCCCCTAGAGCCTATAGGCTTGAAAGTGTTAATTTTGATTATATTACCTCAATATCAACATCAGCCGCGTTGGTGTTAACGGCTGAAATTTCTAAATGGGATGACTCGGTAAGGAATCGGTTAACGCCTAATATTGAAAAATGGAATCCAGACATACTTGTTAATTTCAATGAGCTTGGCTTTTTTGATTTATTTAAAAACAAACCGGTTAACTTAGATAGGTTTGATGGCGCTGCCAGACACAATAGAAAAATAGTCAAGTATATAAAAGGACGTTGTGGTGACGACCAAAAGACCAGGGTCTTAAAAGAAAATATTACCCAAATAGTTGGCAATAAAATCAAAAAATGGACTTTTCTGCATAGCGGATCATCGGAAGCAATTGTGAACGTATCCCATCATGCTTATCCGAAAGAAAATGGATATTCTGAGATTGATAAAAACTGGTATCTGACTGCATCATACAACACGATTAAACGTGAGCTTAAAGTTGTGTTTTATGACCAAGGAATTGGAATACCAAAATCCTTGCCCGCATCGGATTTGTGGGAAAAGGCATTGGAATTCTTATCCATATTTCCAATTGCCGAAAGGAAAAAAGACGAAGTGCTTTTGAAAGCGGCTGTTGAACTTGATAGAACAAGAACAGAAGAGTCTGATAGAGGCAAAGGGTTGCCAGATTTATTGGAGTTCATTCGCCAAAGATGCGACGGATATTTGTCTATTCTTAGCTTAAAAGGCTTATTCAAGTTGGAAATCAAAGGTGGAGTTGAAACCGTAAGGTCCGAACATTTCGAACATCCTGTTAATGGCACGCTCATAATTTGGAGTGTTACGGTATGAATACAAATATTAGGCCGAATATATGAAAACATTTAACATTGGAAAAGATTTTTCACCAGACCCCATTGGTCGATATAGAACAGACGGAGATAGAAGCGGAGAAACATTCAGAGAAGACTATCTAAAACCCATTATCACAAGCCTTAAGTCAGATGAGACGTTAGAAATCATCATCGATGATGGAGTGGAAAGTTATGGCTCTTCATTCCTGTCAGAAGGCTTTGCCGGGCTGGTTAAGTATGGATACATTACCAGTGAAGATCTTCTTTCAAAGATAATAATAAAATATACCAATGATGACTTTGAGTTTTTTGAGAAGAAAATCATAGCGTATATTAAAAATGCAAAATTTAACTCTAAACTCTACGAGCCAACAAAATCATGATGGATGACAATACAGAATTAGCGTCTTCTTTTTCATCAAAGATTGATGGGGTTTTTTATTTTCTTAAAGCTAATGGCGATTGCCAATCTATCCATGACGTCATAAATGAAAATATTTTAGCAAACCAAGGCTTAAACCACTCTATAGACCTTCTTAACTCAACGCTTACAACACAATCAGATAGCCTAGTAAAACAGTTTTTACCTGTAATATCTGTAACAATAGGCGTTGTTCTGGGCTTTTTTTCCAACCGGTTTCACTGGGAATATACTGAAAAAAAGAAAAAGGAAAGCGAGTCATTCGAGAAGCTATCAAACCTAATTAGTGATATTGAATCGCTGTCTGTCGAATATTGGACAAAAGACCGTGATGACGAAAACGCGAAGAATGAAGTCTATATAAAATCAAAAATAAGACTTCTTTCGAAGTATATAAGAAATATAAAAACAAAAGATAAGTCAATAAAATCGGAACTTGAGCATTTTTCATTCGACATTTTTGACATCATCACAGGTGATGATTTTGAATCAAGTCAAAGGAAAGCTTCAAAATCAAAAGCCATATCCATTTCCCGTAAATGCAGCGATATTAACGCGAACTTATTAACACATGCCTAATGCCAGGTTGAACTAAACCGCTCCGAGGGGCAACGGGGTCACCCATTAGCCAGCCCGTGTAAATAGCCTGCATAATGTTCTGCCGATAAAAAATCAGCATTCCCAAATCCGTCAACCGACATCCCGTTCGCGCCCGTTATTTCATTTCGTAGGTGTCGAAGGGGCGAGGGGGTCAGGAAGGGGCGATAGGGTCAGTTCTAACATTCAAACATTCATTTCCGCTTCTACTTCAGGCGGTCATATTGCGCTCTTGGCGTTGCTCGAAGCTCATTAACGCGCGATTCACCGTCACGTAGTGGACGCCGAAATGGTCGCTGATTTCGGCCATGGTATAGCGCCCGACAAACAATCACCAGCCCACGCAGGGCGGAATAGCGTCCTAGCGTGTTCCGCCGAATGGTCGCACTCCAGTCGGGGCGATACGGCTCTCGCCTATTGCACCCTACTTGTTGGCGCAGCCGGGTAATGGGCACCGGCCGCCATGAATCGGAACGCCAACGGTAACCTTGGACTCGTATTTTCCCTACCGCTGAATGGCGGGCAATGCCCGCCCTCGCCTATTCGAAACTCATTCGTGAATCACCAGGGCATCCCGGTTGAGTTCCAGGAAGCGGTGTTTGTCCAAGGCGGTTTCGATGTATGCCAGATTCTCCCGGATTAATTTTTCCAACTCGGCGTTGGAGACATTGCCTGTCGCGATCAACAGCAACCGGGCTGGCTCGCCGGAGAGCAGGAACGATTGCACGAAGTCGTCGTCCTTGGTCACCACGACGCGCTGTTCGCGGTCTGCGCGAGCGATGATTTCGGCGTCCGAGGTATGGTTACCCAAAGGCAGATCCAATGTGTGCAGGGCGTCGTGTCCGTTTTCGGCAAGCCAGAGGGCCAGACGGCGCGGAAGCTGCGCGTCGACCAGGAATTTCATGCCGCCAGGCGGTCCAGGCGCTTTACATGGGCGAGACGGGCCGCGTAGGAAAGCGCGGCCAGGATGTCTTCACGCTCCAGGTCTTCGTAATCGGCGAGAATCTCTTCGATGGTCATGCCGCCAGCGAGCCATTCCAGAACTGTCTCAACCGGGTAGCGCAGTCCGCGAATACAGGGTTTTCCGTGGCAGATGGCCGGATCGATGGTGATGCGTTCGTGCATGGCGTTATTCCTGAACAAGAAAGTAAACCCATTATGATGCATGGGGTTTCATCGCGCGATTGACTTTAACGCCATTCAAACTTTCCGACTTTTTTATTCGGGCGGGGTTTGGTCAGCCCACCGGATCGCCTCAGCCGAGGGAACACGGCGCGCACTCCGGACAGCATGACGGCAGCTCGGGACTTGTGGCGCTCAGCACCGCGCCGCGCACTTCGCTGGGACGGTAAGTGGTACAACCCTTGAGTCCCAGGCGGTAGGCGTCCTGGTAGAGGGACTGGAAGTCGGCGAAAGGGAAGCCGGCGGGCACGTGGATGGTCTTGGAAATGGCGTTGTCCACATAGCGTTGCAGGCTGGCCTGCATCCTCAAGTGGCTTTGCGGCGGGATGGCTTCGGCGGTGGCGAAGGCGGGCGGCAGCCCTTCCCTGCCCAGCCGCTGCCACCGGCGCAGGGAATAGGGCGTCAGGACATAGTCCCGGTAGCCTTCGGGGGTGAGGACGCGGCGCTGGTAGCTCTCGGCGAAAATCGGTTCCAGGCCGTTGGAGACGTTGTCGGCCAGCAGGCTGATGGAGCCGGTGGGGGCGATGGCCAGGAGATGGCTGTTGCGGATGCCTTGCGCGGCGATGCCTTGCCGGAGTTGTTCCGGCAGTCCGCGGATGAAAGGACCTTGCAGATACTTTTCCCGATCAAAGGCGGGACACGGACCTTTCTCGGCCGCCAGCCCGATGGAACTCCGATAAGCGGCGTCGCGCAGGGCAGCCATGGCGGCGCTTGCCGCCTCCCGCGCCGCTTCCTCGCCGTAGTGCAGAC
>DATDOO010000101.1:0-37517 GCA_035293245.1 Methylococcaceae bacterium
TCATCCGCCACGTCACCGCGGGCGGCGACGCCCTGGTGCTCATGCCCACCGGCGGCGGCAAATCCCTGTGCTACCAGATTCCCGCCCTGCTGCGCCACGGCACCGGCGTGGTGGTGTCGCCCTTGATCGCCCTCATGCAGGATCAGGTGGACGCCTTGCAGCAACTGGGCGTCAAAGCCGCATTCCTCAATTCCTCCCTGCCCCCGGAAGCCCAGATGGAAGTGGAAAACGCCTTCCGCCAGGGCGAAGTGGACGTGCTGTACGTGGCGCCGGAGCGGCTGCTCATGCCGCGCACCCTGGACTTGCTGCAAAAGGGGCGCCTGGCCCTGTTCGCCATCGACGAGGCCCATTGCGTGTCCCAGTGGGGCCACGACTTCCGCGCCGAGTACTGGCGATTGTCGGTGCTGCACGAGCGCTTCCCGGCTGTGCCGCGCATCGCCCTCACCGCCACCGCCGACGCCCGCACCCGCGAGGAAATCGTCCTGCGCTTAGGATTGGGCGAGGCGCGACAGTTCATCAGCGGCTTCGACCGGCCCAACATCCGCTACCGCATCCTGCCCAAGGAGCAGCCGCGCAAGCAGCTTTCGGCCTTTCTGCGCCGGCGGCAGGGCGAAGCGGGCATCGTCTACTGCCGCTCGCGCAAGGCCACCGAGGACACCGCCGACTGGCTCAAGGGCGAAGGCTACGACGCCTGGCCCTACCATGCCGGCATGAGCCACGAGGAGCGCCAGCGCAACCAGGAACGCTTTCTGCGCCAGGACGGCGTGGTCATGGTGGCCACCATCGCCTTCGGCATGGGCATCGACAAGCCGGACGTGCGCTACGTGGCCCATCTGGACCTGCCGAAAAGCCTGGAAGCCTATTACCAGGAAACCGGCCGCGCCGGGCGCGACGGTCTGCCGGCGGAAGCCTGGATGGTCTACGGCCTGCAGGACGTGGTGCTGCTGCGCCAGTGGATCGAACAATCCGAGGCCGACGACCTGCACAAGCAGGTGGAACGCCACAAGCTGGACGCCATGCTCGGCCTGTGCGAACTGACCGCCTGCCGCCGCCAGGCCCTGCTGGCTTATTTCGGCGACGAACTCCCGAAACCTTGCGGCAACTGCGACAACTGCCTGGAGCCGCCCAAAACCTGGGACGCCACCGCCGCGGCGCGCAAGGCCTTGTCCTGCGTCTATCGGGCCGGCCAGCGCTTCGGCGTCGCCCACCTAGTGGACGTCCTGCTCGGCCGGCACGGGGAGAAAATCCTCAGCTTCGGCCACCAGAACTTAAGCACTTACGGCATCGGCAAGGACCTGAGCGAAAGCCAGTGGCGCTCCGTGTTCCGCCAGTTGCTGGTGCGGGGACTTCTGGAAGCGGATTGGGACGCCCACGGCGCCCTGCGCCTGACCGAAGCCGCCCGGCCTGTGCTGAAGGGCGAGCAGCAACTGTTCCTGCGCCAGGACGAAACCGCCAAGGACAGCGCCGGCCCCGGCAAGACCCGCAGCGCCGGCGCCTCCCTGGCCGGCCGCGAAGCCGAGCTGTTCGAAGCCCTGCGTGCCTTGCGCCGCCGCCTGGCGGACGCGCAGGGCGTGCCGTCCTACGTCATTTTCCACGACGGCGTGCTCACCCAGATGGCCCAGCAACGGCCGCAAAACGAAGCGGGGCTGGCGCGCATCTCCGGCGTCGGCGAACGCAAGCTGGCCAGCTACGGCGAAGCTTTCCTGGAAGTGCTGAAGAGCTTCGGCCCGCCGCCGCAAAAATCGGTTGCCGAGTCCACCTTCCGCCAAAGCCTGAGCCTGTATCTGCACGGGATGAACGCGGAGCAAATCGCCCAGAAGCGCAGCCTGACCACCAGCACCGTGTGGGGCCATCTGGCCCAGGCCATCGAGGAATCCCTACTGGACTACCGCGAGCTGAAGGAAATCGGCGATGACGAGATCGATGAAATCGCCGACGCCTGGCTGTCCTTGCCGGAGGACGAACAGACCCGCCTCAAGCCGCTTTACGAACTTTTGGAAGGCCGCTATGACTACAACGTGCTGCGTTGCATCGTGGCCGGCATCAGGCGGGAACTGTAGGGGCGAACTTGCGCTCCCGCTGTCTCACTGGCGGCCATGGCCTTCGGGCGACTCGCTGCTTTGCCCTTCCGCCCATATCATCCGGAACAGTGCGCCCGTCGCGGCAAGGGCGGCGAGCAGTTGGCCCAGCCAGCCGGCCCACATTTCCCAACCCTGGCGTTCGCCCCGGTCGGGCAAAGTGCTCCAGCGCTGGGACACCAGCATGAGCGAACCCTGTTGGGCCCGAAGGCGCAACAGGTCCACAGGACCGCCGGCGGCGGGTTCGCCCAGACGCTCCGCGACCATCCGTTGCACAAGCTCCCGGCGCGGCAACTCCCGCCAGTCGAAAGCCGGCGTCCCTTCCGCCGCCTGCCGGGCGTAGTAGCGCGCCGCCCACTCCTCCCCATCCCAGGCGTAGGCGAGGTAGTGGCCCAAGGCCAGGCTTCCCAGCATCACCGCCGCGCCGCACACCGCCACCGCGCGCCGGCCGCAAGCCAGGCAGCAACAAGCCACGAGGGCAAAAAAGGCGAAAAACCAGACTCCATAAAGCAGCACGCCGAGCAGGAATGCCCCGGCGGGAATCAGGAATTCGCCGAGTAAAAAACCGCCCGAAGCGATCAGGGCGGTGCTTCCCGCCAGCAGGGCGAGGTGCGATTTGAGCAGATTTGCCAGGCTGGGACGGTCGTCGGCTCTTTCTTCCACCGCCGGGCCGGGTGCGGCAATAACCGGCGCAAGGGATGGGGCTAAGGGCGGCGATTTTTGCCGGGCCGCCGGTTTGGGCGATTTCGGCGGATAGCCGTGGCGGGCGATCCATTCGTCCACTTCGGGCAGACAGGTTTCGGGCACCTGGCCCGCGTCGCGCAATTTTGTCAGCAGGGACAGGTAATCGGCCCGCAGTCTGCGCGACATGGCGTTGCCCGTGTCGAGACGCCGGAACAGCGCCAGCATGCTGCGGATGTGGCGCTCGGTGGGCTCTTCCTTGCCCAGTTCGAGCATGAAAAGGTCCACCGCCTCGTCCTTGGTCGCCACCGGCAGCGATTCGTTCTGCGGCGCTTTCAGCGGTTCGCGGCGGATGCCCGAAAGCCGCTCCAGCCGGTGGCGGGAGGCGCCGTCCAGCACCATGACGGGCCATTGCACGGCGAGCAATCCCCGGAGGATGGCGCGGGCGCTGTAACGCATCGATTCCCGCGGGGAAGACTCCAGTCCGCCTTCGCTTTCCCGCGTCAGCCCCTCGCGTTCGATCAGCCGCACCAGGGGCCGGGCGTCGCGCAGCCGGACCGGAGGCGCCGCCGCATCCGTCCGCCGAATACTCTCCGCGCGGCGAAATACCCCCGTCAATCCGGCCAAAAGCCGCGCCATCTCCGCCTCCGTCAGCTTGTCCCGCCCCATGGCTGCCACGAGGGTGTTGGCGCCTTCGGCCAGGTCGTAGACGCCCCGCGAGAAATACGCTTCGATCAGCCAATGCAGACCCGGCGCCTCCAGCAGCCGCAACACCGCGCCGGGCGAGGCGTCGCCACGCACGCAGGCCTGCAACTCCGCCGGCACCGGGTGGCAGATGTAGTACGCGGAATACTGGTCGAAAACCGCGGCCCACAAGGCGCCGCACGCGCCGCAACGCCACAGGCCGAAGTGGCCTTCATGGGTCCACAGGCCGATCTCCGGGGACGGTCCGGCTTTTTGCCAGCCGTCCGGGAACAGCGCTCCGATCCGCTGGCAACGGGGGCAATCCGCGGGGGTGATCGTCATCTCGGCGAACGTGCCGGATAAAGCGTGCGCATAGTCGTTTATGCAAGTCCTGTGGTGGAAGCGTAAATAGAGACCCGGCGCCGGCCGTCATTCCGGTTCACATGATGACGCAAACGGCCGTTTTCCAGAACCTCGTTCCTGGAAATTTCCGTGAACGTCCGCATCGGCGCCGGAGGCCGAATTTCCTTCGGCACGCGGGACGCGGCGACCGACGCACGGGCAGCGGCATCCCGGCTCGATTTACCGCGGCTCCGGAAGCCGCCGGACAGCCGCTCCTCCGCGTACAATCGGCGCTATCCCACTTTGCGAGGAGGCTCCGCCCATGATCACCCTGTACGGCTCCGCCATCAGCAATTACCACGACAAGGTCAAGCTGGCCCTGCTGGAAAAAGGCATCCCTTTCCGCGAGGAAAAAGCCTCGCCTTCCCGCGACGAAACCTTTCTGCGCAAGTCGCCGCTGGGCAAAATCCCCTTCATCGATACCGAGCACGGCCCCCTGTCCGAATCCCAGGCCATCCTCGAATACCTGGAGGACGCCTATCGGGAACAGCCGCTCTATCCCGCCGATCCTTTCGCCCGCGCCAAATGCCGCGAACTGATCCAGCACCTGGAAGTGAACATGGAACTCATCGCCCGCCGCCTGTTCCCGGAAGTGTTCTTCGGCGGCAAGGTATCCGAGGAAACCCGCCAGGACGTGAAAGCCAAACTGGAGACGGGCCTGAAAGGCCTGGCGCGGCTGGCCAAATTCGGGCCCTACGTATTCTCTGAAAGCTTCAGCGCCGCGGACTGCGCGGCCTGGCCCCATTTCACCCTGATTGGGATCGCCACCAGCCGGGTGTACGGCGAAAACCTGGTCCTGGCCCACCTGCCCGCCGTGGCCGACTATCTGGCCCTGATGGAAACCCGCCCTGCCGTGCAGCAGGTCGCGGCGGACCAGGACAAGGCGCGGGAAGTTTTCTACGCCACCCGCAAGATTTGACCCCTGCCGCCAGACCATGAAAACGGAACTCGCCCTGCCCGCCCTCGACCCCGCCACCCTCCCGGCGCGAACCACCAGCATTTACCCCACGGAGGAACAGCGCCAACGCATCCGGGGCCGCAGCAAACAGGCCCTGGGCGATGCGCTGGGCCTGCACAATTTCGGCGTCAATCTCGTCCGGCTGGAACCGGGCGCCGTCTCCGCCTTCCGCCACTGGCACACCCGCCAGGACGAATTCATTTACGTACTGGAAGGCGAAATCGCCCTGGTCACGAACGAAGGCGAGCAATTCCTCACGTCCGGCCAGTGCGCCGGATTCCCCGGCGGCCAGGCCAACGGCCATCAATTGGTCAACCGCGGCAACCGCGTAGCCGTTTATCTGGAGGTCGGCGACCGGCTTCCGGGCGATACGGCCCATTATCCCGAAGAGGATTTGCAGGCGCGTGCGACCCGCGGGAGCTATGCGTTTTTTCGCAAGGACGGGATGGCTTATTGAAGAGCCCGGTGAAGACAGGCTTTTCCGTTCGCAAACGGCCATGCCGGACGCGAATGCGCTCCCGCAGGACGTGGAGAAGCCCGGGTGTGGATGGCACCGTATTTTCCATGAAGGAAGGAGCATCATCGTTCCCGTCGTGCCATGTAACAAATTTATCAGTTTCAATTAAATCATGGCCTTAGGAATTGACAGGGCTGGAATAGGCGGCGTAGATTCTGTTCATAGGCGGCGGACGCCGGGTTTTTGCAGCGCGGAAACGCCGTCTGCTTCACGTTAGCCTTCACAAGGACTAATAATGAATGATGCCCTTATTGGAGTAGTTGTCGGTGGTCTCATCGCATGGGTAGCTCCCTTGCTGACCCTGCGATACACAGAGCGCCGTTGGCGATTTGAAGCAAAGATGAATTACCTCAAGTCGGAGCGCGACCGCTTCGAGAAGCTATACGAACTGAATTTGGAACGCTTTGCGGAAGGAATCTCTGAGGACTCTTATTCATCGGTAATGTGCGCAGAAGTGTTCGCGCTGATGCCGAAGGAAATCGGTGATCTCTACGAAAGTTGGATGGCGGAGAAGGAAAAGGATGACTTCAAACGCAGGGTCGCCTATTTGGAGATGGCCTCGGCTATGAAGCGAGACCTCGCGAAGAGAGACGAGGAAATTCGTGCACTATTTGAAAGCTGAAAGCTAATCGGGTAAGGGCGGGTATCTAGCCAGCCCTCCCCACACCACCTAGCATGCGGGTCCGCACTAGGCGGTTCACGAGAAAGAAGGGCCGTAGGATACGGTGAGTAGGCGAACCGCATCATTCGCGTAAACCGCTGACATTGATATTCAACGCACCACCGACATGACCGACTACCGCCGCTATGATGTGCCTGGAGGGACTTGGTTCTTTACGGTGAATTTGGCGGAACGAAAAGGCAATCGGCTATTGGTGGACAACATGCAGGTTTTGCGAGCGGCTTTTGGTGCGGTGAAGCAACGCCATCCATTCCAGATGCTTGCTGTTGTCGTTTTGCTGGATCATTTACGTTGCATTTGGACTTTACCGCATGGCGACATAAACTTCTCCGAACGGTGGGGATTGATAAAAGCAAACTTCTCCCGTGCGTTGGCGAAAGGCGAAAGAGTCTCAGCCAGCCGGCAAAAGCGTGGAGAGCGGGGAATATGGCAACGGCGGTTCTGGGACCAGATGATACGTGACGACATCGATTACCGGCGGCATATCGACTACATTCATTGGAACCCAGTCAGGCACAACCTGGTTCGCAATATGGCCGATTGGCCATATTCGAGTTTTCACAGGTACGTTGAACAAGGTGTCTATCCACGAAACTGGTGTGGCGTCGTGGAACCAACGAAAGTTTTTGCTGGCGAATAACGCGAATGATGCGGTTCGCCGACTCACCGCATCCTACGGCCCTGGTCTTTATTGCACCTTCCGGAGGACGACCGAACCATGACCGATTATTCCGCCGCAAGCCTGTTCGAACTGATCGAACGCCTGGTTTTCTGCCATTCGCCCAGCGGAGCCGAGGAGGAAATCGACGCCTTTCTCAAGGCGCGCCTGGATGAATTGGGTGTGGTGCACCACCAGGACGCTGCGGGCAACATCATCGCCCGCCTGCCCGGCCGGGACGGCGCGCGCACCCTCGCCATCACCGCCCACAAGGACGAGATCGCCGCCATTGTCAAGGACATCGATCCGGCGGGGCGCGTGACAGTGCGGAAACTGGGCGGGGCGTTTCCCTGGGTGTACGGCGAAGGGGTGGTCGATATCCTCGGCGACCAGGGCGTCGTCTCCGGCGTGCTCAGCTTCGGCTCCCGGCACGTTTCGCATGAGTCGCCGCAGAAATGCCAGCAGGAAGACAGGGCCCTGAAGTGGGAAAACGTGTGGGTGGAAACCAAGCGCTCCCCCGAAGAACTCAAGGCGGCGGGCATCCGGCCCGGCAGCCGCATGGTAATCGGCAAGCACCGCAAGGCGCCATTCCGGCTCGGCGATTACCTGGCCAGCTACACCCTGGACAACAAGGCGTCGGTAGCGATCCTGCTCTGGCTGGCGGAGCGATTGAAGCAACCGGCTTTTGACGTTCTGCTGGCTTTCACCGCCCGCGAGGAAGTGGGCGCTTACGGCGCCATGTACCTGACGAAGGAACAGAAGGTGGACGATCTGATCGCCCTGGAAATCTGCCCCAAGTCCGCCGAATACCCGCTAGCCAGCGACCGGGCGCCGGTGCTGGTGTCCCAGGACGGCCACGGCCTGTACGACGAAAACCTCAACCGAGCCCTGGCCGATTCCGCCCGCGCGGCGGGCGTGGAGGTGCAGCACGTGCTGCTCAGCGGCTTCGGCAGCGACGGCTCCATCGCCATGAAGAGCGGCCACGTGCCGCGGGCCGCCTGCCTGGCTTTCCCTACCGACAACACCCACGGTTATGAAATCGCCCACGCCGAGGCGATGTTGGGATGTTTGAGGATACTGGAGGCTTATTGCGGGTGATCTGCTAATCGGCCAGACTGACGTGCACTTGGTGCAAGGTGCCTGGGAGGGATATTTCTTGGCTTCCGCTACGGGCGACGGCGGTAAAGCGTTTCGTCGTCCCCATGGGAATCACGCAGTCCGCCTCGGCGATCTCGCAGACCACCTGCTGTTCGCCGCTGCCCCGGAACACCGCCGTCACCACCGGCGCGATGGCCAGTGGCCCATCGGCCACGTTCTGCACGTCGAAAATCACTTGCCAGCGGCCAGCGACGAGCGTTGCCTCCGCGGGAAAAATCCGCAGGACCACCACGTCCTTGGGCCGCGCCGAGGACACGATCAAAACATCGACGCCAGTCGTCAGAAAATTCAGCCACGCATTGCAGTCATTCATGATTTCGCTAACTCCGCTTCGCCAAGTTAGTAACTTATAGTATCAATGTCACTGAACAGTTCTCCTGCCATCCAGTCCCTCCTCCTCTATTGCCGCGCCGGCTTCGAGAAGGAATGCGCCGTGGAAATCGCCGACACGGCGGCTGCCCTGGGGGTGGCCGGCTACTGCAAGGCCAAGCCGGACAGCGGCTATGTGCAGTTCGTGCCGACCGATCCTGCCGCCGCCGCGCTTCTGCGACAGCTCCAGCCCAGCCAGCTCATCTTTGCCCGCCAGCTTGTGTGCGGCGCGGAATTCCTCGGCGGCCTTCCCGTGACCGACCGTTTGGAGGTTCTGCTGCCGGCCATCCAGCGACTCGGGAACCGTTTTGCCGGTTTACGCCTGGAAACCGCCGACACCAACGAGGCCAAAGAGCTGTCGGTGTTCTGCCGCAAATTCGCCGCGCCGCTGCGCCAGGCTTTGCAGCGACACGGCATTGATGTCGCGGCGGCCGACGCGCCCAATCTGCATCTCTTTTTCCTCAGTTCCACCGCGGTGCACGTGGGCTGGTCCGACCCGGCCGTAGCCTCGCCCTGGCTCATGGGCATTCCGCGCCTCAAGTTCCCCAGCGGCGCGCCCAGCCGCTCCACCCTGAAGCTGGAGGAGGCCTTCCTCACCTTCCTGAACGAATCAGAACGGCAGGCGCTGCTCAGGCCCGGCCTCACGGCGGTGGACCTGGGCGCGGCGCCGGGCGGCTGGACCTGGCAACTGGTCAAGCGCGGCCTGAAAGTCACGGCCGTGGACAACGGCCCCATGGCCCCGGCGCTTATGGAATCCGGCCTGGTGGAGCATCTCAAGGTGGACGGCTTCCGCTACCATCCGCCCAAGCCGGTGGACTGGCTGGTGTGCGACATCGTCGAACAGCCCATCCGCATCGCCGCCCTGGTAGCCCGCTGGCTGGAGGAGGGAGACTGCCGGCGCGCCATCTTCAATCTTAAGTTGCCCATGAAGAAGCGCTATGAAGAATTGCAGCGCTGCCGGGCCGTCATCGACGGGGCGCTGGCCGGGACGCCCGGCGCCGGGAAGCTACGCTTCAAGCAGCTCTACCATGACCGGGAAGAAGTGACGGGGTATGTGGGGCCGGCGGATCATTCCTGATGTTCGACCGGGAGCCGCGTCTGCCGGGTTCGCAGCGGCTGGCAAAAGGGCCCGGGCGGATCACGAGTTTTCGCGGCTGCCGTCCTCGACGAGGCGGCGCATGGGAGCGGGCGAAAAGGGACGGAGTCCCGTATTCTCCATAAATGCTGCCCCCATGGAATGAACCTGATGACAACCCGCACGCCGCGCATTCCCGTCGCACCGAACTCCATCCAGAAAGGGGTTCCTCTAAAGCAACTGCTTGGACCCGAGGCGCTCGATTGCCTGGCGCACAACATCTTCCTTGTGCATCCCCGGTTTGATGAAAGGTCGTTTCGCCGCACTGCGTTGGAGGGTCTGGAGCCGCTGGGCATTCTGGAACGCGGCCAACATCTGGCCAAAGCACTGCGTCAATATCTGCCTGAGAACTATGCGGCGGCCATCGAGATGCTTCTGGCCTCTTTGACTCCCCCGCTCGCTCGAACCGACGATCTCGGTTTGGCGGTGTTTTTCTATCTGCCCCACGTTTGTTTTGTCGCCGAATATGGTTTGGAACCCGATGGAAATGGCGGGCACGACCCGTTTGAAATTTCCATGCGGGCGCAGTACGAGCTCACCAGACGTTTCAGCGCGGAGTTTTCCATACGGCCGTTCCTGATCCGGCAACAGGAACGCACACTGGCAAAACTTATGGAATGGACAACCGATTCAGACCCTCATGTGCGGCGGCTTTGCTCGGAAGGTACGCGCCCCCGGCTGCCTTGGGCCACGCGGATTCCCGCCTTCATAGCCAATCCTGATCCCGTATTCCCGATCCTCGAAGCCCTGAAACAGGATCAAAGCCTTTATGTGCGGCGCAGCGTCGCAAATCATCTGGGCGATATTGCGAAAGACCATCCGGAAAAGGTATTTGCAATTTGCGAGCGTTGGCTGAGCGGGGCCTCCAACGAGACGAAATGGCTCATCCGCCACGCGCTTCGCCATCCTGCCAAAAAAGGGGATAAGGCCGCACTCCAACTTAGAACCGCGGCGAAAGAACGTAAATAACACGGGTTACGTTTAGAGCAACGGCATGTTGCAACGATGTTGGGCCTGGCCAATTTCTGTCCAAAAACACGCCCGTGGCACGATAAACCTGCTCAAACGGGCTGGAACACGGATTCAGATAAACCGGGACAGAACTATTTTTTACATCCCACCGCGTTACCTTTCCTCCACATGGATCATTCCATATCCACGATTGACAGCACAATTCCCCAAGCGCATCCTTCAGTCGGGAAAAGAACGAAAGCTTAGGATTTTCTTAAGTTTTTCCCGGATGCGGGTAGGTTGCAGAACTCAAACTGCTGCCGTGCTCTTTGTGAATTGACCATAGGAGGTGGTGATGAAACCCATTTTACCTTTATCGCTCGTTTTTGCCGCCGCATTAACCGGCTGTGCGCCTAGAGTGACCACCAGGGAGACTTCCGTAACCCTGCCAGTTTCGAATACCGGCGGCTGGTCGCAACAGACCTATTCCTACCCGGCCAATGATACCTATTGGCCTTGCCCGACGGATTCCTCCGGCACCGGCGGTGCGTCGGACATAGCAGGAGCGCGGCTGGTGGGGTATGACCATGCGTATGATCCCGGCACCCGCCCTTTCCCCTGTTCTCGCAATTTGATTCACATTTATCGCGCTGCCATGCAATTCGATCTTCGCGAGGTAAAAAGTCATTTACCGCGCGTCTTCGTTACGTCGGCAACGCTGCATTATCAACGCAGGCCAGATCCAGAGGGAGGACGCAACTGCGCAGATTCATTGCTGCTTTCCAGTAAAAACTGGGAAGCACCGGGCTATACAAAACCTCCACCGGGTGATCCTTATCGCGGGGAATTACCGGCCGCCGGCGCATCATGCGGGCTTGGAGGCTGTGGGATCGACGTGACAAGCGCCGTGCGCAACTGGGTTTCGGGCACAGAACCACAATATGGATTTGTCTTGAAAGGCGAGAATGAGGCAACAGATAGCAAGGACAATGATGTTTGCCGGACACGCTATAGTAATCTCAGTATGACGGTAAATTATAAGTATGACCTCGTCCCAATATTCCCCCCGGAAAAGTAATTCATAACAATTACGGGTTGTCGCGCGGGTCATCCTTCGCTGAAGCCCTGAGGAAGTTGAACCGCCAACGTCAGACACGATTGATTTTCGGCATGAAATCATTCGACGTACTGATCAATCGTGTTTGACCTTTTTTATTTTCTATATGCTAGCTGAAATCGATCGACATGAATTGCATTTATACTGAGAACGAAAGCGCCCGCGAAAAGGCATTCGAGTCCATTTGGACCAATGATCTCGACGCAGTATTTTCCGATGTTGCAAGCTATTATGATCGTGCAAATGCTTTTGCCACTCTGGGCCTTTTGGACCGACTGCGCCATCGTTTTGTCTCTACCATCGACATTAAACCCAACGACAAGGTTCTGGATGTGTGCGCCGGTACCAATGCCGTTGGTATTGCTCTTTTAAAAAGGCAGCCCACTCTCGACGTCCAGGCAGTGGACAGAAGCGTTGCGATGCAGGAAGTCGGTAAAAGCCTTGCGCAAGCCCAAGGCTTTCAAATCGACAGTCGTATCTGCGATGTGCATGAGTTGCCGTTCCCCGACAACCATTTCGATGTCGTGACACTACAATGGGCGACGCGGCATCTGCGGGTAATAAAGGTATTCTCTGAAATCCATCGGGTGCTCAAGCCCGGCGGCCACTTTTACCACTGCGACATGCTGAGGCCGGCAAACAAGCTCGTGGAGGAGATGTACTACCTTTACTTGAGGGCCAGTTTATCCATTATTTCCAAGGCATTCCGTAGCGGATCGGCATCTTTGCAATGTCGAAGCTACTTTATTCAGGCCATCCGCATGTTTTACTCAACAGAAGAGCTTTCCAACGTATTATCCGAATTGGGTTATTCCAATATTGTCGGCACCTCTGTTTTAGGTGGAACGGTGGCGTTTCATAAGGCGCGAAAGACATAACCGTGTATGCGTAGGAGGATAGATGCAGAGCGCTGGGTTCGCATTTTGTCGAAGAATTGTGGCTAAGGGGGTTACATGGGAAAGATAGCGTCGTGCCATTACGACAGGTAGACCTGATCACATGTATCCTCACCTCGTTCTCTGGCATCACTGCAAACGCCGTGCTTCGTGCATGAACGGAATGTTGGAATGTGAGACGTGACCCCACGACCTTGCACGACCTTGTGACCTTGTGCAAAAACATCCCTTACGGGTATGATCTGAGTATGTTTGCGTAGAACGGGCTAGACGTAGCCTGAAAGGAAGCTACCTTGTGGACGATAACTTAGGAGATATCCGAAGTCGGTTGGGCGAGGCGCGGGCTGAGAAAGATGCGCTTTTAGACTCAGCATTCATCCAGACTCCCGAGTATCAGGCTCTTTTGCAGCAGCGTTCCGGCTATGTCGTTGTCGGAAGGCGGGGAACTGGTAAAAGCGCTCTGTTCAGAGAACTTAAGCTCGCATTCGCTGAGCAACGTAACCATCGGGTCATTTCGCTCGAGCCTGACGGGAATGAAGTCTACCCAATCCACGCGATTATTCGCAAACTGTCTTCACATGACGCCGACTACGACGCGCTTCACGAAGTAGCTACCACGTTATGCCGATACGCGATTCTCTTGGAGGTACTGAACGACTATAGTGCATCTCGCACCAATGGTTTTTCTTTTCTGGATACTAAAGACCAAGAGCTTCTCGGGAGCCAGTTAACTTCATGGAAACAGGAAGGCTCTGGGGCTTTTGAGCGTTTGTATTGTAGAGTAAGGCCTCACCTCGAACGACAAAGCGACCCGGGCTTACTTCTCGGAGAACTAAATGTTGACCTTCAATATCGCAAGCTCTTGCACCTACTCCAGCAGTTACTCAACGCTAATGAACGGCCATACGCATTGTTGGCCGACCGCCTCGATGAGGGCTTTAGACCTGAAGATATTGGTGTCGCCTTCATAAATGGCATCGTATCCGCCGCAACAGAGTTGAGTAGCGCCATTCCCCGCCTCCGGGCGACGATATTTCTTCGGGACAACATATTTCGCGCCATACAGAAAAAAGATCGAAACTATACCCGAAATATCGAGGGCCAGGTTTTGCGTTTACATTGGGCCACTGAAAGCCTCATGCAACTCGTCGCAACTAGGCTTCGCATAGCCTTTCGGGATGGTGGTTCTGAGCAACCACATGGCGAACGGAATGGAAATCCTACCGACCAAGCTACATGGAGTAAGCATAGCACTAACGAATATCGAGGTATTGCGGGATTTCGAAAGGTTCTTGAGCTCACCCTTTATAGGCCGAGAGACTTGATTACTTTGCTCAATATTGCATTCTTTGAAGCAGCAAAACGAGGTTCAGAAAGAATCAGTCCGCATGACGTAGCAAAGTCTGCGGAAGAGGTATCAAGGGTCCGCCTTGAGGATTTGATTAAGGAATACGCGGACGCCATTCCTGGGCTTTCAGAAATACTGAACGCACTCAGCATTAGTCGGGCGCACATGCAAACCCCTTTTGCCCGGTCACTAATCGAATCCGTCGCAATCAACACGTCTTCCGACCGAACTGCAGAGACGATTCGGCTCCTCGGATCAGCAGGGATACTGTATGAACTCCATTCTATTGGATTTTTGGGATATGGAGATAAGAGTGATGGACGCTTTACATTTTGCCATGACGGAAGACTAGCCAACATCGACTTTGGAGCCGATGTCGAATTGATGATTCACCCTTGCTATTGGCGTGCAATCAACGCTGTCGGCACTGACGGAATGGCGCCTGAAGTCGCAGAGGAAATCCACGACGACTATAACGAACGTTATGAAGTAAACGTCACGTCGGTTGCAACTGAAAGACGCAAGGAGGTAATCCAAAGGTTAGTAAGTGAAGCAGAATCGCTTCCTAAAGGAAGCAATGATGAAGGGTTCTATGCTTGGGCAGCCCGTGCGCTTGGCACACTTTTGGCTTCCGGCATAAGAGACCTTGAAAGACAAAGTGATTTACTTCATGGGCGCATCACATCAACTAAAGGCATGTGGGGTATCGTTCAAGATATCCGCCATACTAACCATCTACTATTCTTGCTTCGCAACGAAGACAAATTAACTGTGCAGGCAATTACAGAGGCATGCTCCCGCGCGAAGAAAACACGAGATTCACGCGTGATATTCGTATGCACAAGGGCAGCAGAAGCCGTTATACGCAGAGGCCCCGAACTAGAGGCCGTAAAGCAACATTATAGTGACAATGGGCTGATAGTGGCGCACATAACAGAGAAAACCATCTGTCGCTCTCTCCGTAAATTGCGCGACCCCACTAGCGACGGCGAGCCTGGTCGCTTCATTGTAAGTGCGATTGACCAGACTGTTTACTCTTACCTACAAAGCCGTAAACGAGAACCACGAAAAGAAAGAGGAAATAGATCAGTGGGCGTTGCCTGCAATCTTCTGCTCGTTGTGGCAACCACAATTGAGCGTGATGCTGTTCTTGACCAGTTCCGGAACGAGCATGGATGCACCATTGACGAGGTTTTTGCTCAC
Source organism: Methylococcaceae bacterium (assembly GCA_035293245.1). GTDB lineage: Bacteria > Pseudomonadota > Gammaproteobacteria > Methylococcales > Methylococcaceae > DATDOO01. The sequence goes on from DATDOO010000101.1 coordinate 14,838, forward strand.
AGAAGGACATACTTCAAAATCAGCGGTATTGCAGAATCGAAAATTCTACTCGTTCAATGTGAAATCGGGTCAGGGGGGGTCGGCGCATCTCAAGCAACGGTACGCGATGCAATCGATGATTTGAATCCTGGCAGCATTGTCATGGTAGGCGTTGCGTTTGGCATGAAGCCAGACACGCAAGAAATAGGGCAAGTACTGGTATCAAAACAACTCCGCCCTTATGAAATGCAGAGGATAGGAACGGTCGATGGCGGTGCTGTATACACGCCACGCGGGGACCAAGTAACCGCCTCGTCGAAGCTGCTAAGCAAATTTCGGGCAGTAGAGTATTCATGGTCAGGAAAGGTTAGTTTTGGATTGCTACTTTCCGGTGAAAAACTAATCGACAACCGAGATTACCGGGAATCCTTGGCAAAACAGGAACCAGAAGCAATAGGTGGCGAAATGGAGGGAACTGGTCTCTATGCTGCCGCCGCTGATTTAGGCAAGGATTGGATCATCGTCAAAGGAATCTGCGACTGGGCGGATGGCAAGAAAAACGATAATAAGGACGCATTGCAACGCGAGGCAGCCGCTAAATCTGCTGCATTTGTTATTCACGCCATTTTGCGAGGGGCCTTTTCTCAGCAAAATAGAGTGGCAAAGCATTAAGCTCAATGAGAAACTGGGATAGACCCGCTTTACTAATTTTATAGAAAGCAGAGCAATATACTTTGTTTCAAGGATCCCGCATCCACTGCGTTCTCAGTCGTAGATAATGACATTACTTTCCATAAGATCAGTAACTCTCTGATCATTGCCACGGGCCTGACAACCCAACATACCGATATATCTATACGGACAACTCCGCGAAGTATTCCAGCGCCACCGGCCTGACCTGTCGGGGCGTTTTCTGATACCGATGAATGGCCAGGTGTTCGGAATATAGACCGTCACGAGGGCCGTAGGTTGGGGTGAGTCGGCGAACCCCAACATAACCCTCGCTGCCAATCGTTGGGGTTCCTGCCGTCACCCCAACCTACCCGAACTTTCTTGGTAGGACCGTGGGATACGGCGCATAGGAACCAAAACCATGCTGCAAGAACTCCCCTCCGGCTGGAACCGGCCCGGACGCCTGGTCAAGTTTTGCGGTAATCGGCCGCTAATTTAAGCGTGTCTTGAAAAGACACATCACCAAGCGAGGAGAGCCGCCATGATTATCGTGACTTTTTGTTTGGCCCTGTCGATCAGTGCCTGGATTTACCGCCGCCACCTCCGCACCCTTTGCGCCGCGCGTGGCCGGTGATGTTCAACCCGCAGAGCTGGCGCCATAGTTCGCGAAACCCGAGTCGATTGCGATCCGCGCCGGGTGAGTAGCGACTTGTGGCGCCGGGCGCCGCCTTCCGCAATCCCGGACGCCCGTCCCGCATCCAGAGCAGAGCGACGGGCGAGACCTGGAAATCAGTTCCAAGATTCCCACGTACTGGAACGTTCAGGCGGACCCGCCGGCAAATGTTTCCATGACCGCAGGTCTGACGCCGAAGAATGGCAGGATGGTCGGCCTCGTGGGCACGCGGAACGTCATTTTCCCGAAAACGCGGCGATCAACTTGTCCATCAGGGCAAACAGCAGGTCGATGCTGTAGCCGGCAAGAAAGGCCAGCGCGAAGGGCGTAAGGGATTTGAGTCCGGGGTCGGCTTCGGTCACCGGCAGAAACCAGATGATGATGAGGCCGGCCAGCATTCCCATGTAAACGCGTAGCCGATACAACGTATTCTGCTCCGGCGTGTAAGCTAGGGCCTTGATGTCGCTGGCCAGGGTTCGCAGCACATACAGGCAGGCACCGAGAAAGCCGTACAGCAAAGGCAGGATGTAACGCTCCAGGCCGTGGGAGGCGAATTCCGCGGTGAGCATGGCCTTTTGCAGCAACAGGTAGGGACTGCCCGGCTCGGCTTGTTCCGACTGGGCCGGGAGCACGCCCAGGAGCGCCAGCGGCTTGCGCCAAACCTCGTTCCACTTTTGCAGGATTTCGTAACGAATCAGCATTTGCCGTTCGAATTCCTGCGCTTGCGCTTCCAGCCGCTGCCATTCGTGCGAATCCGCCGCGTCGGCGGCGGTCGGCGAACGGGCGCGCTGCTGGTCCAGCTTGTCCTGCTCCCGATCCTGCTTCTGCTGGTTGTCCGCGACGCTCTGGAGCAGGGGCTTGATGTCCGCCGTGACGCGGGAACCGACGATCCAGTACACCTGAAGTACCAGGAGGCCGAGCAACGCCCAGAACGCCCAGGTGCGAAACTGATGCACCGCCCGGTCCGCCTTGGTGAAGGGCTTTTCGCCGAACCAGCGGTCCAGCAGGTCGCCCAGCCTGCCGGTGCGGCTCAAGGTCTGGGTGGTCGCCTTCAGGCTGGCGATGGTGACGGGGCGCACCGCCTCGGCCAGTTTTTCCCGCGCGTCCCAGAACGCCGCTTGCTGCTCGAAGGTGTCGGGCGCATCGAGGTCCCCGCTCAGCAGGGTTTTGGACTTGACCAGCGCTTTCACCACCTCGGGGGCCAGGGCGATGCCCCGGCCGGACGCAAACGCCAGCAGGATTTCCGCCTCTTCCACCGCTGCCCTGAGGGCCGAGTTGTTTTTCCCACCGCTGGCGGCGTGGCTGGCCTTCTTGCCGGCGTCTTCCATGGAACTACCTCACTTCGATGGAGTATTCGCAGGCCCGCCGGGAGTCGCCGTCGCCGCACAACACCGGGCTGTTGTCGGCGTACACCACCCGCACCCGCCACATGCCGGGGCGCGCGTGGTCCTTGTAGCTCCAGGTGCGCCAGTCGAAATAGCCGCGACTTTGCAGTTCGTGGCGCAGCTTCGGCAGCAGACTGCGCTGCGCGACGGGAATGTCGATCTGGTCGGTCATCTGCGTGACCCCTTCCGCTTCCACGCGGGCGATGGTCTCGCGGAACCATTTGTGACGGATGGGCAGTTTGCCGTCTGCGGCCAGCTTGTCCATGGCGGCGGACGAGCCCTGTATCTCCATCCACAGCACCAGGCGCTGGCGCGCATGGGCCTGGTTCAAGCGGGCGGTGGGTTGGCGGGTCTCCCGGTCCACGTCGCCGACCCAGGCCGCTTCGGTAATTTCGACCACTCCCGCACTGCCGGCGGATTCGGCCGCCGTGGCCGGACTGGTCAACCCGGATGTTCCGATTTTCGTGGCTTCCGTGTCGGTCGGCGCGTCGGCATGACCGCCGCCGATGACTGCGAAAAAGCCGACGACTACCCGGAAAAACGTCGTGTTCATGTCCTTTGCTCCCGCACTCCCGTTGCCGCGAGGCACTGAACCCCGCAAGGAAATTGCAGATCGACGCCGTCGCGCGCGATGGCTCCGGCGAACGCTGCTTCGCGGCTCATGATACCGCCGGTGCCGGCTTCTCTCCTACAGAAGGGGGCCGGCTCCGCTAACCCCGCTCCACCGGCAGGAACCCACCCGCCTGCATGGTCCACAGCCGGTGGTAAAAGCTTTTGCGGGCCAGCAGTTCTTCGTGGCTGCCGTCCTCGACGATGCGGCCCTGGTCGAACACCAGGATGCGGTCCAGGTAGGCGATGGTGGACAGGCGGTGGGCAATGGCGATGACGGTCTTCTTGCCCATGGCCCGCTCCAGGTTCTGCTGGATGGCCTTCTCGGTCACCGAGTCCAGGCTGGAGGTGGCTTCGTCCAAAATCAGGATGGGAGCGTCTTTCAGCATCACCCTGGCGATGGCGATGCGCTGCCGCTGGCCGCCGGACAGTTTGACGCCGCGCTCGCCCACCAGCGAGTCGTAGCCCTCCGGCATCACCTGGATGAATTCGTCGGCGTTGGCCATCTCGGCGGCGGCGCGGATTTCATCGTCGTCCGCGTCCAGCCGGCCGTAGCCGATGTTCTCCTTGAGGCTGCGATGGAACAGGCTCGGGTCCTGGGGAATCAGGCTCACCTGCTGGTGCAGGGAATCCTGGGTGACGAAGGCGATGTCCTGGCCGTCGATGAGGATGCGCCCCCCTTGCGGCTCGTAGTTGCGCAGCATCAGGGACACGAAAGTGGACTTGCCCGAGCCCGAGAAGCCCACCAGCCCCACCCGCTGGCCCGGCTCGATGACGACGTTCAAACCATCGAACACCGGCCGCTCCGGATCGTAGCCGAAACGCAGGTTGCGGAACTCGACACGGCCCCGGGTCACTCGCAGGGCTTGCGCATTTGGCGCGTCGACGATTTCGTGGGGCCGCACGATGGTATCCACGCCGTTGGCCACGTTGCCCACGTACTCGAAGAACTCCAGAAACCGGCGGGTCAGGTTGCGCGCGTCGCCGATGATGAGCAGGGCCAGGCTCACGCTCATGGTGAAATCGCCCACCCCGATCACTCCGCCGTCCCACAGGGTCAGGGCGTAGTACACCGTGCCCAGCTTGAGGCCGGCGGCGGCGATGAACTGGAACCAGCGCACCCGCTCCATGTACCAGAAGGTGCGGCGGCCCATCTTCACTTCCGTTTCCAGGTAGCGGTTCAGATAATCCCGCTCGTAATCCAGGCGGGCGAACAGCTTGGCGTTGAGCATGTTGGTCACGGAGTCCACGATTTTGCCGTTGACCAGGCTGCGGGTGGCGGCGTAGCTCTGGGCGTAAGGCTGGCAGCGGGTGGCCAGCCAGTAGGACACCAGCACGTAGAACGCGACCCAACAGGCCACGAAGGTCCCCAAATCCTCGTGCACCCCGAACAGCAGGGTGATGGACACGCCGAAGGTGACGGCGATGGGCCAGAAATCGCATAGCGTGGCCCACATGGTGTGGTTGACGCTCATGGCCGTTTCGCTGATGCGGTGCGCCAGGGCGCCGGCGAAGTGGCCGCTGAAATAGCGCGCCGAATGGTATTGCAGGTACGCGTACAGCATCTGGGTGGTGCGCTGCCGCAACCGCGGCCCGACGATGATCAGCACCGCCCCGCTGGCCCGGCTGAAGAGGATTTCCGCCAGATTCAGCCCCGCCAGCAGGAGGAGCGGCTTCTGCAAGGCCTCCAGCACCGAGACCGAACCGCCGGAAAGTTGCGCCACCCCATCCATGATGGCCTTGATGGCATAGGGCACCAGAATGTTGCTGGCCGCCTGGCCGGTCTCCAGGAGCAGCATCAGCGTCAGCCAGAAGGGAAAGCCGGCGGTGCAATAAAGGATGAAACGACCGATGCCGGTGGGCAAAGGCGGCGCCGCCGCGGCGCGGCGGAAGGCGGGGTCTGCTGAAGATTTGGGCATGAATGGCGTTGCGGCTGGAATCAGCCGCCATTATCGCCGACGCGGATGGCTTTCCGGACGCGCCGTGCCTACCCGGCGCGCTGGAAGAATCGCTACATCCCGCGCCTTGCCCGGATGCCTCAGAAACTGTAACGCAAGGACGCGACCACCTCGTCGGTTCTCAGGTAGCCGTTGACGCCGCCGGATCGATAGGAAAACGGCGCTGCACCCGCGAAAGAGATGACCGAGGTGCCGTTGTCGGTGCCGATCCGGCCGCCGTAAAAATGCCGATAGCCCACGTCCACGGCAAAGGACGAGGTCACGGCGTAATTGAGACCGAACATGGCCTGCCAGGCGAAACTCGAATTGTCGCCGCCGGGGTCGGTCTGGGTTCCGGCGGGAAACCCCGCTCCGGGAGTCCATTTCTGGTGAATGGACGACAGGGTGCTCCACGCCCAGCCGATGCCGCCGCCGATGTAGGGGTGGACCGGCCCCAGGGAAACCGGCAGGTCGAAGTAGCCGGACAGCATGGCCGCCCAGGATTCGACGGACGCTTTGTAATTGACATCGATGATGTCGTGATCGGAAAGATCGTGGCCTTCCCGGTAGGTGAAGCGCGCGTCGGTGCGGAAATAGTCGCTGAACCGGTAGCCGACGGCCGCCCCCACCAGTCCACCGCTTTCCAGATGGTTCAGGTCGCCGGGCTGGCAGATGAGGCAATTGGGCGCGAGATAGCCCTGCCGGTCGCTGATTTGCGCGTCCTCGGCCCACCCATAACCGCCTTCGATCTCCACATAAGGGCCGGCCGCCAGGGCCATTCCCGAGCCGGCAAGCGACAGTCCGGAAAGCCAGGCGATTTGAACCAGTCTTTTCATGATTTTTCTCCGGGTTGTTGTCGAAAAGCAGCGTTCACGCCGTACCGGCCTCCCCTGCCCCGTCTTCGGCATCCACATCCTCGAATACCGCCGCCAGGGGCAGGGTCAGCTCGACGCTGGCGAATTGGCAGTCGCCGCCGTCGGCGAAGTCATAGAGCACCCAATGGTTTTCCGGATTGCGCCGAAAAGCTTCCACCCGCCGGGCGTCGATGTCGATGACGGCGTATTCCTGCAGGCTGGCCAGCTTGCGGTATTCGGCAAACTTGTCGCCGCGGTCGTAGGCGGCGGTACTCTCGGAGAGGACTTCCACCACCAGTACCGGCTGGCTGAGGAACAGGTCGGCGGCGTGGTCGCGCGGATCGCAGGTGACCATGACATCCGGGTAGAACACCGCATCCGCCGCCTCCACCCGCAATTTCATGTCGGCCATGTAGGCCCGGCACGGGGTGCCGCGCAGGTGGCTCTTGAAGGCGCTGGCGAGATTGAGACTGACGGTGACGTGCGCCCGCCAGGCGCCGGTCATGGCAAAGGTTTCCCCCCGGACGAACTCGTGCTTGTCCAGCTGCCCGGCTTCCCAGGCGAGATAGTCTTCGAAACGGAACGCATCGGCGGGTTGCGGAATTCCCATGGCGTGTACTCCCACGTAGTGCCGGCAAGGCTAGCACAGTTTTGCACGGCCCCGCGCGCCGCGCGGCCGCGTTCCGGCGGGCTCCCGGCCGGGAGCGGCAAACCGGAGTCGCGACTCGGCTCGGACTATACTGGCTCCTGATCGATCCGCCACATGACCGGCGCCGAAGTGGAACCGGCGTCCTCGCCACGGCTGTCCACGCGGCGACGCTTCGGCAAAAATAAGCCTTAGGGATGTCCCCACCCCTACCCCTCCAAAGGAGCCCCATGGCTGTTACGGTTATCCTGGTCGTTTCCATCGTCCTGCAGTTCGTGGCGGCGGGTCTCGCCCTGCGTTTGATGTATGTAACCGGCAAACGCGTCGCCTGGGTACTCATTGCGATGGCGGTGGTGCTCATGGCGGCGCGACGCGCCATCAGCCTGTTCGAGTACTTCGCGGCCGGCGCGGCGAAACAGCCGGATACGTATGCGGAATTGGTCGCCTTGGCCATCTCGGGTTTGATGGTCGCGGGACTGGCGCTCATATCCCCTTTGTTCAAGGATTTGAAAAAAATGGGCGAAGCGCTGGGCGAAAGCGAATCCCTGTATCGCTCGCTGGTGACCGCCATGGCCGAAGGCGTGGTGTTCCAGGATGCGGGAGGGAGAATCACTGCGGCCAACCCGCGGGCGGAACGGATGCTGGGGCTGACGGCCGAGCAATTGGCCGGACAGACTTCTCTGGACCGGGCGCCATACACCGTCAAGGACGACGGCACGCCTTTTCCCGGCGAACTGCACCCGGCCATGGTCGCCTTGCGCACCGGGCAGCCGCAAGCGGACGTGGTGATGGGCATTCACAGACCCGACGGGACACTGGCCTGGATATCCATCAATTCGCAACCCTTGTTCAATGCGGGCGCGTTGCATCCCTGCGCGGTGGTCTCGACGTTTCACAACATCTCCGCGCAGAAGCGCGCCGAATCCATCAACCTGGCGCGCCTGCGCCTGCTGCAGTTCGCCTCCAGGCATACGCTGGACGAACTGCTCGAGGCCACCCTCGACGAAGCCGAAGCGCTGACCGGCAGCCTGGTCGGCTTTTACCATTTTCTCGAAGCGGACCAGATGACCCTGTCGCTCCAGGAGTGGTCGACCCGCACCAAGGCAAAGTTCTGCAAGGCGGAAGGGAAAGGCCGCCATTACGACGTGGCGGAAGCCGGCGTCTGGGTCGACTGCATCCATCAGCGACGGGCGGTCATCCACAACGATTACGCCGCGCTCGCCCACCGCAAGGGCTTGCCCGACGGCCACGCGGAAATCGTCCGCGAGATGGTCGTGCCGGTCTTCCGCGGCGACAAAATCGTGGCGCTCCTCGGCGTGGGAAACAAACCCGGCGACTATACGCCGGCGGACCTGGAGGCGGTTTCGCTGCTGGCCGACCTGGCCTGGGAAATCACCGAACTCAAGCGGACGGAAATGGCGCTCGTTGCCAGCGAAAAACGCTTCCATTCGGTCTTCGAGAACTCGCCCGTGTCGACTTGGGAAAAGGACCTGTCGGCCGTCAAACAGTTGCTCGACGATCTGAAAGCGCAAGGCATCCAGGACATCGAAGCCTGCCTGCGGCAACATCCCGAAACAGTGCGGCAGTGCGCCGGCCTGGTCCGGATCGTCGACACGAACCAAGCCTCTGTGGCCTTGCTGGAGGCGACCGGCAAGGAGGAACTGCTCCAAAGGTTGCCGACGACCTTCGTTTCCGAACCGGACACGGTGTTTCAACACGAACTGCTGGCGATCTGGAGCGGGACAACCGAGATGGCCAGGGACGCCATCGTTCAAACCCTGGGCGGAAACCGGCGGCACGTGACCCTGTATTTTTCGGTCATTCCGGGCTACGAGCGGACCTTTTCCAAGGTACTGGTGTCTCTCATCGACATCTCCGAGCGCAAATTGGCCGAAGGGACTCTGCGCAGGCGGGAGACGGAATTCCGCGCCCTGGTGGAAAATTCGCCGGACGAAATCATCCGCTACGACCGCGACTGCCGCCGTACCTACGTCAACCCGGCCCTGGTCAGAACGCTGGGCATTCCGGTGCGGGAAATGCTGGGCCGGACGCCGATGGAAAGTTCGCCCGGATCGGCGGAAATCGCGGCGTATCAACACAAGATCGAGGAAGTCTTCGCCACCGGGCGGGACGCGACCATGGAACTGATCTTCGTGGCGCCGCGCACCGGGAAGGCCGTGAGCAATTCCGTCCGCTTCGTTCCCGAGTTCGATCGCTACGGCCAGGTGGCGAGCGTTTTGTCCGTCGGACGGGATATTTCCGCCCAGAAGGAAACCGAGCGCCAGCTTCGCACCCTGGTGGAAAACCTGCCCGATCTGGTCGCCCGCTTCGACACGGTGGGGCGCCACCTCTACGTGAATCCGGCGGCGGTCGGCGTCTCGGGACTCACCATCGAGCATCTGGTGGGAAAAACGCACCTGGATATCGACGAAGCCGGCACCGGAGCGCTTCGCCAGGCTCTTTACCAGGCGATCCGCCGCACGGCCGAAGAAGGGAAGCCGGTCGCCTTCGAGGGTTCGAGACCGACCCTGCAGGGCGGCCGGCGGACTTTCGATTTCCGTTTTTACCCGGAACGGGACCAACACGGCACCGTAACCAGCGTCTTGGGCATCGCCCACGACATCACCGAGCAGAAGCGGACGGAAGAAGAACGCATGGCCCATCTGCGCTTCTTCGAAAGCATGGACCGGATCAACCAGACCCTGCAGGGAAGCAACGACCTGCAGCAGATACTGTACGAAATGCTGGACGCCGCCCTGGAGATTTTCGCTTGCGACCGCGCCTGGCTGGTGTACCCCTGCGATCCGGACGCCGCCGCCTGGTGGGCGCCCATGGAACGCACCCGGCCCGAATACCCCGGCATCCTCGTACTCGGCCACGAACTGCCCATGGACGAGGAGATTGCCGCAGTGTACCGGACGGCAAGAGCCGCCAGCGCTCCCGTCTCGTTCGGTCCGGGGACGGAACATCCGGTGCCGCACGGACCCGGGACACGTTTCCAAATCAAGTCCATGGTGGCCACGGCCGGTTATCCCAAGGGGGACAAGCCCTACCTGTTCGGGCTGCACCAGTGCGCTTATCCCCGGGTCTGGACGGCGGAAGAAATCCAGTTGCTGCAGGAAATCGGCCGGCGGCTGACGGACGTGCTCACCAGCCTGCTGGCTTACCGCAGCCTGCAGGAAAGCGAACTGCGCTACCGGGAAGTCTTCGAAAACACCTCGGACATCTTGTTCGGCACCGATGTGACCCCGGAAGGCCGCTTCAAATTCGCGGTGTTCAACCCGGCCTGGGAAAAAACCGTCGGGCTCGACGGCCGGGCGGTGAGCGGCCGTTACCTCGAAGAGTTCATCCCGCCGGAAAACGCCCGGTCAGTCTTCGAGAAATACCGCCTGTGCATGGAAAAAAACGCACCGGTGGATTACGAAGAACAGCTCGCCATGCCGTCCGGGCAGCGGTATTTCCATACCACGCTGGTGCCGGTGCACGACACCGACGGGCGCATTTACCGGCTTTTCGGCATTTCCCGCGACATTACCGAGCGCAAGCGCGCCGAGTCGAACTTGGATAAGGAACGGGCCCTGTTGAGAACCATCCTCGACACGATTCCGGACCTGGTGTTCTTCAAGGATGTGGACAGCATCTACCTCGGCTGCAACAAGGCGTTCGAAGAGTATTTCGGCGCCGCGGAAAACGTAATCGTCGGCAAAACCGACTTCGACTTCGTCGATGTCGAAACGGCCGAGTTTTTCCGGAAAAACGACTGCGAGATGCTCGCGTCCGGCGAACTCCACCGCAACGACGAATGGGTGACCTACCCGGACGGCCGGCGGGTGTTCCTGGAAACCATCAAGACCCCTTACTACTCCCGGGACGGCAAATTGCTGGGACTCCTCGGCATCAGCCGCGACATGACCGAGCGCAAGGCGGCGGAAAAGGAACTCATCCATTATGCGGCGATCATCGAATCCTCCGACGACGCCATCATCGGCAAAACCCTGGATGGCGTGATCACCAGCTGGAACAAGGGCGCCGAGCGGATTTTCGGCTACACGGAGGACGAAGCGCTGGGACGGAACATCGCTTTCCTGATTTCCGAAGCCTACCTGGACGAACAACGTCTGATGCTGGAGGAAATCCGCCAGGGACACGCCATCAAGCACTACGAGACCGTGCGCCGGCGCAAGGATGGCCAGCCGATCGACGTATCGGTGACCGTCTCCCCGTTGCTGGACGCCACGGGCCGAGTCATCGGCGCTTCCAAGATCGCTCGGGACATCAGCGAGCACAAGCGGGCGGAAGAGGCGTTGCGGCGCAGCGAGAAAAGCCTGAAGGAAGCCCAGCGCATCGCCCATCTCGGCAACTGGGAACTGGACCTGGTCGACAACCGGCTGATCTGGTCCGACGAGGTTTACCGGATTTTCGAAATCGATCCCCAGCGATTCGGTGCTTCCTACGACGCCTTTCTGAACACCATCCACCCCGACGACCGGCAATTCGTCGATTCCGCCTACAGCGAGTCGGTGGCGAACCGGATGCCCTACGACGTCGTCCACCGCCTGCGGATGTCGGACGGGCGGGTGAAATACGTGAACGAGCGCTGCGAAACCTTCTACGACACCTCGGGCCGCGCGGTCCGTTCCATCGGCACGGTGCTCGACATCACCGAGCGCCGCAAAGCCGAGGAGGAACTGCGCAAACACCGCGAGCACTTGGAAGACCTGGTGGCCGAGCGCACCCAGGCGCTCGAAGCGGCCAACCGGGAACTGGAAGCCTTTTCCTACTCCGTATCCCACGACCTGCGCACACCCTTGCGGGCGATCGACGGCTTCTCGCGCCTGTTGGCCAAGAAATACGCCGAAGCGCTGGACGACGAAGCCCAGCGGCTGATCCGCGTGGTGCGCGACAACTCCTCAAGGATGTCGCAACTGATCGACGACATTCTGGCCTTCTCCCGCGCCGGGCGCCTGGAGATTCGCCAGTCGGCGGTCGACATGGAATCCCTGGTCCGCTCCGTCTGGCTGGATCTGGAACCCGACCGGGCCGACCGCGACGTGCGTCTCGACCTCAAGCCGCTCCCCTCCGCCTGGGGCGACCCCGCCCTGCTGCGGCAGGTGTGGACCAATCTGCTGGCCAACGCCGTCAAGTTCACGCAGCACAGGACGGTGGGCCACGTGGAGGTGGGCGGTATGGTGGAGGATGCGAACTCTCATTACTATGTGACCGACGACGGCGCCGGGTTCGACCCGGCCTACGTGCACAAACTGTTCGGCGTGTTCCAGCGCCTCCACGGCGTCGAAGAATTCGAAGGAACCGGCATCGGCCTCGCCATCGTCAAGCGCATCGTGACCCGCCACGGCGGCAGCGTCGCGGCCGAGGGCAAGGTCGGTGAAGGCGCGACATTCCGATTCACCCTGCCCCACAAGGAGTCCTGAAAATGCCGAACGATCACAACGCGGTGGAAATTCTGCTGGTGGAGGACAACCCGACCGACGCCGAACTGACCATCGAAGCGCTGCGGGAGGGCAACCTGGCCAATCACCTGGTGTGGGTCAAAGACGGCGCCCAGGCCCTGGACTTCGTCTTCGGCCGCGGCGCGTATGCGGACCGGGGGCCGGACGCCCCGCCCAAAGTCATCATGCTCGATCTGCGCCTGCCCAAAGTCGACGGGCTGGAAGTCCTGAAAGCGCTCAAGGCCGACGAACGCGCCCGGACCATTCCCGTGGTGGTACTGACCTCCTCCAAGGAAGAGCGCGACATCACCCAGAGCTATCGACTGGGCGTCAACAGCTTCGTCAGCAAGCCGGTGGAATTCGAGGAATTCTCGCGGGTCGTGGCGCAACTCGGGCTTTACTGGCTCCTGGTGAACCGGACCCCGTGAGCCGCCAACCCGTCGGCGCTGGTTTCCAGACACGAAAAATGAACCCAGAAATTCGCATCCTGATGCTGGAAGACACCCCGGAAGACGCCGAACTCATGGCGATGGAGCTGCGCGAAGCGGGGATGGCTTTCGTCTCCCGGCGCGTGCAGACGCGGGAAAGTTTCCTCCAGGCCCTGGACGAATTCCGGCCGGACATCGTCCTTTCGGATTACCGGCTTCCCGCGTTCGACGGACGCACCGCCCTGGACCTGGTCCTGAAGAATTATCCGGAAACGCCGGTGGTCATGGTGACCGGGGCCATCGGCGACGAACTGGCCGTGGAATTGCTCAAGGCCGGCGCCAGGGACTACGTGCTCAAGGACCGGCTCGCCCGGCTGCCCTCCGCAGTGCTGCGCGCGCTGGCGGAAGAAGCGGAAAGCCGGCGCCGCAAGGCGGCGGAAAACGCCCTGCGGGACAGCGAGGCAAAGTTCCGGACCATGAGCGTCTCGGCCCAGGACGCCATCATCCTCATGGACAATGACGGGCGGGTATCGTTCTGGAACGCGGCGGCGGAGCAGATTTTCGGTTACCCGCAAGAAGAAATCCTGGGCAGGGAGCTGCATGGGACGCTCGTCCCCGAGCGTTTCCACCCGGCTTTCGAAGCGGGCTTCCGTCGGTTCCGCGAGGCCGGCGAAGGACGGATGGTGGGCCGGACGAGCGAGTTGATCGGGGTAAAGCGCGACGGCAACGAATTCCCCATGGAACTGTCCCTCTCGGCGCTGCTGCTGGAGGACAAATGGAATGCCATCGGCATCGCCCGCGACATCACCGAACGCAAACGCAACGAGGACCAATTGCGCCAGGCCCAGCGGGTCTTCGACCACACCAGCGAAGGAATCGTGGTCACCGACGCCACGGCCAACATCGTGGCGGTGAACCGGGCCTTCACCGCCATTACCGGCTACGGCGAAGAAGAAGTCCTGGGACTCAATCCCCGCCTGTTCAACTCGGGCCACCAGGACGCGCAGTTCTACCACAACATGTGGGCATCGCTGCTCCAGACCGGCACGTGGTTCGGCGAGATCCGCAACCGGCGCAAGAACGGCGAAGTTTTCCCCGAATGGCTCACCATCAGCGCCGTCCAGGACCCGGAGGGGCGCACGACCCATTACGTCGGGGTATTCAGCGACATCACCTCCATCAAGCGCTCCCAGGAACAACTGGACTTCCTGGCCCACCACGACGCCCTCACCGAACTCCCCAACCGCCTGCTGTGCAAGAGCCGCCTGGAGCACGCCATCGATCGCGCCAAGCGGGACCTCCGCCCCCTGGCCGTGCTGTTCGTGGACCTGGACCGGTTCAAGAGCGTCAACGACGCCCTGGGCCACCCGGTCGGCGACGAACTCCTGCGGGTCGTGGCCCGGCTGATGTCCGGGCGGCTGCGCAACGACGACACCTTGGCGCGCATGGGCGGCGACGAATTCGTCATCCTGCTGGAACAGGAAGTGTCCACCCACGGCGTCGCTTCGGTGGCGCAAAAACTCATCGAGTTGTTCACCCGGGAATCCCTGGCCATCGACGGGCACGACCTGTACGTCACCGCCAGCATCGGCATCGCCCTATACCCCGCGGACGGCGAGGACGCCGATACCCTGCTGCGCAACGCCGATCTGGCCATGTACCAGGCCAAGGAACAGGGCCGCAACACGTACCGCTTCTATTCCCCCGCGCTGACGGCGGTCGCCGACGAGCGCCTGCGGCTGGAAAGCGCCCTGCGCCGCGCCCTGGACCTCGGCGAACTGAGCCTGGTTTACCAGCCCCAGGTCGACCTGGACAGCGGCGCGCTGCTGGGAGCCGAAGCCTTGTTGCGCTGGCACAATCCGGAACTGGGTCCGGTCCCCCCTTCCCGTTTCATCCCCGTCGCCGAAGAAATGGGCATCATCGGCCGGATCGGCGAATGGGTCCTGCGCGAAGCCTGCCGCCAGGTCATGGCCTGGCGGCGCGAAGGTTTGGACCTGCCGCGCATCGCCGTCAACCTGTCGGTCCAGCAACTGGAGCGCGAAGCCTTGCTGGCCGTCGTCGCCGACACTTTGGAAGAAACCGGCCTGGAGGCCGAGCGCCTGGAACTGGAAGTCACCGAATCCATGATCATGTGCCAGACCGAGCGCGCCCTCGCCGCCATGGAGGGATTGAAGGAACTGGGCATCAAACTGGCGGTGGACGACTTCGGCACCGGCTATTCCTCCCTGAGCTACCTGAAGCGCCTCCCCCTGCACCGCCTGAAAATCGACTACTCCTTCGTGCGCGACCTGACCAAGGACCCCAACGACGCCGCCATCGCCCGCGCCATCATCAGCCTCGGCCGCAGCCTGGGCCTGGAAGTCCTGGCCGAAGGCATCGAAATGGAAGAACAGTCCGCTTGGCTGCTGAGCGAAGGCTGCCAGGTCGGGCAAGGCTATTTGTTCGGCCGCCCCGTGCCGCCGGGGGAGATCGCCAAGACGTGGCGGGCCCGGAACAAGGCGGCAATCGAACCCAAAAACGGTGGTTGATCGCCGCAATCTCCGAGAACTCGGTTATTCCTGACTCGTACACTTGCGGGGGTACAGAAAATGACGCTTTTTGGGGGTGTCCATTCCGAAGTTAGGCGTTAGCGCCGTTCGTTGGGTTACGGCGAGGACGCCGAACCCAACCTACGCGAACTGTGCCGGCGTGTCAGCGGCCGGATTGTCGCGGGGCGCCAGGACCATCCAGCTCACGCCGAAACGGTCGGCGACCATGCCGAAGCTCGTGGCGAAGAAGGTCGGCCCGAGCGGCATCTGCACCTGCCCGCCGTCCGCCAAGGCTTGGAATCGGCGTTGGGCCTGCGCATCGTCGGCCACCGCAAGCGTAAGCGAGAAACCCTGGAACGCCGGCTGCTCCGGGGAGCAGCCGTCGGACGCCATCAGTCCGGTATCGCCGATGCGCAAGTTCGCGTGCATCACCTTGTCTTCCCAGCCGACGGGAAGCATGCCGGGCGGCTGCGGCTCCGGGCTCTCCTTGAAGCGCATGAGCATGGTCACTTCGGCGCCGAGTTTGTCGCGGTAGAACGCCAGCGCTTCCTCGCAACGGCCGTTGAAAAACAGATAGGGTTGAACTTGCATGCGGCCTCCTTACTCGGGGTTGGGGTTCAGCCGGGCTTCCAGCGCCTGCAGGCGGGGCCGTAGCGCGTCGCCCAGGAATAGTTGCGGTTCGGACGGGTCCTGGTCCTTTTGTTCTTTGGCCTCCCGCGCGGCAATGATGCCTTTGGCCTCGTCGAAGGACTGGACGAACGACGTCCGGTGGCTGAGGGTGTCGACGAAATAGGCTTCGCCGAAATAGGTGAATTCAGACTCCGTGCCGCAACCGAACGAGGTGCGGTCCCTCCGGGCGGCGGCGATGATCAGCGAATTGTCGTCCTTGAGCGCATCCACGAATCCGCCCGAATAACAGGCCGACACCACCACCACCCTGTTTTTGATCCCGGCGCGATCCAGGAGTTCTTTCAGGCGGGCGGCGGGGAGATCGTTCAGCTTCATGGGCCAGAAGGACACGGACAGGTCGAAGGTTTTCGAGCCGTGGGAGGTGAGGTAGAGAAACAGGATGTCCTCGTCCGGATTCATGCGCCGGCTGACTTCCGCCAGCACCTTCTCCAGGTTGTGCGCATTGGCCAAAGGGGTATGGGCCACCGTTTCCGGGCTGTTGACCAGCGCGACGGAACGTCCGCGGGTGTCGAAACGGCCGTCGAACAATTCCCGGACGTATTTGATTTCGTTGGCGAAGACCTTTTCGTCCGCCTGGCCGGCAAAGCCGACGAAATACAGGTCCGGCACGCCGGGACGCTCTGCCTGCAACGCCGCCAAGGCGTCGTGGAGCAATTGCGGCTGGCGGTAAAACGTGTCCTCCACGTCGATCGCCGGCCCGTCCGGATCGTCTTCTTCCTCTTCGTAGCCGGCGTAGAACAGGCTTTGCTGGGGAAGGTAGCCGGGCACGACGATATTGAAAAAGGCGAACACGCTCACCAACAGCCAGGCGGAAGGCGCAGGCTGAACGAACAGCGTGCCGACGGCCCGGAACACCACCAGCAGCATCCACCCCTTGGCCGTCAGCCACAAGGCCCATGGGAGCCAGGAAACCTGGGAAAAGAATCCCAGTTGGCTATACGCGGCGTGGCTGGCCAAATAGGGAATTTCCACCACCAGCAGCCCCGAAAGCAGCATCACCCATAAGCGCGGCACGCTGGAACGATTGACCACCATGGCGCCGATCGCCAGGCCGCTCAACAGGAACAGCAGCAGTTCGGCGCCGAAATCGGTCACGCCGTAAATGTTGAAGCGGGGGTCCGGCAGGGATTTGACATAACCGAACGACAACAGAGCCGCCAACTCCAGCAGCACCAAGCCCAGCAACGGCCGGGTTCCGGTTCTGAAGTCGGCGGGACTGACCGGACCCCAGAAAGCCAGCTTGAAGCCGGCCCACAGATTGTCGCCCAGCCAGCGCCTGAAGCCGGCCCAGAGACTGTGGCCGCGCGGCTCGCAAGGCAGCGAGAGGCCGCGGTTTTCCGCGTGCGCCTCCCAGTGGCTGCGCACCGCTTCGGCGAAGCCGTCCGGCTGCGCAGTTTTCGGCACGGTCAGGGCAACATAGCGACGCAGATAAAGCAGCCAGTAATGCTCGGTTTCCTCCAGAGCCAGGATTTGTGGCCAAGAGTAAAAACGGTTGCGGCCATTGGACTGCACCGAGAGCCCTTCCGGACTAAGTACCAGCAAGTAGTGGCCGGCGAATTGCTCCCGCCAGGCGTTCATGCCCCCCTTTTTCAGCCATAGCCAAGTCGCGACCCGGGAACCCACAAATAACAGGGCAACCGCCGCCAGCGCCCAGGACTGCCAATTGTCCGCGCGCGAAAGTGCAGCGATAGCGTGCCATCCCACCGCAATTCCCAATGCAAGGAAAAACGGAAAACTCAGCGGATCGCGACGCCAACGCGCTGTCGCCCGCTTCGATCGTTGCTGGCAGAGATGGGCGTAGCTCGCTGCCAAATCGGCGGCTTCCTGTCGGTATTGGAATCGCATGGATTATTTCCTTGGCTTTGCGAAGGACATTATTCTGCCATCGTTCGGGCGGCTTCCGCTCACGGCGCGCCCATCCACCGATACCAGAGGGGCAGCGTTTCCATACTCAGCAGGGTGGTGAGCGTCACCGCCATGGCGTACAGGGAACCGTCCAGGCGGAAACGGTCGCAGAGCACGATGCCGACTACCATGCTCGGCATGGCGGTTTCCAGCACCACCGCACGCAGCATCTCGCCTTCGAAGCCCAGCAGCGGGGCGAGACGCCAGGCAAGGAACGGCATGACGAGCAGCTTGAGCAGCAGCACCGGCGCGAGGACGAGCAGATAGCGGCCTTTGAGGACATCCAGCCGCAGACTCAAGCCCAGCGAAAGCAGCATCAGCGGCGCGGCGGCCCCGCCCAGCAGTTCCGCCAGTTTCGCCAGCCAAACGGGCAGGGAAAGCCCCAGGCCACCGAGCAGCGTCGTCAAGAGCGCCGCCCACAGAGCCGGAACCCGCGCCATACCAAGCAGAATACTGTCGCGCCGGCCGTCGTCCGCCCCATGGCGCCGCGCGATGCTCACCGCCAGAGTCAGCACCAGCGGCAGGGTGGCGAACAGGTCGATCTGGATGGCGACGGCGCGCGCCCAATCGCCGAAAGTCTCCCGGAGCACCGGCAGGCCAAGGAAGGTGACGTTGGGAAACGCCAGGGCCAGAATGGCCGCGCCGATCTGCGGCCTGGGTATGCGCGCAACCTTATAGACCAGCCAGCCGACGGCCGTCATGAACAAAATACAGACGACCCCCAGCGCCGAAATGCGCGCCGTATCCACCCCGAGCGGGGTCTTGGCCAGCACGTCGAGCACCAGGGCCGGGAGCAACAGGTAATAAACCACGCCCGTCACCGCCTGGCGGGTCGGCTCGGCCTCCAGACCGCCGGGCTTTATAATGCGCCAGAACAGGCCGCAGAAGATCAGCGCGGCCATTTGCAGTACGATGGCCGTCACGCGCCGTCCTTTAACATGAAAGTCGCGGCATCCTTGCTCACCCTCTCCCCCTGGGAGAGGGCCGGGGTGAGGGAAATTCAATCGCCATGGCCATTAGATACAACATTGCCGTTTCAGGAGTGCCGATGACTTCCGCCCTGTCCAACAAACCCATTCCTCCCGCCGAGCGCCTGATCGTGGCGCTGGACGTACCCGGCGTGGCGGAGGCCAAGGAGATGGTCGAACAATTGGGCGATGCGGTCACGTTTTACAAGATCGGGCTGGAGTTGTTCATGGCGGGCGATTATTTCGCCCTGCTCGCCTGGCTGAAAGCGCGCGGCAAGAAGGTGTTCGCCGACCTCAAGTTCTTCGACGTGCCCGCCACCGTGGGCCGCGCGGTGCGCGCCTTGAGTGCGACCGGTGCGGATTTTGCCACCGTGCACGGCAACGACGCCATCATGCGCGCCGCCGCGGCGGAAAAAGGCGCGCTGAAAATTCTCGCCGTGACCGTGCTCACCAGCCTGGACCGGGGCGATCTGGACGATCTGGGCTTTGCCTGCGACGTGGAAAAGCTGGTGCTGTCCCGCGCCCGCCGCGCCCTGGCCCTGGGCTGCGACGGCGTGGTTTCCTCCGGACTGGAGGCGTCCATGCTGCGCGCCGAACTGGACGAGAAGCTGCTGATTATCACCCCCGGCATCCGCCCGGTGGAAAACCGTCCGGTGGACGACCAGAAGCGCGTGGTCACGCTGGAAGATGCTTTCAGAAACGGCGCGGATTACATCGTCGTGGGCAGACCCGTCCGCGACGCCGCCGACCCGCGCGCAATGGCGCTGGACATGCAGCACCAGATTGCCGCTCTGTTCAAAGGAGTATGAGCCATGATCAACCATGAGGAATTCGTCCCCGGGCAGCGCTGGGTCAGCGACACCGAGCCGGAACTGGGCCTGGGCACCGTGCTGGAAACGACGCGCAACGCCGTCGCCATGCTGTTCATCGCCGCCGAGGAACGCCGCACCTACGCCAAAAACAACGCCCCCCTGACGCGGGTGCGCTTCACGCCCGGCGACAGCGTGGAAAACAGCGACGGCGAGACCCTGAAAATCACCGCCGTGGAAGAACAGGAGGGCCTGCTGGCCTACTGGGGCCTGGACGAGGACGGCGCGGAACGCCGCTGGGAAGAAATCGACCTCAACGCCTTCATCCAGTTCAACAAGCCGCAGGAGCGCCTGTTCAACGGCCAGATCGATCCGGAAAACCTCTTCTCCCTGCGCTACGCCACGCTGTTGCACCTGGGCCGCGTGGAGCAGTCGCCGGTGCGCGGGCTGTGCGGCGGGCGCACCAGCCTGATCCCCCATCAGCTTTACATCGCCCACGAGGTCGCCACCCGCCACGCGCCGCGCGTCTTGCTGGCCGACGAAGTGGGGCTGGGCAAGACCATCGAGGCGGGCCTCATTTTGCACCGCCAGTTGCTCACCGGGCGGGCGGAGCGGGTGCTGATCGTCGCCCCGGAACCCCTGCTGCACCAGTGGCTGGTGGAAATGCTGCGCCGCTTCAACTTGCATTTTTCCCTGCTCGACGAAGCCCGTTGCGAGGAAGCCGAATTTGCCGAGGACAACCTGTTCGGCGAAGACCCGCTGGTGCTGTGCGGCCTGGACTTCCTCACCCGCTCGCCCGTGCGGCAGCAGCAGGCGCTGGACGCCGGCTGGGACACGCTGGTGGTGGACGAGGCGCACCATCTGCAATGGGACGAAAAGCAGCCCAGCGCGGAATACCAGTGCATCGCCGCGCTGGCCGAAGCCACGCCGAGCGTGCTTCTGCTCACCGCCACCCCGGAGCAGCTCGGCAAGGCCAGCCACTTCGCGCGCCTGCGTTTGCTCGATCCGGGCCGCTTCCACAGCTACGCGCAATTCCTCGACGAGGAAAAACACTACGAATCCCTGGCGCATCTCATCGACCCCCTGACCGGCAGCGCGCCCTTGTCCGGCTCGATCATCGCCGAACTGCGCGCCGTCGCCGCCCAGGACAAGGCGGAAACGCTGCTGGAACAGGTCAATGATGCCGAACACGGCAGCAACGCGCGCCGCGAACTGCTGCGCCTTTTATTGGACCGCCACGGCACCGGGCGGGTGCTGTTCCGCAACACCCGCGCCACGGTGAAGGGCTTCCCGGAACGCCACGCCGTCGCGCATGTCCTGCCCTGCCCGGCCGACTACCAGAATCCCGCCGTCCACCGCGATCCGGAGGCCCGTTTGCATCCGGAAAGCGCGCATCCGACCCTGGCCGGAAACGACTGGTGGCGGAGCGATCCGCGCGTGGAAAAACTCATCGCCATCCTCGCGGAAATCCGCCCGGAAAAAGCGCTGGTCATCTGCGCCAAGGCCGCCACGGCGACGGCTCTGGAAGAAGCCCTGCGCGTCAAGGCGGGGGTGCGCACCGCCGTGTTCCACGAAGGCATGAGCATCGTCGCCCGCGACCGGGCCGCCGCCTGGTTTGCCGACGAAGAGGACGGCGCCCAGGTGCTGGTGTGCTCGGAAATCGGCAGCGAAGGACGCAACTTCCAGTTCGCCCATCACCTGGTCCTGTTCGACCTGCCGGAAAACCCGGACCTGCTGGAACAGCGCATCGGCCGCCTCGACCGCATCGGCCAGCGCCACGCCATCCGCATCCACGCCCTGGTCCTGGAAAACACCGCGCAATCCGTCCTGTACCGCTGGTACATGGAGGGGCTGAACGCCGTCGAACACCCCTGCCCCGCCGCGCAAACGGTCTGGCAAACCCTCAAACCGAAACTGGATGTGTTGCTGGAAAGCCCAAATGCGGAAGGCGAAGCTTCATTGGTCAGGGAAGCGCAGGAACTGACCACCGAAATCCTCCGCGAACTGCACGACGGCCGCGACCACCTGCTGGAACTGAACTCCTGCCGACCGGAAGAGGCGCACCGGCTGGTGGAAGCCATCGCCGGTCTCGAACAGAGCGGCGCGTTGTGGGAGTACCTGGAACAGGTGTACGACGGTTACGGCGTCAACGTCGAGGAGCATTCCGAGAACTGCTTCATCCTGATGCCCGGCGACAACATGCTGATCGCACATTTCCCGGAACTGCCGGCGGACGGCGTGACCGTCACCGTCAGCCGCGCCACCGCCCTGGCGCGCGAGGACATGCAGTTCCTCACCTGGGAGCACCCCATGGTGCGCGGCGTCAACGACCTCATCCTCGGCGGCGGCCACGGCAACGCCGCCATGAGCCTGCTGCGCCAGCCGGCCCTGTCTTCCGGCGAACTGCTGCTGGAAGCGATTTTTCTCCTCGAATGCGCAGCACCCAAGCACTTGCAGGTGGGACGCTTCCTGCCGCCGACCCTGATCCGCGTGCTGATCGACGCCCAACTCATGGACGTTTCGGCGAAGCTGCCGTTTGAAAGTTTCCGCCCCACCGGCCAGGTCATCGACCGGACCCACGCCGTGGAACTGGCGCGCATCCAGCGGAAAACCCTGGTCAAGATGCTGCAAGCGGCGGAAAAGCACGCCCAGAAACAGGCGCCCCCCCTGGTCAACGACGCCAGCCAGAAAATGTTGGAAACCCTCAGCGCCGAACTGAAGCGCCTGGCGGCGCTGAAAAAGATCAACCCCAGCGTGCGCACCGAGGAAGTGGAACACCTGCGCCAGACCGTCATCGACACCCACGGCTACCTCCAGTCGGCGCAACTCAGGCTGGATGCGGTGCGGGTGATTTTGACGGCGTAACGGGGTCCACGGCCAGCGAATCGCCCGGCACGCCTGACGCATCACCCCGCGCCGTCGGGCACCTCCGCCCTTGCCTTAAAAGGCAGGTGCCGCGCCATTTCGGCCTGGTAATCCAGCATGGCATCGCCCTCGCGGGCGAAAAAATTGGCTATGTCTGCATTAACAGTTGAAAATGCTTTTCCAGGCCAAGGGCGGCCTGGAGGCCACCCAACGGGGAGTTCCGTTCGCCGCAACGTTCCAGCCACCTGCGCCAGCCCAGATAATTTTCCAGGTACTTGGTGG
>DATDOO010000102.1:0-4024 GCA_035293245.1 Methylococcaceae bacterium
GCCGGCGCCCGTCGCCCGAATGCGCCCTAACTGTTCCGCCAGCATGGGGATCTGGTAAACCAGGACGTTGATGGAATAGTAGCTGTCGATTTCCGGGTCGAGGCTCATGTTGGAGGAGTCGGCCACGGCGGATTGCAGGTCGAGCAGTTCCTGAACGAGGTCGGTGTGGATCTTGAAGCTGTCCGCCAGGGAAAGCCCCGCCTGGCTGCTCCTGAGCGAGGACCAATGGGTCTTGATGCCGCTCCAGGCCTGCGTGGAGGCGAGGTCCCCGCCCATGCGCCGGTCGATGCCGTCCAAGGCCTTCACGGCGTCGTCCACCTCGAGGTCCTTGGCGGAAAGGCGTTCCTTCGCGGACGCGTCCCCGCTGAGCCAGACGGTGGCCAGTCCGCGGTGCTGGGCCACCTGGATGGCCACTTTCTGGGCAGCGCGGACGTACTCGAGCCCGAGGAGTTCCTTGTCGACAAAGTCCACTTCCTTGTTGATGCCGCGGATCAGCAGGGTCTCCAGTCCCAGGGTTATGAAGAACACGAGCAGGGTGAGAAATATGAGACGGCCTTTGATGGTGATGTTCTTCAGCATGTTCAATCTCCCTAGGAAAGATTCGGCGGATTTGCCTTCGTTCAGGCGCCGGTAGAGTTTTTCCGCAGCGGCGATCTGGGCGCGGGTGGGGTTCTTGCGCACCGACTGGAAGCCCACCATGCGGCCGTTTTCGTACAGCGGCGTGACGTGGGCTTCCACCCAGTAGTGATCGCCGTTCTTGCAGCGGTTCTTGACGATGCCGGTCCACGGCTTGCCCGACTGCACCGTTTTCCACAAATCCTCGAACGCGGCGGAAGGCATGTCCGGATGGCGGACGAGGTTGTGGCTTTTGCCGATCAACTCCTCTTCGGTGAATCCGCTGATATTTACGAAATCGGAGTTGGCATAGGTAACGATTCCCTTGAGGTCGGTTTTCGACACGATGTTCGCGTCTCGCGGGTAATCCACCTCGCGTTGGGTGACCGGCAGGTTCATTTTCATGAGGTTTTCTTTATTGTTTTACGTGGAAGCGTTGTCGATGAGGGCCATCTCCTGGCTGGACATCAGCCGCTCGATGTCCACCAGGATGATCATGCGGCTGTCCACCGTGCCGAGTCCGGTGATGTAGCGGATGTCCAGCGCGGCGGACAATTCCGGCACCGGGCGGATTTGCTCGGGGCCGAGGGCGATCACGTCCGACACGCCGTCCACCACCATGCCGATGATGCGGCCCTTGAGGTTCAGCACGATGACCACGGTGAACTGGTCGTACACCACCTTGCCCAGGTTGAATTTGATGCGCATGTCCACGATGGGGACGATGGCGCCGCGCAGGTTGATGACGCCCTTGATGAATTCGGGGGCGTTGGCGATCTTGGTCACCGCATCGTAACCGCGGATCTCCTGTACCGTCAGGATGTCGATGCCGTATTCCTCGTCGCCGAGCGTGAAGGTGAGGTACTGCTCACCCCCTCCCTGGGGTTCGCCCCTCGCGGCGCCAGCCTTGGGCTGTCCAAATTCGCTCCCGGCGAATTTGACCCGCGCATCGGCGTTGAGGCTGTCCGAAGTTTCTTGCATGGCTTGTTTCTCCCGAGGTGGCTGCGGCTGCGATTAATGCACGTGCCCACTACTGTCACGCAGGTCTTTTTCCAGGGTGCGGATGGCGCTCACCGTGGCGCTGGAGGCGGCGAGAAACGCTCCGCCGGCGGCGAGCATTTTTTCCGCCCCCGGCTTGTCGCCCTCCTGGTATTTTTTGACGACTTCCGAGGCGCAGCGATGGAACTTGGCGTGGGATTCTTTCAGGCTGCGGTAGGTCGGAAGGTTTTTGTGCTTGTCCCCGGGGCCGTGAATCCACTTGCCCAGATCGCAGGCATAATCCTTGGCGACCTGAACCCGATCGAGTTTTTCTCCGCCCCCGTCCAGCATGACCCTAAGGCGGGTTTTCCAGCGGGTGTGCGCATCGACGGCTCTTTCCAGCAACAGTTCTTCTTCCGCGCTTTCGGGCGCCGCCACGCGGGGTTCACGCAAATCGGCGGCGATGCTCGCGCCCGCTTCGGAAGGTGCAAGGGGTGCCTCGACGGGTTCTTCCTGAGCCGTTTCGGCTTGCTCGTCCCATTGGTGCTTGCCGCTCCGCACCACGGCGGTCACGTCGAGAATCAGCGCCACGCGGCCATCGCCCAGGATCGTCGCCCCGGAAACGCCGGGAACCTTGCGGTAGTTGGTTTCCAGGCTCTTGATGACCACCTGGTGCTGGCCCAGCAGCTCGTCCACCATGAAAGCCGCCTTTTCGCCGTCGGCATCGACGATCATCAGCGTGCTCTCTTCCGGGCGAAAACTGCGTGGGCGGATGCCGAACAGCCTGGAAAGGGAAATCAGCGGCAGGTATTCGCCGCGCACGTGCACCACCCGCCCCTGGCCGGTGACGGATTTGATGTCTTCGCGCTTCGGTTGCAGGGATTCGATGATGCTGGTGATGGGAATGATGAACGTGTCGTTTCCCAGCGCGATGGACAGGCCGTCGAGAATGGCCAGGGTCAGCGGCAGGCGAATGGTGATCTTGGTACCCGCGCCGGTGAAGGACTCGATCTCCACCCGTCCGCCGAGCGATTCGATGTTCCTTTTCACCACGTCCATGCCCACCCCGCGCCCGGACACGTCGGTCACGCTTTCCGCCGTGGAGAAGCCGGGGGCGAAGATGAGCAGCCAGACATCCGCGTCGGTCAGGGTGTCGCCGACGTTCAAACCGCGCTCGCGCGCTTTGGAGAGGATTTTTTCCCGGTGGAGGCCCGCGCCGTCGTCCTGGACTTCGATGACCACATTGCCGCCCTGGTGGAAGGCGCGCAGGGTCACGGTGCCCTGGGGATTTTTCCCTTGGGCGGTGCGGATTTCCGGGGTCTCGATGCCGTGGTCGAGGCTGTTGCGCACCAGATGGGTCAAGGGGTCGGTGATTTTCTCGATCAGCCCCTTGTCCAGTTCCGTGCCTTCGCCGAAGGTGACGAAACTGACGTCCTTTTTCAGCTTGGCGGCCAGATCGCGCACCATGCGGGGGAAACGGCTGAAGACGAAGCTTATGGGCAACATGCGGATCGACATGACCGACTCTTGCAGGTCGCGCGTGTTGCGCTCCAGGAGTTTGACGCCGTCGAGCAGCTTCTCCTGCAGCACGGGGTCCACGTCCACTTCCGAGGCGGTTTGCGCCAGCATGGCCTGGGTGATGACCAGTTCGCCGACCAGGTTGATGAGCTGGTCCACCTTCTCCACGCTGACCCGGATGGAGGAGGCGTCGGCTGTCGGTTTGTCCGGCGGGCGCGACGGCTTGGGCGCGCTGTCCGACGGTTTATGCCTAGGATCATTCAGATTTGCGCCCACCTCCGTCCGTTGCCCGCTTGCCTCCGGAGGTAAAGTGGCGGAGGGTGGTGCGGGCGGCGGATCGGTGAAAAACCCGTAGCCTTGCGCGTCTTCCCGCTGGTGTTCCAGCGTCTCCTCGTCCACAAAGAAGCCGAAGCCCCGCAAGTCGTCCGAGCCGGCTTCCGCTTCCGGCGAAGGCCGGGGCGCGTCGAAAAAGCCGTAACCCTGAGCCTTTTCCCGGCGTGCGGCGATTTCCTCTTCGGGTTCGAAAAATCCGTACGCTTCGGATTCGGCCGCTTGATGACCGGCTGCGTCCGCCCGTTCGAGGTGGATGTCCCCGATTTGTACGAAGAATGCCAGCAGGTCGCGGATTTCCGCCTCGTTCATCGGGATGTCGAGGCGGAACGAGGCTTCGTTTTTTTCCACGCGCAACTCGCCGACTTCGCCGGCCTGGCGCAAATCGTCGAGCAACAGGTCGAGCTTGGCGGTTGCCGTATTGGCCAGGCGAATTCGGTAGCTTGTCCTCGTCGTGGCAGCGGATGGCGGGGGCGTTGCCGCGGGCGGAATCGTTTGTCCGTCGCCGCTGAGTCGGGTCAGGTTGGCGCGGATGTCGGCGGCGGGTTGCGGATCGGCGACGCTCCCGGCGCGATGCGCATCG
>DATDOO010000103.1:0-15427 GCA_035293245.1 Methylococcaceae bacterium
GACGGCGACACGATCGCCCGCCTGTTCCGCGAACTGATGTCTGCCTGTCTCGCTTTGGAAAAACCCCTGAGCGTGGCGTTTCTGGGTCCGGAAGGCACCTTCTCCCAGCAGGCGGCTTACAAGCATTTCGGCCATGCGATACACGCCGCGCCGCGGATCGCGATCGACGAGATCTTCCGTGCGGTGGAAGGCGGCGATTGCCAGTTCGGCGTGGTTCCCGTGGAAAACTCCACGGAAGGCGTCATCGCCCACACCCTGGATTGCTTCGTCAATTCCCCGCTGCTCATTTGCGGTGAAGTGGCGCTGCGCATCCATCACGGCCTTCTCAGCCTGGAGACCGACATCGCCCACGTCCGCGAAGTGTTCTCCCACCAGCAATCCCTGGCCCAATGCCGGCGCTGGCTGGATCGCCACTTGCCGGGTGCGGCGCGCAGCGCCGTGGCCAGCAACGCCGAAGCCGCCCGCCTGGCGGCGGAAACCTCCGGCAGCGCGGCCATCGCCGGAGACATGGCGGCGGAACTGTACGGGCTGCATGTACTCGACCGCCACATCGAGGACGAAGCGGACAATACCACCCGTTTTCTCGTCATCGGCCGCCAGGCGGCGGGCGTTTCAAATTACGACAAGACCTCCCTGCTGATTTCCGCCGACAACCAGCCCGGCGCGCTTTACCGTATCCTCGCCCCTTTCGCCGCACACGGCATCAGCCTGAGCAAGATCGAATCGCGCCCTTCCCACCAGGGGATGTGGGAGTACGTTTTCTTTATCGACGTGGAAGGCCACCGCGACGATCCGCCGCTGGCCGCCGCCTTGCAGGAGCTGCAGGAACAGGTGCGTTTTCTGAAGATACTCGGGTCCTATCCGCGCGCGGCGCTGTAAGTCGCAACGCTTGTCATCTCCGGCACGAAGGCAAGGGTTGGTCTATCCTTGGGTTGCCTTGAACTTCAGTTGGAGAAATCGCCATGAAAGCCATCGTCTCGTTTCTTGTGGTTGCCGGTGCTCTGGTTTCAACCGCCGTGCCGGCCAGCGAAGAACTCGCCAAAAGCAAAGGCTGTCTGACCTGCCATGCGATGGACGCGAAAATCCTGGGTCCTTCTTACAAGGAGGTCGCCAAGAAATATGCCGGACAGGCGGATGCGGAAACCAAACTGGCCGACAAGGTCATCAAGGGTGGTTCGGGTGTGTGGGGCAACATACCGATGCCGCCCAATGCCCGCGTCACGCCCGAGGAAGCCAAAACGCTCGTGCACTGGATTTTGAACCTGAAATAGCGCCCGTCCGCGCCGCGGAAACGGCCGGACTTCTCGCCGCCCGTTTGTCGAAAGCGGGGACTTTCGACCGCGCGGAGTCCGGCACTTTCCGCACGGCGCCCTAACCGTGTCGCCGATCACAACGGCGGCCGCACCCTCAGTTCCGGCTTTGGAATGGGCTTGAAAGCGCTCTTCCGTGGCGGGTCGAGGAGCGTTTCCGCCAGTTGCCCCAATGCCGCCAACACGTCGCGGAGCGCATCCCGCTGTTCCGGCGTGAGCGGCTTTTCATAGCCGGGGGGCGGGGTCTGGGCGCCCTCGCCGTCGTCCCCGCGCGTGAACCGGTCGATGAGCGTCCTGTAATCGGTCGCATGGGCACAGCCGGGGTCGAGGGCGCTCAGGATGCCGGGAGCCCGCGCTTCGATCATCTTCAGCAGCACGCCCAAACGGACGAAGCGCTGTTCGTCCCAGCCCTCGGCCTGGGAACCGTCCGGCGACGACGCGGCAAAGCGGGATATGAGCTTTACGGCCGCTTTCTCCCCCCTCTTCGCGATGTTGCCGATGTCGGTGGCGTCCATGTCGAGGTTGAGACCGCCCTCCCGTGCATCGAGCCGCACCCGCGCGATGCGGTCTCGCACGCCCGGCATCCGCGCAAGCGCATTGTCGTTCCAGTTCTGCATGGAGGAGACGATCGCGGCGAGAAAACCGCCGAACCGGGAAGCGGAGTGTTCTTGTTCGGCAAACCGGTTCCAGCGCTCGCCATAACCCCACCCATACCGGTCCGGCAAGAAGACCATCTCGCGACCTTCGATCTTCGGCTCCAGGTTGATGCCGAACGTCGGCCAGATCGGGACCAGTCCATCGAACAGGTGCATGGGAAAATTCGAACTGATGCCACCGTCCGAGAACCAGCAGCGCCGAAAATGACGCTTGCCGGGCGGGGCGTCGTAATCGATCGCCCACAACGGCACCGCCGCAAACAGCAACGGAAAGCTGAGACTCATCCGGGCTGCCAACAGCACCGGGAAATGCTCCGGTTCCGGAAGTTCCAGCAGACCGAGTTCAGTTGCCTCCCGTTCATCCGGATCCACGCCTTGCCGGTCCGCATCGGGTTTGTAGGATGCCCCGTGGGCGCACATCCACTTCAGCACACCGTCCGGCAGATACCGGCTCATTTCCTCCCGGCTGAAGAACAGGCGGTCGCGATCCCGGAAGCGCGTCGGCTCCGGGTTCTTGAGGGGCAAGGGAAAGATGTAGGGACGCCCGTGCCCCAGGTTGGTCGAGAACATCTGCAGGTCGATGGAACGCACCCGGGTGTCCGGAGGCAGATGCAGCCAATCCGGCGGGAAACCGGGAGCTTTCCACAGCATGCCGAACGTCAACGGCGGCTGGTCGGCGCCGAGACCTGCGGCTTTCTGGATCAGGGCGTGCAGCCAAGGGGTGAGGGCCTCGCGGTTTTCCTCCACCGTCAGCCCGGTGCACATCCCGAAGCCGTTCGCCACCACGTTGCGGGTGATGTCGAGGTAAACCCAGCCCCCGATCGCGGCCACGAGCAAAACCGCCAGCAAGAGGAGCGCCGTGAACCAGCCTGGACCGAAGACCGCAACCGCCGCCGCTGCGATGATGGCCGCCAGCGTCGCCGGCCAGTAGGCGCACAAAAATCCGCCCAGGATGGCCACGATGCGGCGGTAGGTTCCTCCGCTGTTCAGGGCGCTGAGCAGCACCGAAAAGAGACGCCGCGTACCCGGTTGGGGCTGAAACAGGCTGAGCAGCTTGCTGCTGCCGGTGCCGGGCACCTTGGCCTGGAGTTCCTCCGGCAGTTCCGCGAGGATGTCGAACCCCTGGCGGGAGTCGTTGGTTCTGCGGTTGTATTCGGCAGCGGCCGTGACCGCGGCGGCAATCGCCCCGGCGGACGTGCCGCCGATGCTTTTGAAGCGATAGTGTTGCGCCAGAAGGGCGATGGCTTTGGGATAGACCACGCCACTGGTAATGCCGCCCTTCATCACCAGGTCGCAAAAACGGTCTTTGGGGGGATCGGTTGCGGTATTCATCGGCAGATTCTCCTTGTTCCGAATTTCACGCGCCCCGACGCTCCGTTGTGGATCGGCGGGAGCGGCATACGCTGTCGAACAGGAACCCGCTGGCCCAGCGAGTCCTTAACACTTTCTATTTATGGGCATCGTGAGGCCGGGGCGGAGCGATTGCAACGAAAGCGAAGCTCGGCTGCGACTGAGGTGTCAGCCGGACGAGGGATGAACGATTTCCGGAACCGGCATGCCGAGGAAATAACCCTGCGCATGGTCGATGCCCATTTCTTTGAGCGCCTTGAGAATCTCCTCGGATTCCACGTATTCCGCAATGGTCAGCATGCCGAGATCCCGGCACATTCCTGCCAGATTGCCGACCAGCACATAATCGATGCGGGAGTTGACGATGTTGCGCACGAAGGCTCCGTCGATCTTCACGTATTCGAAATGCAGTTCGCGCAGGTAATGGAACGAGTTGTAACCGCTGCCGAAATCGTCCAGGGCAAAAGCGAAGCCGCTGTTGCGCAACCGGCTGAGGAAGCGGCGCATGTGCGACATGTCGCTGATGGCGTCGCGCTCGGTGAGTTCGAGCACGATGCGGGAAGGATCGATGCCCATGTCGCGGCACAAGGTGTCGGCGAAGTCGAGCACCCCGCGCCCCTGGATTTCCTGGGGACTGAGGTTGATGAACACCCGTGCCGCCGATTCCTGGCCGTGCAGCTTGCGGCGGACCTCATCGAAGGACTGCTCGATGATGCAGCGGTCCAGGTCGCGGCTCAGTCCATATTTTTCGATGGTTTCGATGAAGCTTCCGGCCGGTGTGGTGCGCCCGTCCGCTTCCATCAGGCGCGCGACGGTTTCATAACCGTGAATCGCGCCGGTCTTCAAATCGACGATGGGCTGGAAATAAGGCACGATGCGCTTTTCCTTGAGGGCGCGGCGCAGGGTTTCCGCCTGGGTGCGCGCGTCGCGGACGGTTTGCAGTTCCTTGTCCTTGCCTTCCAGCAGGCACACGCTGTTTTTGCCCATGCCTTTGGCGCGGTACAGGGCGGCGTCCACGCCGGCCAGCAAATCGTTGATGTCCTTGGCGTCGCGCGGATACCCGACCACGCCCACGGAAACGGTCAGATGAAAAACCTTGCCCTCTCCGGAAGTAAACTCGATGTCATGGATGGCGTGGCGGATCTTCTCTCCGACATTGATGGCGCTTTGGGGCGTTGTTTCCGGAAGAAGCACGGCGAACTCGTCGCCGCCGATGCGGCACGCGAGGTCGCCCTTGCGAAACTGCGCCTTGAGCACGTCGGCGATGGCGCAGAGGGCCTGGTCGCCCACCGGATGTCCGTAGGAATCGTTGATGTCCTTGAAGTCGTCCAGGTCCAACAGCATGACGCTGAATTCGTGGGAATGGCGCTCCGAGCGGCCGATCTCGTAGTCCAGCATGTCGTTGAAATAACGGCGATTGTTCAGGCCGGTCAGGGGGTCGTGCTGAGCGTAGTATTCCAGTTCCGCCAAGGTGCGCGACAAGGCCTTGCTGGAACCCACCACCATGACCATCACCGAGAGGATGGAGCGGATGATGCTGACTTCCAGCGGGGTGCGCTGTTCGGTGGAGGCGAAAGCCACGCCCAACACCCCGGCGAGACTGGATGACGTGTGCTCCGGTACGCCCACGGTGAGCAGTTCGATATCCGACAGGGGAACGGAATGGGCGTCGTGGAGCACTTCGAATTCCTCGGTATCCAGCGCCGCATCGCCGGGCAGGCCGAGTTGTTCGATCATGCGCCTGGACAGTTGCTGGCGTGCCCATTGGCGTTCTTCCCGGGAATAATCGCCCATGTAATAAAGGAACAGCGAAAGCGCGTTCTCTTCCGCGAAGGCGATGAAGAAAAAGTCGAAGGGGAAAATCCGGTGAAAATCGCCGAGGATTTCCTGGACGAAATCCTTCCACTGGGAAATGCGTTCGTGGGAGAGAATGATGCTGCCCAGCACCCTGCTTTGCCGTTCGAGGAGATCCTTGTTGATCAAGGTGGCTTGCAATTCGTCCATCGTCTGGCTGAACGAACGCATCGAGTCGCGAATGGAATTGCCGCTCAGTTCCAGTTGCCGCTGCCGCTCGCCCGTCAGCAGTTCGATGGCCCGCTCCAGGCGCTCGCAGTCGGCGAGCACGCCTTCCAGAACTATCTGCGCTTCTTCCGGAAGCGGCGCGCCTGCGGTGAGGCCCCGCATGTTGGCGACAACGCCGGTATGCATGTCGCGGACCATGCGCGTGATGTAGCCGGCGAACAGGCGCGTGCGGTGCTGGCTGCGATTGAGCGTGGCGAAGCGCTCCATCGTCGCCAGCCGCAACTCTTCCAGGTGGTCGGTTTTCAACGCGATGTTTTCCTCACCGCCCTTCGAGGAACATCCGTTGTGGTCGAGATTCATACCCGTTCAACCCCGGAGGTTCAACGAACCGTCGGGCTGGAACAGGTCCACGCCGCACTGCAGTTGCTCGAACCAGTCGAGGAAATCGCGCACCGCCTGGCCGCGGTAAACAGGGCCATGCTGGGGAGCGATCAGGGCGGGTTCGAGTTGCCGCGCCTGCCGGACCCAGACGCGCGCCGCGCGGTTGGAACACATATAACGGCGGTGGAACCCATCAATGTGCGGAAGATGCGCCGCAAAATCGTCCACATAAGCCTCGTGATCGGATTCGGGCATCATCGCGGCGCCGATGTCGCCGGAAAACAACACGCGCGAAAGCGGGTCGAACACGTTGATCTGCCCTTCCGAGTGCAGAAAATGCGCCGGCACGATATCCAGGCGGAAACCCGGCGCGACATCCAGTTTCATGCCCTCGTCGGGCACGCCGACGAACTTGCCCATGCGCGCGATGCCGTAATGCGGCAGAAAGCGGAGCCAGATGCGGGAGATGTAGACCGGTGCGTCCATCAATTCCAGCCAGGAAGACAGGCCGCCGACGATGTCCGGATCCTGGTGCGAAAGTACGATGCCGGCGATCTGTTCCGGTTGCGCATAACGCAGCATTTCCACCAGAACCCGCGGCATGACGCCGAAGCCGCCCGGGTCGAGCAGCACGCCCGCGCCGTTGTGGACGATCAGATACTGGTTGGAACGAATTCCCTCTTCCTCGCCCGTCTCCGACTCATTCAAGAGGATGAACCGGTGGCCGTTTGACTGGTGCAGAACGATATTACGCATGCAAGACGCCTCCCCTCGTCCGTTTTCCTATTGGATTATTTTCGCCCCCTGGTCCCGATGATAGGGCTGAGGCGAATTGTCGCACACCGATCCCGGTTGTTATTCCTTCCGGATATTACCCAAACCGAATAAAAAAAGCACAATCTTTTGTTAGTCCGCTTCACCCCGATAAAGTTCGGCCGGAATCGGCAAATCAATGGGTGGTACAGGCTCTTCCCCGCCGTGTCGCTGCACCGCGCGCAACTGGTAAACCCAGGCCAGCACTTGCGCCACCGCCATGTACAGGCCGGCTGGAATTTCCTCGCCGACGGTGCCGGCGTGGAAAAGCGCCCGCGCCAGGGGAGGCGCTTCGAGCCGGGGCACGCCCGCTTCCTGGGCGATCGTGCGGATCTGCGCCGCAATCAAATCCGCACCCTTGGCCACCACCCGGGGGGCGCGCATTTCGCCCTGTGCGTAGCGCAGCGCCACCGCGTAGTGGGTGGGGTTGGTGACGATGACATCGGCCTTGGGCACTTCTTCCATCATGCGCCGCCGCGCCAGTTCCATCTGCAGCGCGCGGATGCGCTGCTTTACTTCCGGCCGGCCTTCGATGTCCTTCATCTCGTCGCGCACTTCCTGCTTGGTCATGCGCAAATCGCGCTTGTGCTTCCAGATTTGGTAAGGCGCATCGATCGCGGCGATAAGCCCGAGCGACAGGCACAGCCACAGGAACACCCAGCCGAGAATGCCGGCAGCCTCGCCTAAAGCTTGCCGCGTGTCCTCGTCGCCCAAGGCGCGCAGCGCGGGCCAGTAATGGCGAAAAAGAAAATAGGTCACGCCGGCGATGAGGAAGAATTTCAGCAGCGCTTTCCCCAGTTCCACCACGCCGTACAGGGAAAACATGCGCTTGATGCCGGCCAGCGGGTCGATGCGGCTGAATTTCGGCAGTGCGGACTGGGCGGCGAAATTCCAGCCGCCGATGCCGATGGGGGCGGCTAGCGCCACGACAAAGAGAATCAGGAACACCGGCGTTTCGATGACCAGCATGTCGACGACCGCCGTCAGAAAACGCTCCTGAATCGCGGTGTCGCGGAACAGATCCTCGCGGGTGAGGCGAAATCCCTTGCGCATCATCTCCGCGAACTGAGCCGCCATGAAATGCCCCAGCCACAGCAGGCTGACGGCGGCGGCGAGCATGAGCGCCGCCGTGTTGAATTCCCGCGAACGGGGAATCTGCCCTTGCTCCCGCGCCTGATCGAGCCTGCGCGCGGTGGGTTCTTCGGTGCGTTCGTCGCGTTCGCTGTCTTCGGCCATATGCGCCTATCCGCGCAACCAGCGCTCGATGAACAGATAGGCCTGTTCCAGCACGCCGCCGATCTGCCGCGTCAGATCGGGCACCGTCAACCACATCAGCACCAGGCCGAGCATCAGCGTTACGGGAAAACCCACGGAAAAAATGTTCAACTGCGGCGCGGCGCGCGTCGCCACACCGAACCCCAAAGTCACCAGCAACAACGCGATCAGGATCGGCAGCGACAGTAGCAGTCCGCCGCTATACACCAGCCCGCTCCAGGACAACACCGTCCACAGGCTGTCGGGTTCGATGCCGCTTGCCGCCACCGGTAGCCAGTGAAAGCTCTCGATCAGCATCCGCAAGACGAGCAGATGCCCGTCCATCCCCAGGAAAGTGAAGGTCGTGAGGAAAAGATAAAGCTGGGCGACGACCGGCACCTGTACGCCGGTTTCGGGGTCCAACAGGGAAGCGAAGCCCAGCCCCATCGCATAGGCGATGTTCTGACCGCCGTAGATCACGGTGGCATAGGCCAGTTGCAGGATGAACGCCATGAGGAGGCCGATGAACACCTGCTGCGCGGCGGCGAAAAGCCCCGGCGCACTGAGCAGGGGGATATCGGGCAGGGGAGGCAGGGACGGCATGGCCAGCGCCGTCAGCGCCAGCGCGGCGATCAGCCGCACCCGGGTCGGCACCCCTTGCGAACTGAACACCGGCATGAACACCAGCAGGGCGCTGAAACGCAGCAGGGGCCACAGGAAGCGCCCCACCCAGGAGAGGATTTCCGCCTCGGTGAAGTGCATGGCGGCCGTCCTAGCCTATCAGCGCCGGAATGCTCCGGATGAGTTCCCGGGTGTAATCCACCAGCACCCCCAGCATCCACGGGCCGGCCACCACCAGCACCACGCCGATGATGATCAGCTTGGGTACGAAAGTCAGGGTCATTTCGTTGATTTGGGTCGCCGCCTGGAAAACCGCGATAACCAGACCGATCGCCAGCGAGGACAGCAGGATCGGCGCGGCAAGCTGCGTCGCCACCAGCAGGGCTTGCTGGCCGATGGCGTTGACGGTATCGGGGGTCATCATGGGCAGTTCACTGCACGTAGAAGCTGGCGGCCAGCATTTCCAGGATCAGCGCCCAGCCGTCCACCAGCACGAACAGCATCAGCTTGAACGGCAGGGAGATCAGCACCGGCGACAGCATCATCATGCCCATGGACATGAGAATGCTGGCCACCACCAGGTCGATGACCAGAAACGGCAGGAACAGCAGGAAGCCGATCTGGAAAGCGGTTTTCAGTTCGCTGGTGACGAAGGCGGACATCAACAGGGTGAACGGCACGTCTTCCGGCCCGTCCATTTCCTGCTGGCCGCTGATGCGGGCGAACATCTCGATGTCCGGCTCGCGGGTCTGGCGCAGCATGAATTCGCGGAGCGGCGCCTGGGCTTTCTGCAACGCCTCCCTGGCGCCGAGCTTTTCCTCCAGGTAGGGCTGCACTGCCTCGGTATGCATGCGCTCGAAGACCGGCATCATGATGAACAACGTCAACAGCAGCGAAATCCCCACCAGAATCTGGTTTCCCGGCGTCTGCGCCGTGCCCAATGCCTGGCGCAAGATCGCCAGGACGATGATGATGCGGGTGAAGGAGGTCATGGTCAGCAAGAGGCCCGGCAGCACCGTCAGCGCGGTCATCAGGGCGAGAATCTGGAGGGTGACGGTGTAATCCTGTCCCCCGCCCGCATTGGTGGTGACCGTGACCGCCGGAACGCCCGGCGCGGCCTCGGCGAGGCCGGGCACGAATGCCGACAGGAGAAACAGCAAGGGCAGCCAGCGGCTCACGGCGCGCTCCTCTCGCGAGTCCACTGCCGCAGCAGCGTCGCGAACGCCGATTGGCCCACGGGCGGCGGTTCCGGCTGAATCCGGTCCTCGCCTTCCAGCACGCACAGGGTATCGATCCGCCCCGGCGTCACACCCAACACCAGTTGCTTGCGGCCGGTCTGCAGCAGCAGCACTTTTTCCCGTGCGCCGAGCGCGATGCCGCCCAGCACGCGCAATTCGCCGTGACGCACGCCCGGCAGTGTCTGGAAGCGTCTGAGCAACCAGGCGAACAGCAACAACGCCAACACCACCGCCGACAAGGCCCCCAGCCATTGGCCCCAGCCGATCACCGGCACGGACTTGCCGATGGCGGAAGTCGCCGATTCCGCCGCCCGGAGGGACAGCGGGAACAGGCCGAGCAACGAAAGCAGAAATTTCACCGTGTTCGACCCCGTCGTGGAACGCACGCTAATAATCTTTCGGCAAACGCGCCGCCAGTTCGTCCCAGCGGATGACGACGTCGGGAAAAATCCCCACCGCGGTTTCGCCGCACAAATCGGACTTGCCGTACTCTCCATTTTCCAGCCGGTAGGCGGTCAATACCCTGTCCATCGGATGGATCAGCCAGTATTCCCGCACGCCGTGACGTTCATACAGCGTGCGCTTGAGGATTTGGTCGTGGCTGGCGGTCGACGGCGACAGCACCTCCACCACCCAATCCGGCGCACCGCGCACGCCGCGCCGATCCAGCTTGCCGGCGTCGCAGACCACGAACACGTCGGGCTGCACCACGGTATCGACCTGCTCATCGGCTTCAGTGTGCTTCGGCAAGCGCACATCGACCGGGGCAATGAACCGGCGGCAGGGTTTCCCTGCCAAAGCGTTGGCGACTTGGCGGAAAATCTCCCCCGCCACGTCCTGATGCGCCAGATCGGGCGCGGGCGCCATCCGATACGCCTCGCCGTCGATCAACTCGCAGCGGACATCCTCCGGCCAGGCCAGGTAGTCGCCGTAGCAATGATGCTGGGTGTCTTTCAGAGCTAATCCCATGGTTCCTCCCGGTTCCGGCAATGCTCACTTCAACTTCTTGATCCGTTCGGTGGGACTGATGACGTCGGTCAGGCGGATGCCGAACTTGTCGTTGACCACCACCACCTCGCCGTGGGCGATCATTGTGCCGTTCACCAGCACGTCCAGGGGCTCGCCCGCCAGGCGATCCAGTTCCACCACCGACCCCTGGTTGAGCTGCAGAAGATTGCGGATGCTGACATGGGTGCGGCCGATCTCCATGGAAATGGTGACCGGCACGTCGAGAATCACGTCCAGGTTGACATCCCCGCGGCGGATCTCCTCGCCGTTCGACGGGCGCGGCTGGGCGGCGTCGCGCAAGTTCTCGAACGCCACCGGCCTTTCGCCACCCGTACCGGCAAAGCGGCTGGCGGCCTGTTGCTGTTCGGCCAACGCGGCGGCCCAGTCGTCGCCCACGGCTTCGTCGCTTTCTCGTTCCTCGTTCATCGCCTCACCCGCTCATGTCTTGTTGTGCTTGAGTTTCAGCCGGTCCGGATCGGCGCCCGGACGGGTAATTTTGTCCATGATCTGTATGGCGTACTTGGCATTGGATACGCCCAGCCGGCCGGTAAACACCGGAATATCCTCGGCGACCAGATAAATCCTGTCGGGCATTTCGAAGGGAATGACATCGCCCGGCTTGAAATTCATCAGATCGCGCACCGGAAGATCGACATGCCCCAGGGAGGAGTGCACCTCCACTTCGGCGTCGAATACTTCGCGTTCGAGATTTTTCAGCCAGCGGTCGTCCACGTCCTCGCCCCGGTCGCTCTGGATGCCGGCGTCCAGCAGCTCGCGAATCGGCTCCACCATGGAATAGGGCATGGTGATGTGCAGGTCGCCGCCGCCGCCTTCCAGTTCGATGTGGATGGTGGAGACCACCACGATTTCCGTCGGCGACACGATGTTGGCGAACTGCGGATTCACCTCGGAGTTGAGGTACTCGAACTCGATTTCCAGCACCGGCTTCCAGGCGTCGCGCAAATCCCGGAACACCATGTCGATCAGCAGGCGGATGACGCGCATTTCCGTGGGGGTGAACTCGCGCCCCTCGATCTTGTTGTAGAACTGGCCCGTGCCACCGAAAAAATTGTCCACCGCGGTGAACACCAGGCGCGGGCTGAATACCAGCAGGGCGCGTCCGCGCAAGGGGTTGATGCGAATCAGGTTGAGGTTGGTCGGTACGAACAGGCTGTGGATGTATTCGGAGAACTTCAGCACCTGTACGCCGGAGACGGCGATTTCGGCGGAACGGCGCAGGAAATTGAACAGCGACAGGCGGAAACTGCGCACGAAACGGTCGTTGATCATCTCCAGCGTGGGCATGCGCCCACGCACGATGCGATCCTGCGCGGTGAAATCGTAAGCCCGCGCCTCGCCTTCGTGCGGCGCAGTCTCGGTGTCGATGGCGCCGTCGTCGACGCCGTGCAAGAGGGCGTCGATTTCGTCCTGGGTGAGCAGATCGTGGGCAGACATGGCGGCCTATTGCAAAACGTATCCGGTAAAGAAGACCTGCTCCACCGTTCCCTTGGGAATTTGCACCTGCGCTACCTTGCGCACCTCCTCGAGGATTTTCGCCTGCAACTCCTGCTTGCCTTCCGGCGTGCGCAATTTGGCCGCTTCCTGCCCGCTGAACAGCAGATTGAGGTTGTTGCGCAGCATGGGAGCGTGTTTTTTCAGTGCCTCGACCACCGCCGGATCGAACGTCAGCGCCGTCAGGCCGATCTGCATCAGCCGTGCCTCGCCTCCTGGCGGCAAATTGACGACGAACGGAGGATCAAGCGGCGCGAACAATGGAACCTTGGGCGCGGCCTGTTCCTCCGCCGCGGGTTCCTCGGCGTGCTCGGGCTCCGCTTCCGCTGCGGTCTTGTAACCGGGAATGATGCCCAGCACATACAGCACCACGCCGCCCAGCCCCAGAACGAGTACCAAGAGTACGATCACGAGGATCAGCATCAGTTTGGAGGATTTGGGCTGAGCTTCCTTGCCCTCCTCGGCCTTGCCTTTCTGTTCCGCCATTGCCGTTCACCTGAAAAGTTTATCCGCAACTCATACAAAAACCGGGCCAGGACAAAACAGCCGCTGGACGACGGAAATCCGTCACCCTGCCGGCGTATCCCGCCAGGCAGCGCGCGCTTCGTCGATCAGGCGCGGACCCCGGTAGACCAGGCCGGTATAAAGCTGGACCAGACGGGCCCCGGCCGTTTTTTTCGCTGCCGCGTCCGCCGCCGTCATGACCCCGCCGGACGCGATGACGGGAATTTCGCTCCGCAGCGCCGATACCAGTTTCGCCGTCACTGCCGTGGCGCGCGCCGTAAGCGGTGCGCCACTCAAGCCCCCCGCCTCGTCCGCATGGGCGAGGCCCTCCACGCCGTCTCGCGACAGAGTGGTATTGGTGGCGATGACGCCGTCCATGCCGTGCTCGATGAGCAGGCCGGCCATGGTTTCGATCTGGACATCCTCCATGTCGGGGGCGATCTTGATCACCAGCGGCACGTGTTTCCCATAACGCTCCCGCAACCGCGCGCGCTCCTTGCCGAGCGCGCCCAGCAGCGCGGCGAATTCGTCCCCCGCCTGCAGGCGGCGCAAGTCCTTGGTGTTGGGCGAGGAAATGTTGACGGTGACATAGCTTGCGTGAGGATAAACCTTGCGCAGGCAAGTCAGGTAATCCTCCGCCGCTTTGTCCAGGGGGGTGTCGAAATTCTTGCCGACATTGATTCCGAGGATGCCGCGCCAGGTGGAATTTTTGACGCGCTCGACCAAGTAATCCACGCCCTTGTTGTTGAAGCCCATGCGGTTGACGATCGCGGAAGCTTCCGGCAAACGGAACAGGCGCGGCGGAGGATTGCCCGGCTGCGGACGGGGGGTGACCGTGCCGACTTCGATGAAGCCGAAACCCAGCGCCGGCAGAGCGTCGATGCACTCCCCGTTCTTGTCCAGGCCGGCGGCAAGGCCGATCGGATTGGGAAAACGTAAGCCCATGATTTCGACGGCGTCGTCGGGACGGTTTTCCGGCACCGGAAACAGGGCTGGAGGAAGCATGCGCAAGGCGCGCAAAGCGAGAGTGTGGGTCCTCTCCGGATCGAGACGGAACAGCCAAGGCTTGAGGAGGTTGTAGGCGTCCATTTTTGCCAACCGCTCAGGCCGCCAGTGCGCCCCTCAAGGCATCCGCCAATTTATGCGCGGCGCGGCTCACATGCTCCCCGTCGCGCCCTTCCACCATGACGCGAATCAAAGGCTCGGTGCCGGAAGGCCTCACCAGAATCCGACCCTGTCCCGCCAGTTCCCGTTCCACCTCGCGCCGCGCCTGCTGGAACGGCTCCACTTCGTTCACGTCCACCCGGCGCGCCACGCGTACATTCAGCAGTTTCTGCGGGTATTTCTCCATGCCTTTTTTCAGGTCGTGCAGGGAGTGGCCGGTCTTCGCCATGGCCGCCATCACCTGCAAGGCGGCGATGATGCCGTCACCCGTGGTGTTCTTGTCCAGACAGATGATGTGGCCGGACGTTTCGCCGCCGATCAGGCAGCCGTGCTGTCCCATCAGTTCCATCACATACCGGTCGCCGACGGCGGCGCGTTTCAGCTCGACATCCAGGCTGCTCAGGGCCTGTTCCAGGCCCAGATTGCTCATCACCGTGCCGACCACCGTGCCGTTCATCGCGCCCTCGCCGTGGCGCTGGCGGGCGATGATGTACAGCAATTCGTCGCCGTCGACCACTTCGCCCTTGTGATCCACCATGACCACCCGGTCGCCGTCGCCGTCGAAGGCGATGCCGAAATCGGCCCCATGCTCCAGCACGGCGCGTTGCAGGATTTCCGGATGGGTCGAGCCGAAGCCGTCGTTGATGTTGGCCCCGTCCGGACTCACCCCGATGCTCGTCACGCGCGCGCCGAGTTCCTCCAGGACGTGGGGGGCGATGTGATAGGTCGCGCCGTGGGCGCAATCGACCACGATCTTCCAGCCGTTGAAATCCATGCGCGCCGGGATGGAGCCCTTGCAGAACTCGATGTAGCGGCCTGCGGCGTCATTGATGCGCGATGCCTTGCCGATGCGCATCGAATCCACCGTGGTCATCGGCTCCTCGAGCAGCGTTTCGATGCGGTGCTCGACATCGTCCGGCAGCTTGGTTCCCTCGCCGGAAAAGAACTTGATGCCGTTGTCGTAGTAGGGATTGTGCGAGGCGCTGATGACGATGCCCGCTTGGGCGCGGAAAGTGCGGGTCAGATACGCCACCGCCGGAGTCGGCATCGGCCCGAGCAGCTGCGTGTTGACGCCGGCCGCCGACAAGCCGGCCTCGATGGCCGATTCGAACATGTAGCCGGAAATGCGGGTGTCCTTGCCCACCAGGATGTGGGAGTAGCCCTGGACAGCCAGTGCGCGTCCCGCCGCCCAGCCCAGCTTGAGCACGAAGTCCGCCGTGATGGGCGCGACGCCCACCCGGCCGCGAATGCCGTCGGTTCCGAAATATTTTTTCATTCGCCCCTCGCCGGAAAAATTTCACTCTGGCAACTTTAGCATGGCGCCGAGCAGGCCAGGTCTGAAACCGATGAGCGACCCACGGGTCTTTCGATGCGGCAACATTAAACGCTTTCCTTCATTGCGGCGGCGAACGCGCAGCGAATCGAGACCGGGCAGCTGCGGCTGCATTTTCGTATCCCTAAGCCGGCGAAGCCGGAACCAAACAGGCTAAAGTCATCGTAGTGTTCCTCGGCTGTGGAAGGGGGAAGTGATGACTACCACAATCTTGACCGATCGCTATCGTGATCGACTCCACGGTGTACTGAATTGCTATGA
>DATDOO010000104.1:0-28647 GCA_035293245.1 Methylococcaceae bacterium
GCCGGCAGTGAAAAACTGGAAAAAAGCCGCCTCATTCCCGACGCACCCGAGAAAATATGACCGACATCCACGCCCACAAAATCCTCATCCTCGATTTCGGCTCCCAGTACACCCAGCTCATCGCCCGCCGGGTGCGGGAAATCGGCGTGTATTGCGAGATTCACCCCTGGGATTGCGGCGACGATTTCATCCGAACTTTCCAGCCCAACGGCATCATCCTCTCCGGCGGCCCGGAGACGGTCACCGAGACCGGCACGCCGCGCGCGCCGCACGCGGTGTTCGAACTGGGCGTGCCAGTGCTGGGCATTTGCTACGGCATGCAGACCATGGCGGCCCAGCTGGGCGGCAAGGTCGAGGCCGGCCACCACCGGGAATTCGGCTACGCCCAGGTACGGGCGCGCGGCCACTCGGCCCTGCTGACGGACATCGAAGACCACACCTCCAAGGAAGGCTACGGCCTGCTGGACGTGTGGATGAGCCACGGCGACCGGGTGACCGAACTCCCGCCGGGCTTCAAGCTCATCGCCAGCAGCGAAGGCGCGCCCATCTGCGGCATGGGCGACGACGCGCGGCGCTTCTATGGCCTGCAGTTCCATCCGGAAGTCACCCACACCCGCCAGGGCAAGCGCCTCCTGGAGCGCTTCGTCCGCGATCTGTGCGGCTGCCAGGCCCTGTGGACGCCGCACAACATCATCGAGGACAGTATCCGCCACGTCCGCGCCCAAGTGGGCGGGGAGCAGGTCATCCTCGGCCTGTCGGGCGGCGTGGATTCGTCCGTGGTGGCGGCTCTGTTGCACAAGGCCATCGGCGACCAGCTCACCTGCGTGTTCGTGGACACTGGCCTCTTGCGCCTGGACGAAGGCGACCAGGTCATGGCCATCTTCGCCCAACACCTGGGCGTGAAAGTCATCCGCGTGGACGCGGAAGCCCGCTATCTGGAAGCGCTGCAAGGGGAAAGCGACCCGGAAGCCAAGCGCAAGATCATCGGCCGGCTGTTCGTGGAAATCTTCGACGAGGAATCGGCCAAGTTGACGGACGCCCGCTGGCTGGCCCAGGGCACCATTTACCCGGACGTGATCGAATCCGCCGGCTCCAAAACCGGCAAGGCCCACGTCATCAAGTCCCACCACAACGTCGGCGGCCTGCCCGAGCACATGAAGCTCAAGCTGCTGGAACCCCTGCGCGAACTGTTCAAGGACGAAGTGCGCACGGTCGGCGTGGAATTGGGCCTGCCCTCGGAAATGGTCTACCGCCACCCTTTCCCCGGCCCGGGGTTAGGCGTGCGTATCCTCGGCGAAGTGAAAAAGGACTACGCCGATTTGCTGCGCCGCGCCGACGCCATCTTCATCGAAGAACTCTACCGCCACGACCTGTACGACAAGACCAGCCAGGCTTTCGCCGTGTTCCTGCCGGTCAAGTCCGTCGGCGTCATGGGCGACGGCCGCCGCTACGACTACGTGGTGTCCCTGCGCGCCGTGGAAACCGTGGACTTCATGACCGCCCGCTGGGCGCACCTGCCTTACGACTTCCTGGATTTGGTGTCGCGGCGCATCATCAATGAAGTGCCGGGCATCTCCCGTGTCGTCTATGACATTTCGGGGAAGCCGCCGGCGACCATCGAGTGGGAGTGACGGGGACTGTTAACGGCTATTGAAGACTGTCCCTGGTCCCCACGCGCGGCGTGGGAATCCGGTTCGGCCGCGCGGCGGCCCGTGCAAGGTCGTCCGACGTTACAGGACGCGGTGCGTCCTTACGGCATTCCCACGCAGCGCGAGGGAGAGAGAAAAGAGAGTATGCCTTCATGAAGTCCAAACCCCGCAACACCAGGCCGAACAAGGCCGTCGGCAAGTCCGGCAAGGAACAGAAATTTTCCCGTATCCATGCGCCGAATGATGTCCCGGCGGTGGAGTGGCAACGCGCATTGCGTCGCCAGTTCGGTCGCGAGCAGGCCTTCAGGCTGGAAAACATCGGTGCCGAGC
This sequence comes from Methylococcaceae bacterium, assembly GCA_035293245.1. GTDB lineage: Bacteria > Pseudomonadota > Gammaproteobacteria > Methylococcales > Methylococcaceae > DATDOO01. Next base: position 1,980 of record DATDOO010000104.1, read on the forward strand.
CTTTCTTTTCCGAGTTTCGCGTCAGCAATCCGCAGTCGAAAAGCGCCTATCGCGTCGCCATTCGCGGCAGGCAGCCGGGCGACAACTATTGCGCCTGCCCCGATTACGCCACCAACGAGCTGGGCACGTGCAAGCACATCGAGTTTGTCCTGGCCGCTCTGGAGAAGAAACGCGGCGCGAAGGCGGCATTTGCGCGCGGCTACCATCCGCCGTTTTCCGAACTGTATTTACGTCACGATAGCACGCGTACCGTGCATTTTCGTGCCGGCACGGATTGTCCGCCCAGCGTGCGCAAGGCGGCGGCGCTGCTGTTCGATGAGGCAGTGGGCTGGGCCCTGCGCACCGACCGTTTCGGCGATTTGGAACATTTCGCCACCGCCGTGGCCAAGAGCGGCCACGAACTGCGCGCCTACGACGACGCGCTCGATTTCGTTGCCGGCCGGCGAGATGCCGAGCGGCGAACGCTTGCGCTTGACGGAATGTTCCCGCGCGGCATTGCCGACGCTGATCTGAAAAAACTGCTCAAGGTGCCGCTCTATCCTTACCAGGCCGAGGGCGCCTTGTTTGCCGTTCGTGCCGGCCGTGCCTTGATCGGCGACGAAATGGGCCTGGGCAAGACCATCCAGGCCATCGCGGCGGCGGAAATCCTGGCGCGGCATTTCGGCGTCGCCAAGGTGTTGGTGATCTGCCCGACTTCGCTCAAATACCAGTGGCAAAGCGAGATTGCACGCTTTTCCGGTCGCGATTCGCACGTCATCGCAGGCGGACGCGCCCAGAGGCAGGAGGAGTACGCCCAGGATAACTTCTGCAAGATCACCAACTACGAAAAACTCCAGCCCGATCTCGACCTGATCGCCGGCTGGGCGCCGGAGTTGGTCATTGTCGACGAAGCGCAACGCGTCAAGAACTGGAACACCATCGCCGCGCGGGCGCTGAAGCGCGTCGACAGCCCCTACGCGGTGGTGCTCACCGGCACGCCGCTGGAAAACAAGCTGGAGGAACTCGTCTCCATCGTCCAGTTCGTCGACCAACACCGCCTGGGACCGACCTGGAAGTTGCTGCACGAGCATCAGGTCAAGGACGAAACCGGGCGCGTCACCGGCTACACCGGGCTGGAGAAGATCGGCCAGACGCTGGCGCCGATCATGATCCGGCGGCGCAAGGCCGAAGTCCTGATGCAGTTGCCGGAACGCACCGACCAGAACCTGCTGGTGCCGATGACTGAATTGCAGATGACTTACCATCAGGAAAACGCGGAGGTCGTGACCAAGATCGTCCAGCGCTGGCGCAAGACCAGGTTCCTCTCGGACAAGGATCAGCGGCGACTCACCTGCGCGTTGCAGAACATGCGCATGTCCTGCAACAGCACCTACCTGCTGGACCGGGAAAGCGACCATGGCGTCAAGGCTGACGAATTGGCAGCGTTGTTCGACAACCTATTCGCGCAGCCGGAGGCCAAAGCCGTCGTATTCAGTCAGTGGACGCGCACGCACGACATCGTGATTCGGCGCCTGGAAGCGCGCGGCATCGGCTATGTGAGCTTCCACGGCGGCGTGCCCTCGGAGAAGCGGCCGGCGCTGGTGGAACGCTTCCGCGACGATCCCCGCTGCCGGGTGTTTCTGTCCACGGACGCCGGCGCGTCGGGCCTCAACCTGCAATACGCCTCGACCCTGGTGAACATGGACCTGCCGTGGAATCCGGCGCTCCTCGAACAGCGCATCGCGCGCATCCACCGCATGGGCCAGAAGCGGCCGGTACAAATCGTCAATTTTGTTGCCAAGGGCACCATCGAGGAGGGCATGCTCTCGGTGCTGGCCTTCAAGCGATCCCTGTCGGCGGGGATTCTCGACGGCGGCTCGGGCGAAATTTCCCTCGGTGGTTCGCGCCTCAATCGTTTCATGAAAGACGTGGAAAACGTCACCGGTCACATGGGCGAAGGCGAGGCCGTGACAGCGGCCGAGGAATTCACGAATGCGGCTGCGATGGCCGAGCCTGCAGCCATTCGGGACGATGTAGCGGAAACAACGGCTGGTACGGGTGACACGACGGCGGAACGGGAGGCTTCGGAACAGCCTTCCCCCAGCCCAATTCCCGACCCCTGGCAGGCCCTGGTGCAGGTCGGCGCCCAGTTCGTCTCCGCCTTGGCCGCCTCCGGCAACCCTTCCGCTCCGGCACATCCGTGGATCGAGCGCGACCCGGCCACCGGAGCGCGCAACCTCAAGGTACCGCTGCCGCCGCCGGAAACCGCAAAGCGTCTCGCCGACGTGCTTTCGGTGTTGGCGGAGAGTTTGCGGGGTGATAGCCATTGAAGCTTGTCGGCGAAGGATCGTCATTCCGGCGCGATACCCATTGCCTGGTTTACCGGGCGAAGGATGACGAATTGGTGGTCATTGCTTGGCGGTTTCAATTCGATGGCTGCAAAGAAACCAGCCACTAGCGGATGTGAAAAAATGGATGCGCATCGTTCGCGACCGAGGCGCTTTCTTCGTCAGCATACGGATCTGGTGCGTAGCGCGTCATCGACAAAGTACCGGGAAGTTCCGGGCGGTTTGCGATATTTCCGGGAAGCCGCCGGCGACGATTGAGTGGGAGTGAGCGGCCTGGTGTGAGGTGGGTGCCGCCACCATTTTTGTCCGGCCGACATTCCGCGGGCAGAATCCGGATTGCCTTGGCTGCCAGGCGTGCTTATAGTTGTTCAAATACCTGAACAAGTGAGGACGCCGTGAAAGTCGTGACTTATTCCCATGCGCGCAATGCGCTCAAGTCCGTGCTGGATGAGGTGGTGCAGGACGCCGACGTGACCATCATCAGCCGCCGCGATGCCGAGGGAGACGCCGTGGTGATGTCCCTCGACCATTACAACAGCATGATGGAAACCATCCATCTGCTTTCCACACCGGCCAACGCCGAGGCGCTGGCGCGGGCCATCCGGCAGGACAAGGCCGGCCAGTCTCAAGCGCGGGAACTGATCGACGCCGGCGGTTGAGGGTGCGCGGCATCCGCTTTGTCCCGGACGCATGGGATGCTTATCGGTACTGGCTGGAACAGGACAGAAGAATCCTCAAGCGCATCAATACGCTGATTACGGCGGCAGCCCGCGATCCGTTCCAAGGCATCGGCAAACCCGAACCGCTGCGCGGCAATCTGACCGGCTATTGGTCTCGGCGAATCGACGATACCCATCGCCTGGTTTACCGGGCGACGGATGATGAATTGGTGGTCATTGCCTGCCGGTTTCATTACGATGGCTGAAAGGAAACCAGCCGATGGTAGATGTGCCGAGAAGCGAGGCGCATCGTTCGCGACCACAGCGGCATTCCGCAGTGGGAATGGGAGGTAATAGATGGGGCGTCACCCGAAAATCCTGCAACGCATTCTCAGCGGCCAAGCCGACGCCAATATTCGTTTTGACGAGCTGGTCCAGTTGCTGATACGCCTTGGATTTTCCTTGCGTGTGCGCGGCGATCACCACATTCTTTTCCGAACCGACATGCCGGAAATTCTCAACGTGCAACCCAAAGGAAGCATGGCGAAGCCATACCAGGTCAAGCAGATTAGAAACTTGATACTCAAATACCACTTGGGGGTAGCTGATGATGAATAGATACGAATTGATCATCTACTGGAGCGAAGAGGACCAATCCTTCCTCGTGGAGGTACCCGAACTTCCCGGCTGCATGGCGGACGGCGCGACTTACGAGGAAGCAGTGAGTAATGCTCAGCGGGTTATCCACGAGTGGATCGATACCGCCAGAGCAATGAATCGCCCGATCCCGGAACCGAAGGGGCGGTTGATGTATGCATAGGGTAGCAGACCTGCGCTGGGCGGAATAGCGTCTTCGCCTATTCCACCGCATGGTGAGATACCCCATTCGGAGCAATACGACTCCCGCCTATTGATCCTTACGGTCTTGGCTGCGTAAAACGTGATTAAGCATGATCAAATTCAATGGCGCTAGGCCTGACCCCAATTTTTTCCGGGCTCATTTTCAGTAGTCGCCCGCATTTTAGATGTCCGGGATGTCGGATTCGTAAAACTGTCCCCGCGCCCGTCTTGTTTTGTGTTACCGAGACGGCCCAAAGCGGTCAATCTTTTCACCGGAGGAATGCAGTGTGACCGAGAATCTTCTGGCTAACGAATGGACAAGTCTTGACCCAATCGAATTGCGACTGCTTCTGCAAGATCGCGTCTCTGGTCCAGGTCAGTACAACGGGCAAAGTCGCAACAAGCTCTATCTCCCACTCGCTGGTAATTCCTGCCGATTCGTCCTTACCTACCGTGAGCGAAAGATTGACAGAATAGAGCGCGGACCAGCATTCGACGCTGCGGATTGGGATCGAATTCGCAAAGAGATCGAAACATCGATTCTCGTCGGATTACCCAAAATCGGCCGAGATTACAGCTTTAGCAGTTTTCGTGTTCGCGGTTCCTGGCGAGGACGCCGCTCCGGTGTTCAGATTCTTCAGCCGCCGGCTGACGCGCCACAAGCCCCCGTCGAGATAGCCGAACATCCGTTTATTCTGGAGTTCCCGACAAGCGCTTGCGGATTATGGTCGATCACGAATTACAGAAGGCTGCGTGAGCACCGCAAGTTGACACTCCTACTGAACGTTCTACTTGCTGGCCGTACAAGCCTCCCGCCCCCACGGCCGGAACACTTTTGGGCGTGCGTCCGCGGAGACGACGAGTCGACCGAGATTAAGTGGGTCCAACAATTCTATTCCGCCAAGCTGGGCGAGGTCGTCATAGAACAGCTATCGCCGTTAGTCGGCGAACCACTTGAGGAGATTGAAGCGGAGGAGTACTACGCAAGAGTCGGGCACGATGGAAAGGGTCTCCGCCTTCCGACCGATCTCGACGACTCGATCTGCCTCTATTTTCAACTTTCATCAAGCAACCGCGCTAAGTTCGACCGGGCTACGTTTTGGATGGACATGGCATCGCGTCAATGGACAGTTTCCGTATCGTCCTCTTTTGCCTCTCTGGTCTCGGCAGTGGAGTCCCTGACTGACCGCGGTATTAAGCACAGAGTCCACTGCGATGACTGCAAGGGCTTTGTAGAACACGAAGTGCCCGGCGCCACGGAGAGATTCCGGACATTTTTCGAGCATTACGCTCCTGGCGCATCCCTAAGAAGCCGCCGGACTGAGATGTACAAACTTCGCTCATGTATCCTTCACGGAAGTGGGCTCATGCAACTCGATCAGGATCTCGCCCTTGGGTGGGACCTACCATGGTGGAACGAGCGAGAGCTTCATTACGAACTTTGGGGCCTCACGAGGATCGCCATACGCAACTGGCTCAAGAATCCACCGGCAGGTTGACAAAGCGCGGGAGGATGCGCTGAGTCTGCGAAGCGCATTGTTAGCTGACGTCGGCACATCCTACGAAACTATGGCCAGCGCAAAGATCACGATCACATGGCCAAATCCCCAATTGCCGCCTGCAGGCCGGTCACGACGCGCGCCATTTCCGGATAACGGAGCTTTTCCGGCGTGTCGCTCGCCCGGTGATAGTGCGCGTAACGGTAAAAGGCCGTGTCCGTCACCATCAGCGCCCGGTAGTTCTCGCGCCAGAAGGAGAGATGGTCGCTCCACGATACGCCGGGGACGAAGGTGAAGGTCGCCAGCGATTCCGCCGGGAAATCCGAATGGGCACGGAACGCCTGCACCAGTTCGCGCAGCCGGTGGCGTGAAGCGAGGTCGGACACGAAGGCGATGAAGTTGGCCCGGTCGGGGTAGAAGTGTCGGAGGAGGGGCGGGTAACGCTGGCTGCCGGGGGCGTCGCTGTAATAGCCCAGCATTTCCAGCGAGATCATCAGCCGGATGTTGTCGTTCCGCGCCCGCGCCGCTTTTGAGTACACCCCGCTGCCCATCCCGCCCCCGTAAAAGAACGGGTGCTCCTCGTTGGCGAAAGCCACGAAGCGGATGCTGCGGGAGGGTTTGGCGTCGCGCAGCATGCGGCTGAGTTCCAGCAGGGCCGCGACGCCGCTGGCATTGTCGTTGGCGCCCGGGCTGCCTTGGACCGTGTCGTAGTGCGCCCCGATCAGCAGGATTTCGTCCGGGCGACTGGTCCCGGTCAGCGTGATTTCCAGGTTCTCGCTGGAGACGCCGAGCGCTTCGTAACTCTGGGGCACGACCCGATAGCCCTGCGCTGCCCACTGGCCGCGAATGTAATCCGCTGCGGCGTGCAGCGCTTGCGGTCGGAAAACGTTGCGTTCGCCGATCGTGCCGGCCAGTTCGGTCACGTGGCTCTCCAGGCGGCTGGCGAGTGCGGCCCATTCGGGGTTGGCGGCCGGCCCCGGGGAATTCGCGGCGGAGGATGCAGCCGTCGCGGGACTATGAGCCAGCAGGAGCGTCATCGCGAATGCGAGCGGCCGACGGATGGCTGCCGAAGAAAATGGCATTGTTCACCGGAGTTATGTGGGCGGGAGGCGCGCAAGAAACACCCGAACCGCCGTGGCGGTGCCCAAATCGGGGCCGAGGCCGCTCGGTGGCTCATGAGGGACTCCTCCTCGGTAGCAAGAGCATCATCTTCATTCCGATTTCCCAAATATAGACCAGTGGCGCCGCCAGCAGCGATCACGATGGAAAAAGCAAGCTGGAGGCGGTTCTTCCACACCGCTTCATATGCCGGAAATTGGCACGATCATGCCCATTCCTGGCATGTCGACCGCCTCCATCCAACTTGACACCCCCGAATTCCCCGCTATGATTTAGCACTCACCAGCGCCGAGTGCTAACAGCAGCGGCGTGAGTCCCGAAATTTCCCGTTAATCGAAGGAGAAGCAACGTTATGAAACTCCGTCCCTTGCATGACCGCGTGATCGTCAAGCGCCTGGAAGAAGAACGCACCACCGCCTCCGGCATCGTGATTCCGGATACGGCGAAGGAAAAGCCCATGCGCGGCGAAGTGCTCGCTGTCGGCGGCGGCAAGCTGCTGGACAACGGCACGGTGCGCCCGGTAGGCGTGAACGCCGGAGACAAGGTGCTGTTCGGCAAGTACGCCGGCACCGAAGTCAAGATCGATGGCGAAGAGCTGGTCGTGATGCGTGAAGAAGACATCATGGCCGTGATCGAAGGCTGATTCTCCCTCAATCCCAACGAATTTTAGGAAACGAAAAATGGCAGCTAAAGAAGTGAAATTTGGCGACGACGCGCGCGTCCGCATGGTACGCGGCGTCAACATCCTGGCCACCGCGGTGAAGGTGACGCTGGGCCCGAAGGGCCGTAACGTGGTGCTGGAGAAGAGCTATGGCGCTCCCACCGTGACCAAGGACGGCGTGTCCGTGGCCAAGGAAATCGAACTGAAGGACAAGTTCGAGAACATGGGCGCGCAGATGGTGAAGGAAGTTGCTTCCAAGACTTCCGACGTGGCCGGCGACGGCACCACCACCGCCACCGTGCTGGCCCAGTCCATCATGAACGAGGGCCTGAAGGCCGTCGCCGCCGGCATGAACCCCATGGATCTGAAGCGCGGCATCGACAAGGCCGTGACTGCGGCCGTCGACGCCATCCACGGCATGGCCGTGCCGTGCACCGACAGCAAGGCCATCGCCCAGGTGGGCAGCATTTCCGCCAACGCGGACGAGGCCATCGGCAACATCATCGCCGAAGCGATGGACAAGGTGGGCAAAGAAGGCGTCATCACCGTGGAAGACGGCTCGGGCCTGGAAAACACCCTGGACATCGTCGAGGGCATGCAGTTCGACCGCGGCTATCTGTCCCCTTACTTCATCAACAACCAGCAGGCGATGAACGTCGAACTGGAGAATCCCTTCATCCTCATCCACGAGAAGAAGATCTCCAACATTCGCGACCTGCTGCCGGTGCTGGAAGGCGTGGCCAAGTCCGGCCGCTCCCTGCTCATCATCGCCGAGGACGTGGAAGGCGAGGCGCTGGCAACGCTGGTGGTCAACACCATGCGCGGCATCCTGAAAGTGGCGGCCGTCAAGGCGCCGGGCTTCGGCGACCGCCGCAAGGCCATGCTGGAAGACATCGCCGTCCTGACCGGCGGCACCGTGATCGCCGAGGACGTGGGCCTTTCCCTGGAGCAGACGACGCTGGATATGCTGGGCACCGCCAAGAAAATCCAGATCACCAAGGAAAACACCACCCTCATCGACGGTGCCGGCCGCAAGGAGCAGATCGAAGGCCGCGTGGCGCAGATCAGGAAGCAGATCGAGGACACCACCTCCGACTACGACCGTGAGAAGCTGCAGGAGCGCGTGGCCAAGCTGGCCGGCGGCGTGGCGGTCATCAAGGTCGGTGCGGCTACCGAAGTGGAAATGAAGGAAAAGAAGGCCCGTGTCGAAGACGCGCTGCACGCCACCCGCGCGGCGGTCGAGGAAGGCATCGTGGCCGGCGGCGGCGTCGCCCTGGTGCGTGCTCTGCAGAAGATCAAGGACCTGCAAGGCGCCAACCACGACCAGAACGTCGGCATCGGCATCGCCCGCCGCGCCATGGAAGAGCCGCTGCGCCAGATCGTCGCCAACTGCGGCGACGAGGCTTCGGTGGTCCTCAACAAGGTCGCGGAAGGCACCGGCAACTACGGCTACAACGCCGCCACCGGCGAGTACGGCGACATGGTGGCCATGGGCATCCTCGACCCGGCCAAGGTAACGCGCTCGGCGTTGCAGAATGCCGCGTCCGTCGCGGGCCTCATGATCACCACCGAAGCCATGGTGGCCGAAGAGCCCAAGACCGAATCCCCGATGCCGGGCGGCGGCATGGGCGGCATGGGCGGCATGGACATGATGTAAGCCTGAGCCGGATTTAGCTCAAAACGAAGCGCCGGGTTTGCCGGCGCTTCCAAGAAAAAGCCCCGTCCTTGGACGGGGCTTTTTTGTCGGAGCCGATTGCGAAGCTAAGCTTGTTCCTTATTCAGGATTCGGCAAGTTCCAGCCGCCGTTCAATCCGATCCAGCCGCGAGTCAATCTTGTCCATACGGCTGTGAAGAATGGCCACATCCCCATGGATACCGGCGAGTTGGCTCTCAATGGAACCCAAACGAAGACGAACATTCTCAAATTGGTCATCCATCTTGATCCCCTGAGCCTTCAACTCATTACGCAAGTGCTTGAGATGCTCGAGAATCAGGTTTTCAACGTTGTCAGTCATATCCCGGACCTTTGAAAGGTCAACAAATATCGAGGCATTGTAGCTCAACGCGCCGTTATTGCGCCGCTTTGTTCCCCGTCGGGAACCACCCCGGAAACCGCCACATGCCGGTCGCTAACGACTTGCACCGTGAAATGCCCAAGGCCCGCCACCCTGAGTTGGGCCACGATTTCCTCCGGTTGGAAAGCCGCGCACAGGGAATTTAGGAAGTCTCGCTGCAGCACCGGCGGCGCGTCCGCCGCGTAGCGTTTCACCAGCCTTTCGGCCGTCGCCAGGTCGGACGGGCGGAACAAGTCCATCGCCAGCACCCGTGTTCCCGGCCGCGAACTACGCCGCACCGCGCCCCACAATACTTGGGGATCGGGCAGATGGTGCAGCAGGCTGTTGCTCACCACGGCGTCATAGGCTGGCATAGGTAAAGCCGCATCCGGCAAGCGGCCCAGAATGAAACGCACCCGCCGGGCCAAAACCGGTTCGCGCGCCAGGGCGATTTTGGCGTGTCCGAGCATGGCGGCTGCGCCATCCAGGCCATGCACGAGGCTGCCGGGGAAAGTCCGCGCCAGCCGCAGGCAGATGTCCCCAGGGCCGCAGCCGAGATCCAGCACCGTTCCGGCAAAATCCTTGCCGCAGAATTCGGAGAACAGCGCCACGAAAAGGCCGTTGGCCTCGGAAAAATCCGCCGCCGCGTAAGCGTCCGCCTGCTCGGCGTCGTCCATCAGTTCGGGTTCCAACTGGCGCTGCATGGCTGATTCGATGCGATAAACCTGTGCGATGAAATTCCAGGCGGTGCGGGAGTTAATTTCACAGCGTTGCCGGCAAACTCCCCTTTTTTACCGGCCGGATTTCGATTAGCCTTAACTCGAAGCCAAGCACGGTCTTCGGTCACGGAATGAAGCAAGGCTGTCCCATCATTCCCCGCCGCAAAGTGCCGTATTTTATAGGGAGGGGAGGGGGAATATGGGCGCACTACACGTGGGGCGTTTTGGATGGCCGCTTGGAGCGGCATTGGCGCTGTTTTTCATGGTCGCGTCGGCCTTGGCGACGCCTTCCCAGGACGGGGAAATTCTCGCCCGGCGCGGTCGGAAACCGCCGGCACAGGGCGCGCAGCCCGCGGCTGCAGCGCCTACCATCACCTTGGCCAAACCAGCGGGCGGCTGGACCAGCACCATGCAACTGGAGGTCGCCGGCACCTGCTCCGACCCCGCCGTGGACCCCATCGTGGTCAACATCAACGGCGTCCGTTACTACATCCGCTCCCAGAGCGGCTCGTTCTCCCGTAAGTTTCCCGCCGCCAAAGGCAAGAACACCGTCATCGCCGAATGCACCAACGCTGCCGGTACGGCGCGGGCCAGCAGCGTCGTGGATGCGGTGATTTCGCCTATTCCCTTGAAGGTGGTGCTGACCAGCGACACCGATTCGGTCTACACCGATCTGCATGTCTACGAGCCGGACAAGACCCACGTCTATTGGGCCGACACCAATTCACCCACCGGCGGCATTTTCTTCCTCAACCAGGAAGGCGACTCCTTCGACCAGGCCGGCTACGGGCCTTATCTCTATGTCCATCCGGCTCCGCCGGTAGGCGTGTTCCGCGTGGACACCAACTACTGGCCCGGCGGCGCCGTGCAGCACACCCTGGCCAACCTGGACATCATCCTCGACGAAGGACTGCCCGGCGAAGCCCGCCGACGGGTGCAAAAGCCTTTGGCCCGGCCCGGCGAGACCCAAACCCTGGCCTACGTCGTCATCCAGGGCAACAACCGTCCCGCCAAGATTTACGTGCCCGGCCAGGACGCCGAGCGCGACATGCCCGCCGAGGTGAAGCAGTACATCCAGCAGGGCGAACCCAAACGCGAAGGGGAGGGCGAGGACGAAGGCGAGGAGACCGGCTATCTCCTGCCGCCCGACGAAAAAGCCCTGCGCCAGACGGTCACCCATCTGGCATTGCTTCAGGCCCGCCGGCTCAGCCCGCTGTGGGAAGAGAAACAACGCGACTGCGCCGGCCTGGTGCGTTTCGCCTACCGGTCCGCGCTGCAGGAACGTACCTTCAAGCGCCAAGCCAAGCTGGGCGTGCCCGCTGGTCTGCACCTGCCGCAGTTGTCCGAGCGTTCGCGCCAGCTTTTCGCCCGTTTTCCCGGACTCTGGCAGACCGGATTGCAGGCCGACGGCCGGCCCCGTTACAGCCCGTTTGCCGACGCCGAGACCCTCATCGGCTACAACTTCCGCAAAAAATCCGACCGCGTCGAAGACGCGCAAAGCGGCGACTTGCTGGTTTACCAGAAACCGCTGGAAAACAGCGAGCCTTACCATCTCATGATGTTCGTCGAAGGCAATCCGGAAAGTCTGGCCGTCTACCATAACGGCGCCCGGGGAGCAGACGCCCAGGTGCGGGTCATCCGCGCCGGCGAACTCATGGAATCTCCCGATCCGGTGTGGATACCCCGCCCAGATAATCCCCATTTCCTTGGAGTGTACGAATGGAAACGTCTCAAACCCAAAGGCGCATCGTTTATCTGGTCATCGTCCTGGCCGTCCTCGTCCTCGCCGGGACCTTCCTGATCCGCAAGACGACCGAAGCTCCCCTGGGCCAGTTGGCGCGGGGAGATTTGCCGATCCTGGATCTGGTGGTCAAGCTCAGGGATGCCGAAGGTAACGAACTGGACGCCGGGGGTTCCCGCATCGCCGATGCCGGCGCAGCGCCCGGCGCGGACGACCGCTGCCCGGCGCTGACCGGCGGCGACGACGATAGCACTTCCGGTTCCGGGCGGAAGCGGCCGGCGGACTGTCCCAAGGTCGCTACCTGGTACGTGAAGCGCCATCCCATCGCGCTGACCCTCTATTTCGTGGACGGCGAGGCGTTTCTCGACTGGTTCGACTCCAATCCCGAGGCGCAGGAATTCGTCGCCGGCCGGTTTTTCCAGGGGCTGTTGTTCGAACCGCTGCACAGCCTCAAGGTGCGCGCCGAGGATTTGAATCTGCAAGGCCTGGAAGGCGAATTCATGGCCCGCCTGCTCCGGGAGGCCATCGCCGCCCACGCCCAGTTTCACTACGACATTTCCCATGGCCGCAAGGGCTTCGTGCTGTCCTTCGTGCACGAGGAAAGCCCATTCGCGGCCCGCTCCCTGCCGCTGATCGCGGCCACTTTGGCGCAGAACGGTTATCGCGTCGCCAGGCTGCAGGAGCCGGTGCTGGAAATGCGTATCGGCCTGCAGCGCATCTTTCTCACCCGCCACGAGGGGCGCGTGTATGTAGCCAACGGCCTGGAAGCGCTGCTCAACGTCATCGACAGCCTGACGCCTCCCAGCGGCGGCCTGCCTGACGCGCCGCTGGCCCTCACCGTGCGGGCGGAAGCCTTCGTGGACCATGTCTGGCCGGTCATGGCCGACGCCCAGGTGTGGGATGCCACTTACGCTTTTCAACTGAAGGGAGAAAAACCGGGCGCGTTGAGTGTGCCGGCGGGCAAGTTTGCCCGGCGCCTGCACCCGCAAATCTTCGAAGGCGTGTTTGCCGCCATCCCCCACGACGTGTTTGCCGCGGTGGCCACCAGCTACCACCTGCCGCCGGGCATGACGACGGAAGACTGGCGCAAACTGGTCACCGAAGGCCCGGACGATACGGCAGCGAGCGACCCGCCGGAAAGCGGCTTTGCGCTGCTGTGGGACTTCGACGCTGCGCAGCCGCAGTCCGGCCAGGTGGGTATCGTGGTGGCGACTCAAAATGCCCTCGGAACCGCGGAAGGCTTTCGCCAGTACCTCGCCAAACCCGATCTCGGCGCCGACTGCGCCGGCGGTACGCTGTTTTTGGCGGCCACCTCGGAAAAACTCCTGACCCGCATGAAGGAATCCTGCGCCCGCCAGTCCCTGTCCATCCTGGACTGGGAACGCGGCGCGCACAAAGCGCGTCTGCAATCGTCCCAGTTGGCCACATTCGTCAATCCCGGCGCCGGGTTGCGCGAACTTTTTCTGGCCGGGGGCGCGCAAAGCGGTGACCTGGGCGATTTCGAACCGCGCTGGAAGCAGGACTACGAAAATGCCAAAGCGGCCATGCGCCAGGATGGCGAAAAGATCTTCCGCGGCCTGCCCATCTTCGCCTATGCCGGCAAGGCCGGCGGAGGCAAGACCGTCACCCTGGACGGCTTCGCCGTGACCCAAGGAGTTGCGCCATGATTGCCTTCGTTTCCGTAGTGCTTGGGGTCTTCGCGGTTTGCGTAGGGTGGGTTAGGCGCGCGAAACCGTCATGGCTGAATTTTTGCCGAAGCTTCGTTGCGCGCCGTAACCCACCATTCGGCCTCGCCGCGACCATTGAGGCCGATCGGTGGGTTAGGACGCGCGCCAACGCCGGAGCCGGGATTCGGTCTCGATGGAGACGCGCGTCCAACCCACCCTACATTGTTTTATTGCTCCTGGCCGTATTCCCGGCCCACGCCGCCAGCCCCTTCTACCTGACCGCCGAGCACAGCTTTTCCAGCGAAGAGCAACCCAAGGTGCGCCTGGATTTCACCGCCACCGACAAGCCCATGATCGTGCGGGTGCTGCGGCCGAAAAACCTGGAGAAGTTCCTCGACGGCCAGCTCAACATCAGCCGCAGTTACGAAGAGCCGGTCAGTCAGCTCAATCCCGGCCATTACTTCGTCAAGGGGCTGAACCAAACCGAATCGCCCCTGCGCCTGCTCCGCAGGCTGCTCGACACGGAGTTCCGCAAGTCGCTGCAGGGCACTCCCTTGAGCGGCGCCATCCGCAGCACCACCGACGACGATCTGGCGTCGGTGCCGGAGCAAATCATCGTCGCCCCGCCTTCCGGCTTCGAGGTGACGCGCGAAACCGTCCTGGACTTGCAGAAAGGCGGCGAGTCGGCCCAGGACCTGGGCTGGTGGTTCTGGCAGGGCGGCTGGAACGAAGACCGCTACAAGGTGCGGCAACTGGTGCTCGATCCGCTGCCGGACGGTGTTTACCTGGTGCAGGCGGTGCAGGGCAAAACCGAAGCCCAGTGCCTGATTCAGGTGTCCAGCGTCTCCGTGCAAGTCAAGCAGTCCAGCGAGCAGTTGCTGGTGCGGGTCATGTCCCGCGGTCTGGAACCGGTGAGCGGGGCCAAGGTGAGCTACCGCGACGGTCGAGGCAAGTGGCTCGCGTTGCCCGGCGCCACCGACGCCGACGGCGAAACCGCTTTCGCCAATCCGGAAGGCGTGCTCGACGGCAAGCTGGTGGTGAAGGTGCAAATCCCGTCCTCGGGCCGCGAAGCCCTTACCGCCACGGATTTCCTGCCCACCCAGACCAAGGACGACTCGGTGTTCGTGGTCACCGACCGGCCCATCTTCAAGCCGGGCGATACCTTTCATTACAAGGGCGTCGTGCGGGCGTTCGCCAACGGCCAGTTGAAGGTCCCCCAGTTCCAGTCCAGTCAGGCCAATGTTTCCCTCATCCAGGCCGACGGCGCCGCCAGCGGCTTGCAGGCGACCGTCCCCTTGAGCGAATTCGGCTCCTTCAGCGGCAAGTTCGACCTGGAAGAAGCCCAGGCACCCGGCCTGTACCGCCTGATTGCCGAGGTGGACCGCAAACCTTACGGCGGCGAGTTCCGGGTGCGCGACTACGTGAAACCCACTTTCTACCTGGAACTCGTGGAGCGTAGCCCCGTGGTCACGCCGGGCCAGCCCTTCACGGTGAAATTCCGCGCCAAGCGTTACAGCGGCGGTTCGCCCCAGGACACCAAGTTCGAAGTGTTCCTGTACCGCAAGAAATTCGAGGCGCCCCAGTTCGTTACCGAAGCCGGCGGCGGCCTGTCCGCCGGCAACGACTACTTCGGCCAGGTCAAGTCCGCCTCGCCTTTGACCCAACCCCAGCGCCTGTTCAGCTCCATCGAGCAGCGCGAAGCTACGGAGGCCGCCAACACCTGGGAGAGCGCGCCGGCCATCGACGCCGGCGGCGACGCGGCATACGAGTTCACCGTGCCGGCGAGCGACAAGGACAAAGCGCCCCAGGAATGGATTTACACCCTCATGGTGCGCGCCCAGGACCACGCCGGCGGCCAGGCCATTCTCACGGAAAACATCTACGCCACCCTGTCCGAAGCCCAGCCGGCCCTGCGCTTCAGCAAAACCGTCGCCGCTACCGGCGATGCGGACGTGAAGCTGCTCATCCAGTCCAGTTATGCCGACGGCAAGCCCGCGCCCAACGGCGCCGGCGTGGTGGACGTGAGTCTGGAACAGCCGGGCAGTCCAGCGAGCAGCCTGGTCAAGCTGCCGTTCACCACCGACGTCCAAGGCCGCCTGGAACTGGCCGTGCCGGCGCTTACGGCTCGCGGCCGGCTTACTGCCGTCGCCCGGCTGGAAACCCTGGACGGCAAGGCCATGACTCAGCCCAGCCAGTCGCTGCCGACTTGGCTCATCGTGGCTGGCGATAAGGGGGAGGCGGTGGCCGACAACCCGGAACTGGAGTTGTACACACCGACCACCGTGCTCAGTCCCGGCGACACCGCCAAGGTGTTCGCCTTGCTGCCCAAGGGCTGGGGGAAAAACGAATCCGGGCCGGTATGGGAAACGATCGCCGGGGCGAAGATTTTCCATACCCAGGGCGCGTCCGTTCAGGGGCGCAGCCGCTGGTTCGAAGTCACGGCCAAACCGGAATACGGCACCGGCTTCTATCACACCGTCACCGTGCCGGTGGCGGGCGGCAAGTACCAGGAAAAGACCTTGGGCTTCCGCATCGTTCCCAAAGAAAAGCGCCTGGCCATTGCCATCGCCCCGGACCGCATGGAAGCCGAACCGCTCAAGCCCACCCAGGTGCGCTTCGAGGTGAAAAACTCCGACGGCCAGCCGGCGGCGAACACCGAACTGGCGGTGTCCATCGTCGACCGGGCCGTGTACGCCGTGCAGGCGGAATTCCGCCCCGGCATTTTCGACTTTTTCTATCCGCTACAACGCATCAACCTGTCCACTTTCTACTCCGACGAACTGCAAGGCTACGGCTACGCCGACCTGCTGAAAAAGCCAAACTTTGCCTTGAGCGCCCTCAAGAGCCAGAGCAAGCTGGCGAAAAAAGCCATGCGCGACACCGCCGGCTGGTTCCCCCACGTGGTCACCGACGCCCAGGGCCGGGCCACGGTCACGGTGGACATGCCGGCCAACGTCACCGAGTGGCTGGTCACCGCCATCGCCGCGGACCAGGAGGGTCGGGTGGGCGAGACCACCGGCAAGTTCCGCACCGTCACCGACATATCGACCGAAATGCTCGGGCCCCAGTTCCTGCGCGAAGGCGAGGAAGCCACCGTCAGGCTCAAGCTGGTCAACCATCTGCCCCAGGCGGTGGGATTGGACGCCGATGTGGAAGTGACCAGTGGTCTGGATCTCCTGCCCCCTCTCCCCACGGGAGCGGGCGGGGGTGAGGGCTCGGGAGGACCGGCCCGGAAATTCACCCTGACCGAAAAGGGCGAAGCCCTGTGGCCCTTGCGCGTGGCTGCGGGCGAGGGCAGCGGGGCAGGGAGCGTGAAAATCGCCCTGAAGCCTCAGGAAAACGTCCACGTGGGCGGCGCGGAGGAATTCGAGATTCCCTTGAAATCCGCCGCGCTGGAACAGGTGTTCGCCGGCGAGCAAGAGGGGAGTATTTTGCGCACCGACCTGCCGGACAGCGGCAAGGTGCGTTCGCTGCAAATCCAGGTCAGTTCCGGCCTGCTGGGTGCGGCGCTGCAGGCGGCGGCCACGCTGGTGCAATACCCTTACGGCTGCACCGAGCAACTGGTGCACAGCACCGTGCCCAACCTGGTGCTGCTGGATTTGCTCAAGCACGCTGGTATCCAGCGGGAAGCGCTCGGCCCGCTGGCGCCGGTGCTCGGCAAGGCGGAAGCCAACGCCGCACTCGGAATCAGGAAAATCGTCCAGAACCAGAAAGCCGACGGCGGCTTCGGCCTGTGGCCTTCCGACAGCGAGGCCAGCGAGCCGGTGACCGTGACGGCGCTGTATGCCCTCAAAATCGCCCAGGAACTGCAAATCGAAGGCGCCGCCCGCGCCTTCGACAAGGGCAGCGAATGGCTGGGCGGGCGGATCGACCAGCCCGGCAAAAACAGCGGCATGAACAACGGCTACGTGCTGGCCCGCCTGGCCGAACTGGACATTTACCAGCAACCCTGGGACCAGCAAATCGCCTTCGTGGAGAACGTGCGCAAAAACCCCAACGCGAGTCTGGCCGACCTGGTGAACAGCCTGCGTCTGCTCGCGGCCCACAACGACAAGTCGTGGAGCAGTTTCAGCCAGAAATTCAAGGACAAGGCAGTGCGCCAGGAACTGGCAACCCGGTTGCAGAAAACCCTGGCCCGCTTCGACCCCGCCGCCTGGAGCAGCGGCGATGCCGAAATGTACCGCGCCCTAGGCTTCGGTTTCGGCGGAGCCGGCCAGCTTTCCAGCGCCTTAGGCGTGCTGGAAAATTCCGGCAACCTCAAACCGGACCTCGAAGCCAAGGGCAAAGCCTGGCTGCTGGACGCCATGAAAAACGGCTACTGGACCTCCACCTTCGACACCGCCCAGGTCATCTTCAACAGCCGCGGCTTGCTCGGCAAGGAAGCCGCGCAAGCCGCCAAGGACCAGGCGGACGGGCGGAAAATTGCAGCCTACGCCCAGGACGGCGCCAGACTGGGTGATCTGGAGCGCATACCGGGCGGCTACACCGCCCGTCTCAAAGACCCCGGTGGGGCGGAACGCTTAAGCGAAATCCGGCTGGAAGGCCTGGCGGAGGGCGAAGTGGCCTATGCGTACATCAACGCCGACGTGCCCTTCGCCTCCGTCGCTCCCCACTCCAAGGGCCTCAGCGTGGAGCGCACCTTCCGGCGCATCACCGCCACGGGGAGCGGGTCCTTGGATTTGACTCCTTCATCCTCCGATCCCTCCGCTGGGAACCCTCTGCCTCCGGGAGAGGGCAGGGTGAGGGAGGCGCAGCAGTCCCTCCACATCGGCGACCTGATCGTCAGCGAAGTACGCGTCAAACGCCCTCCCGCTGCGCGCGGTGGAGCCCAGCCCAGCCAGTTTCTGGTCATCGAAGACGGCATTCCCTCCTTCGCCGAAGGCCTCGAAGCCGACGCCACCTACCTGGCCGATGCCAAAATCCAGCCCAAGGAAGACAGCTACTGGAACTCCGTCAAACAAACCCTGCGCTACCCCGACAAAACCACCCGCGCCGCCAAAATCGCACCCGGCGGCGAATTCCGCCTCTACCAGGTCTGGCGCGTCAACCACGCCGGCAAGGCCACTATACCCCCGGCCCGGGCTTTCGACATGTATGACGAGAGTATTCGGGGGAATACTGGGGCGGCGCGGGTGGAGGCGAGATAGGCATCCAGCGGCACAAAAGGATTGCACAATCTCCATATGCGCCGTGCTATACGGATTCCGTATAGCGCCGATATACCGGATTCTGTTTAATCAACTGTTGAACTCAAAGGGGATCATCAATGAGAGCCAAAATTGCACTAACAAGCCTTGTCTTGGGTGCGCTCCTAATATCCGGGTGCGCAACAGTGCAGCCTCAATTCACCGTAAGGGTTGATTCTATTAGTGGCGCAACGGCTGATAAGAACTCATATATCCTGCTGCCCGGCAATAAGGACACCAAGGCAGTCGGGTAGGGTGGGCACCGCCCACCATAATCGACGTTGAAGGACTGGATAACGGTGGGCGGTGCCCACCCTACAGGACTTTCACCTTAAAAGGAGGATCGCAAAATGATTGGTACATTTTCACCCGCTGACAGTGCGCTCTTGCTCATCGACCATCAACTGGGGACGATGAAGCTCATCAAGAATATCCCCGTTGATTTGGTCAAGCGAAACACGCTGGCTCTCGCTAAAACAGCCAAGATACTAAACATTCCCGTCGTCCTCACGAGTTCACAGGAACGGAACGTCCAGGGACCATTGCTGCCGGAGCTTGAACATATTCTTCCGGAAGCTTTCGCTGCCAGAATCCAGCGTGCTGGCATTGTCAACGCATGGAATGATTCGAACTTCAAGAAAGCTGTCGAAGCGACAGGCCGCAGGAATCTCATAATGGCTGGTGTGACCACCGACGTGTGCTTGGTATTTCCGGCAATCAGTGCCTGCCGCGAGGGCTACCATGTGCAAGCAGTTATAGATGCTTCCGGGTCGCCTTACGAACTTTCCGAAGATATGTCGCGGCGGCGCATGGAACGCGAGGGAGTGGTGCTTACTGCGACAAACACGCTCATGGCTGAACTTGCTCAGGACTGGAGTCGGCCAGAAGGCGGGCAGTTGCTTGGGATACTGTTTCAAGAAGTACTTCCGCCAATCGCCTAACATGGTGCTCAACCGGAGCGCGGTTATAATGCGGTTTTATTTGTCAGCTTTCCGTGCCGCGCCCGGTTAGCTTTACGTTAGGGCTCATTATGCGGCGGCCACTTCTACCATGCGTGTTTGCCATTCTCCTTGCGGTGACGTTTACTGCCTCGCAAGCAGCATCGAAATGCGAGACAAAGGAGAAGTCCTCTCATCTTTATGGCAATCGCACTTCCTTGGCAATACTGATAAATGAATGTATCTCCGATGGTCTCGTAAATGTAACGGTATTGATTAAGGAAAGAAGATCGGGTGGTGAAAAGACTTTGTTGGCGCTAGCAGACTATTTTGATGCCCGGTTCTATGACATCGATGGTGATGACGTGCCAGAAATTGATTTTTGCGATAACTGGAGCACTGCAAACTGTAGCCACGCAATATACAAGTATTCTCCAGCCAACGGGTCAATAAGAAAGGTTTTTAATTTCGATGGAACGAGCATTAATAAATTCAAAGGATACTTGGTGTCCGACATCAAGAACGGTGCGGCAGAAAGGTCTGCTCAGGCTTTCAAGCTCGTGGATGAAAGAAATCTAATCGCAGAATCTAGGCCGCGCTTCGAAATTACTGCCAGTGTTTCTCAGGACGAGAAGGGCGGTCTTACGTGCACATGTCGTTTCGCTACCGCCGATTCTGCGAAGTCACTGTTAATTGATCCTCCAAACGCAGCTTGGACCAAGTATTGTTTTTTCTTTGGGGAATCCGGCCCACAGAGCTGCCAGTTGACGGGCAAAGGGGGCAAGGTTTCAAGAGTCTCCAGCCCGCGTAGCTCCGATTAGCGCAGCGTAATCGGAGGAAAGAGGCTTTCATGCGTGCGAATACGCTTCGCTATTCGCACCTACGCTGGTTATATGATCCAGCCGGGTAGGGTGGGCACCGCCCACCATAATCGACGTTGAAGGACTGGATAACGGTGGGCGGTGCCCACCCTACAGGACTGCGAGTATCTTACGAGTTAGATGTTGGTAAAAACGGCCGATGGATATACAGAGCGAAGGGAAGCGCACCAGTCGCGATCGACAGATACGCTTCCTTCCTCCGTGCATCCTACCCGGCCCCACCGTTGGCCAATAAGGAGGAGGGTAAACATGTCGATTCTCGTCATATCTATTGCTATACAGGTTTTTCTAGTTATTCATATTGTCCGAAGTGGGCAGGACCGTCTCTGGATTTGGATTGTCCTGTTGTTTCCGCTGGTCGGTGGTATCGCTTATGTATTGCTCGAAGTCCTGCCAAGCTTATTCCGTAGCAGGGAAGGCAGAGCAATGGCTGGAGCGATTCTGCGTAGCGTCGATCCGGGCAAATTGGTGCGGGAACGCTTACGGCTGTATGAGCTCTCCAGCACGATGGAAAACGGTCTGAGATTGGCCGACGCCCTGATGGACATGAATCGTTACGATGAAGCCCTGGCGCTTTACGATCGGGCGCAAACAGGGCTCTATGCCAATGATCCACATATTATGCTGAAGCGGGCGTTCGCTCATTTCGGCAGGGAAGATTATGGCAAAACCAAGGAATTGCTTGACCAAGTCATCGCCGCCAATCCGGATTTCAAGTCCCAGGAAGGCCATTTGCTTTATGCGAAAACGTTGGATGCGCTCGACGATCCTGGTGCGGCTCGGGAGTACGAGGCTTTGTCGTCGTATTATCCAGGGCCGGAACCCAAATATCGCCATGCGGTTTGGTTAAAAAAACAGGGACTTTTCGATGACGCGCAGTCCTTGTTAAAGGAAATCGTAGCCAATGCAAAAAGGCAAGGGCGGCATTACGCACGCTATCACCGTGAGTGGATCGATTTGGCCAAACGGGAATTGTGCGATTGATGCCATAAACGATGCCCATTTTTCAGGGCGTGGCTGAATTTCGGGGGAAGCCCAAAAGTTGCGCGCCACTGTGCTCGTTCCTGCAATCTTCTATCGAGGCGGCGAAGTGGGCATTGCCGACAGACTGCCGAGACGAGCGCCTATTTCGTGAACACGGCTATCGCAACGCCCGATAGCCCGGTACGCCGAGCGACTACCTCTTTTTCCAACCTTTTGCTAAATTATCCTACTGAAACACTCTGGATTGGAGTTCAGAAGGATGCGCGCCGCGCACCACGGATTCGGAGGGCCGCAACGCGCCGGATGGATATGCGATCTGGCACGTTGAAAAGTCGCTGATACCGGTTATTCGAGGCGAGTCGAGTGGTCAGAGCCCACCGGACTCGCCGGCAAAGGGCGATTCGTACCATGAACGCAAAGCACCCACTGGCTGCTGTCGCTGGCTACAGACGTTTCGGACGGTGTAGATGCCCCGTCCTGCTCGGAGTTTTTTTCCTGTCGGCGGTGCTCGGTATCGGGCCGGACGATTGCGCCGCGGCAGCGGCGGTGGCGTCGGCCAAACCCGCCGTGGCGATCCCGGCTTCGGTTTTTGTCGGCTTGTGGATTTTGCTCGGGATACTCACGGGGACCGGCGTGGGCGGCGCCATCGTGATGGCCTGGCGGTTTGTCAAACGTCGGCAGGGTATACATCCCGCGCGCTTGAAGGGCCGCATTTCCACATTCCGCTTCTATTCTATGGTCTTCTGGTCCGCGCTTTTCGCGACCGGGACGGACGTGATATTCAAGTTGCTGGCGGCGTACCGCGTATTCTTTTCGGAGACGTTGACGCACCCGCGTGCCTTGAGCGACTGGCAGATGCCGCCCGGCTTGAATCTGCTGCAGACCTTTCTTGTCATGGGCGTGGCCAGTTTTGTCGCGCTGCTGATCGTCCGTCGTCTGGCGCGGCAAACGGATATCACCGGGCACGCTAGCGCCTGGGCGTTTTCCGCCGCGGCCGGGATTTTGATCAGTATTTTCGTGACGATGATCAGCGGGATTTTCTTCCCGGCCCTGGATTTCTGGAGGGTTCCAGGTCCCGTGGTGTTGAATTTTGCCGATGACCGGCGCCTGGTCAATCTGGCCGATCTGATCGGCTACCTGGGCGTGGGGCTGGCGTTGATCGCCGCCATTTTCGGCTGGCGGCATTATCAAAAAAACCGGCGGAACGGTTCCGCTGAAGACGCTACGAGGCAAGGAAATCGTCGCGGATTGCACCAATGACCCAACGTGGCGCCGCCAGCCGCGTTTTTCCAACCGGCCCCTGAGCCTTCTCGGGGGCCAGCCGACTGCTATTTGCCCGTGGCCTGTTTTTCGGCCATTTCACTGATGACGGGTAGTTTCAGCCTGTCGCCCTGGTAGGCCTTCACGGCGCAGACGATGGAGATCACCACCATCACCAGGGACCAGAAAGGGAGAACCATCCAGCCGAGGAGCGGGATGAACTCCAGCGCTACGGAACCCCCAAACCAGATTGCCGCGAGAAAAAGCCCCTGGTACGCATGGAAGCGTATGTCGTTGACCTTGTTGTAGGGTTCGATGAGCAGGAAGGCGATGGCGGCGATCCAGATGTAACACAGCGCGGAGGCCACATGGGTGCTCAGGCCGCTGCTTGCCGTGGAAACGGGCGATCCTTCTTCGGTCTTGTGGCAGGCCGGACAGGCCGTGCTTCCCTCCGGCAGTTTGGCGCCACAGGCGGAACAGTATTTCGGCATGGGTTTTCTCCGTTTTTTGGTTGTTTTCCCGGCGTTGATCGGCTAGTCGCTTTAGCCGGCGGCCGATAGGTGTTGCATGAAAATCCGTCGCGATTTTCAGCGTCTCTCCCTTTTTCCGGCCCTTTCATTCGTACCTGTTTGCCATAGGGAGAAGCGCCCAGACCCGCTTATACTCCCGTTCGCCCATGTGCGGCAATCCGTCCGAGGGGACGTTTGTATTTGCGGGGTAATGTGGACTGGAGGCCCGGCGGATTTCTCGCCGCCGCCCCGAACGCCTGGGTTCGCGAGGCCTTGGCGCGCGCGCCGTCCCAATCCCGCGAACGGTCTGCCGAAACGCCGCATCAGTCAAAGCCCGCTTCGACTAAAATCGCCTTGGAGCGATTTTCCTGACCCTTTTCGCCAGGACGCGCCGGTCGGCTCCAAAGCTGTAGAACTACAATAAAAGGTACGGCATATGGCGTGGAACGAGTTTATGTCGCTTCCCGGCAGCGTGGGCGGCGACTTTCTGCCGCATGGGTATTGCTTCGCCTGGAGCACGGTCCTGTTGTGGGTGCACGTGATCGCCGATTCGGCGACGGCTTTGTCCTACTACTCCATTCCTTTCGCCCTGCTGTATTTCGTGCGCCGCCGCAGGGATCTGCCTTACCGGCGAATGTTCGTCTTGTTCAGCCTGTTCATCCTGGGCTGCGGGACGACGCACGCCCTGGGGGTATGGACGATTTGGCATCCCGATTACTGGGCCGAAGGGCTGGTAAAGGCCACGACGGCTGCCGTGTCGCTGTCTACGGCCGTGCTGATCTGGCCGTTGCTTCCCAGGGCGCTGGCAATGCCCAGCCGAACCGAACTGGAAACGGCCAACCGCCGGCTGGCCGAGGAAGCGGCGGCGCGGACGGCGGCCGAACGCTTGTTGCAGGAGACCGAAAATCGGCTGGAATTTGTTCTGGAGTCCGCCAACATCGGGGTCTGGGAGTTGAATCCCGAGCACCGCGCCGTGTTCCGTTCGCCGCTGCACGATCGGCTCTTCGGTTACCAACAGCCATTGCCGGAATGGGGTTACGAAACTTTTCTGGAACATGTGCTGGAAGAAGACCGGCCTCACGTGGAAGCCAGTTTCCGCAAGGACATGGAAAACCTTCAAAACGTCAGCCTCGAATGCCGCATCCGCCGCGCGGACGGCTGCATCCGCTGGCTGCGCATCGACGGCGAACACCGCCGGGACGCCCAGCGCAACAGCGTCGGAATGGCCGGCATCGTCGAGGACATCACCGAGCGCCGGGAAATGGAGGAAGCGTTGCGGGAACGGGAAGAAATCTACAGCGCCATCGTCAATCAGGCGGCCGACGCCATCGTGCTCATCGACGCGGAAACCCTGAAGTTCGCCGAATTCAACGCCGCAGCCCACACCGTGCTGGGCTACACGCGGGAAGAGTTCGCCCGGCTGAGTCTCTACGACATTCAAGGCGTATTCACCCCCGCCGAGGTGGACGACAAAGTGCAGGCCATGCGGCGCACGCATCGAGACCTGCACTTCGAAAACCCGCATCGCTGCAAGGACGGCTCCTGCCGGTTCATGGACATCAGCAACCGCATCATCCACCTGCGCGGGCGCGACTACTTCGCCGCCATCTGGCACGACCTTACCGAGCGCAAGCGCAGCGAACAAACGCTGGCGGAAGAGGCTGAGCGCAGGCGACTCATTTTCGATACCTCCAAGGACGGCATCGTCGTGCTCGACATGGACGGCAAAGTGCAGGAAATGAACCAGAGCTACGCCGACCTGCTGGGCTATTCTTTGGAAGAAGCCCACGCGCTGCACGTCTGGGACTGGGACGTGCAGTGGACGCGCGAGCAGTTGCTGGAGCGATTCCACAGCAAACCCAACCGGGAAGAAACCTTCGAGACCCGCCAGCGGCGCAAGGACGGCGCCATTCTCGACGTGGAAATCAGCGCCAATCTGGCCGAATTGGATGGGCAGAAACTACGTTGCTGCGTGGTGCGCGACATTTCCCAGCGCAAGGCCACGGAAACCCAGCTACGCCTGGCCGCCAGCGTGTTCCAGGAAGCGGCGGAAGGGATCGTGATCACCGACGCCGACACCGATATCCTCGACGTAAATCTGGCCTTCACGCGCTTGACGGGTTACGGCCGCGACGAAGTCATCGGCCGCAAGCCGCGCCTGCTCAAGTCCGGGCACCACGGCCAGGAGTTTTATGCCGAACTGTGGCAGTCGGTGCTCGAAACCGGCTACTGGCACGGCGAAATCTGGAACCGGCACAAAAACGGCAGCCTGCTGGCCGAAGACATCACCATCAGCGCCATCAAGGACGCATCCGGCGCCATTAGCCGCTATATAGCCCTGTTTTCGGACATCACCGAACGCAAGCACCACCAGGAAAAAATCGAACACCTGGCCTATTACGACGCGCTGACCCAACTGCCCAACCGCCTGCTGCTGGCGGACCGCATGCAGCAAGCCCTGGCGCTGTCTGCCCGCAGCAATAGCCTGGTCGCGGTCTGCTACCTGGATCTGGACGGCTTCAAGCCGGTCAACGATCGCTATGGGCACCGGGCGGGCGACCAGGTATTGACGGCGGTCGCAGAGCGGATTCAGTCCCATCTGCGGGCCTCGGATTCGGCGGCGCGGCTGGGCGGCGACGAATTCGTCTTCCTGCTGACCCACCTGGACTCGGAAGACGAGTGCAACGTCATCCTTGCCCGCATCATCGACGCCCTCTCCCAACCCTATGCGCTGGACAACGGTGCTGCCGTCGCCGTTTCCGCGAGCGTCGGCGTCTCGCTTTACCCCCGGGACGACAGCGATCCCGACCTGTTGCTGCGCCATGCCGACCAGGCCATGTACCTGGCGAAGCAGACCGGGCGCAACCGGGTGCAGTGGTTCGATCCGCGTCGGATCGCCTAGGTGAACGGGAAGCCGCCGTTCTATGCCACTTTGCGCGAAGCGGGCGCCGCCATCCTGTTTTTCGGCGTTCTGGCCCAGCAACCGGATTTGACGGAAGCCGGACGGGCGGCGCTAACCGAACTGGGCGGGCTGGGCTACAGCATTCCCGGCGAGGCGGAGCCGGTGCGGGTGTTCCCGGCGCTCACCGGCGGCGACGTGAGTGGACGGCACGCCGGGGGCTGGCGGCCGGGCAACATTTTTCTGCGTCCCCATCCCCAGGGCGAGATCGGCGCACGCGTGTTTTTGCGCCATGAACTGATGCATGAAGCCAGCTTCCGCACCTGCGGCGGCAAGCTGCCTTTATGGGCGGAAGAAGCGGCCGCCATGAATTTCAGCGGCGAACTGCCCGACCCGGCTCAAGCCGCGCCCCCCGACAGCGCCGCACTGGAGCGCCTGCGTGCCACGGTGCGCGAGGGGGCGGCGCTACGCGGCGACAATGCTTCGGTGCTGGCCCGCCTCATCGTCCGCGACGGCTGGCCGCGGGAAGCCTGTGCGATTTCGCCGGATTTGGAGAAACTGCTGGGCGCGCCGCTCGGCCATTCCGGCAGCATCGCGTACGTTCTGGTCAGTTTGCTGTCGGGGCGGGTGCTGGAGGCGGGCGGCGACCAGAAAACCCGCCATCCGCCCGGCTCGCTGCTCAAAATTCCCTACGCGGCCGCCTTGCGCGAAGCGACGCCGCAAAT
>DATDOO010000105.1:0-4512 GCA_035293245.1 Methylococcaceae bacterium
GCCGCGTTCGTGGATGTAGGCGCCCGCCGCGATCAGTTCGTCGGCGCGGGCGA
This sequence comes from Methylococcaceae bacterium, assembly GCA_035293245.1. Classification (GTDB taxonomy): domain Bacteria; phylum Pseudomonadota; class Gammaproteobacteria; order Methylococcales; family Methylococcaceae; genus DATDOO01. The sequence continues at coordinate 54 of DATDOO010000105.1, forward strand.
TGAATTCGTCGTCGATGCTCGCCGCCATGTCATTTCCGCAGATGGCCGTCTTCCATGTGCCAGATCACGTCCATCTGCCCGGCCAGATGCGGGTCGTGGGTGACGACCAGCAGGCTGGTGCCGAGGGACTGGTTGAGTTCCAGCAGCAATTGGTAAACCTGTTCCGCGTTGCGGCTGTCCAGGTTGCCGGTGGGCTCGTCGGCCAGCACGCACAAAGGGCGGGTGACCAGGGCGCGGGCGATGGCGACGCGCTGGCGCTCGCCGCCGGAGAGTTCCCCGGGTTTGTGCTCCAGGCGCTTTTCCAGTCCGACCTTCACCAGAATCTCGCGCGCATCCTCGCGCGCCCCGGCGATGGCGTCGCCGCGAATCAGGAGCGGCATGGCGACATTTTCCAGTACCGTGAATTCGCCCAGGAGATGGTGGAACTGGTACACGAATCCCAGCGCCCGATTGCGCAGGCGGGCGCGGCGGGTTTCGTTCAGGGAAGCCAGATCCTCGCCTTCCAGCAGGACGCGGCCGGAACTGGGCCGTTCCAGCCCGCCCAGCAGATGCAGCAGGGTGCTCTTGCCGGAACCGGACGCACCCATGACGGCGACGCGCTGGCCGTGTCCGACATGCAGATTGACGTTGCGCAGGACCTGCACGTCCAGCCCGCCTTCGTGGAAGCGCTTGCTCAGGTGTTCGCAGGCCAGCACGGGCGTGTCACTCATAGCGCAGTTCCTCCGCCGGACGGATGCGCCCGGCTTGCCAGGCGGGATAGAGCGTCGCCAGCAGGGACAGGAAGAAGGCCATGCCGGTGATGCGGCCCACGTCGTTCCAGTCCAGCTTGGAAGGCACCTGGCTGATGTAGTACACGTCGCCGGGCATGAACTGCACCCCGAAGGCGCGCTCGATGGCGGGAACGATGGTCTCCACGTTCAAGGCGAGCGCCACGCCGCCGACACCGCCCAGCAGGGTGCCGAAGGCGCCGATGACCGTGCCCAGCACCATGAACACCCCCATGACTTCCAGCGGCGTCATGCCCTGGGTGCGCAAAATGGCGATGTCGGCGCGCTTGTCGGTGACCACCATCACCAGGGTGGAAACGATGTTGAACGCCGCCACGGCGACGATGAGCAGCAGGATGATGAACATCACGCGCTTTTCGGTCTGGATGGCCTTGAAGAAATTGCTGTGCGCAAGCGTCCAGTCGCTGACGAAGTAGGCTTCGCCCAACATTTCGGCCAGATCGCGGGTGATGGCGGGGGCGTGGAACAGGTCGTCCAGCTTGAGGCGGATGCCGGAAACCGCATCCTCCATGCGGAACAGCTTGCCGGCGTCCTGCATCTGGATCAGCGCCAGGTTGCGGTCGTATTCGTACATGCCCACCTGGAAGATGCCCACCACCGTGAAGCGTTTCAGGCGCGGCAGGATGCCGGCGGGGGTGGCGTTGAGCTGCGGCGTGATGACGGTGACCTGGTCGCCGAGGATGACGCCCAGATACTGTGCCAGTTCCTTGCCCAGCACGATGCCGAACTGGCCCGGTTGCAGCCGGACCAGTTCGCCTTCCTTGACCAGTTGCGCCACTTCCGACACGCGCGGCTCGTAATCGGTCAGCACGCCGCGCAGCAGCGCGCCGCTGACACGCCGCTCGGCGCTGAGCATCACCTGTCCCTCGATGAACGGCGCCCAGGCATGGACGTGCGGATTCTTCTCCACCCGCGGCCCCACGGCGTCCCAGCCGCGCAGTTCGCCGTCACCGCCGGACACGGTGGCGTGGGCGGTCATGCCCAGAATGCGCTCCCGGAGTTCCGCCTCGAAACCGTTCATCACCGACAGCACGGTGATCAGCGCCGTCACGCCCAGGGCGATGCCCAGCACCGAAGTGAAGGTGATGAAGGAAATGAAGCGCGTTCGCCGTCTGGCCCGCGTGTAGCGCAGGCCGATGAATACGATGAGTGGTTTGAACATGGGGTCTTCAGGTGCTCAGTCGGACTGGCAGCGCGGGCACACGCCGTACAGATAAAGGCAGTGGTCGGTCAAAGCATAGCCGAAGCGCTGAGCAATCTCCTTCTGCCGGCGTTCGATTTCCTCGTCGGAAAATTCGTCCACCCGGCCGCACTTCACGCACAGGATGTGGTCGTGGTGCTCGCCCCGGTTCAGCTCGAACACGGCACCGCCGCCCTCGAAGTGATGGCGCTTGACCAGCCCGGCAGCCTCGAACTGCGTCAGAACCCGGTACACGGTGGCAAGGCCGATTTCCTCCCCCTCCTGCAGCAGGTTGCGGTACACGTCCTCGGCGCTGAGGTGGCGATCCACGCCAACCCGATTCTCCAGCATCTCCAGAATCTTGACCCGGGGGAGGGTGACCTTCAGGCCGGCGCTGCGAATTTCCTGGCTTTCCACTCAAACGCTCCTGCTGTGTTGGTTGGGGCAAATGGGTTATCATTTTCCCGTAAATTCACGCGATCCGATACGTTTTTCATGTCAATCTCCCGCATCCTTGTCCTCTGCCTCGCCAGCGCGCTGCTGTGCGCCTGCGCCAGCGCCAGCGTGAGGGATGCCCTGCCCGGCGTTTACCGGGTCGACATCCAGCAGGGCAACGCCATCACCGAGGAGATGATTGGCCAGTTGCAGCCCGGCATGAACAAGCGCCAGGTGGGCTACATCATGGGCACACCGCTCCTGGTGGACGCCTTCCACAGCGACCGCTGGGATTACGTCTATTCCGTGCAGCCGGGCGGCGAGGAGCGCCAGCAAAAGCGCCTGTCGCTGTTTTTCGAAAACGATGCGCTAACCGGCGTGCAGGGCGATTATCGCCCCCCGGAAAAACTGGTCGTCCCCGAACCCAAGGTCGAGGTGGTGGTCATTCCGCCGCGCGACCTGGACGATACGCTTTGGGGCGGGATGAAGCGCTGGTTCTCCAGCGACTCCAAATAAACCTTTAGCGCGCCTTTTTCGCGGCGCGCGCCCGGCGTGCTTCCTTCGGGTCCGCGCGCAGGGGCCGGTAAATCTCGACGCGGTCGCCGTCGCGGAGTGTGTGCTCCAGGGAACACACCTTGCCGAAAATCCCTACCTTGGTGCTGGCCAAGTCGATTTCAGGAAACCGGGTCAGGATTCCCGATTGCTCGATGACCGCGGCGACGCTTAGTCCCGCTTCCGCCTCAAGCGGCTGGACGGCTTGCTCATTGGGCGTGGCATAAGCCACTTCCACGCGGATGCGCACCGCTTCAGCCATACATTTGTTTCGCCCGCTCGCAAAAGGCGGCGACCATGGCATCGCATATCTGGCCGAACACCGCGCCGAAAGCCAGGCTGGCCAGCTTGCCGGACATCTCGAAGCGCAAATCCAGGGCAATCTTGCTGGCGTCCTCGCGCAAGGGCGTGAAGCTCCACACCCCCTCCAGAGAATCGAACGGTCCTCTTAGCAGGCTCATGCGGATTTCACGCTCGTCCACCAGGGTGTTGCGAGTGGCGAAGGTGTAGTGGAAACCGGCGCGCGAAACTTCCACCTCCGCCTCCATGCCGTCTTCCAGCAGGCGCAAAACCCGACTGGAACGGCACCAGGGCAAAAACTCCCGGTAACGCTCCACATCATTGACCAGGGCGAACATCACCTTGGCCGGGACGCGCACCAGGGCGCTTTTCTGAACGACCGTCATGGGGGTAGGGGAGGCAAAGCGGGTAAAATAGCAAAATCGTTCTCTTCAGTCAGGAATCAGCGGTCATGGCCGCCAAAGACAAAAACAGCAAGGCGCCCAACGCCACCATCGCGGTCAACCGCCAGGCCGGGTTCGAGTACTTCATCGAAGAGCGCTTCGAGGCCGGCATCGTCCTGGAAGGTTGGGAAGTGAAAAGCCTGCGCGCCGGGCGCCTGCAGCTCAAGGAAAGCTACGTCACCCTCAAGCACGGCGAAGCCTGGCTGTTCGGCGCACACATCTCGGCGCTCACCTCCGCCTCCACCCACGTCAACCCCGACCCTACCCGCACCCGCAAGCTCTTGCTGCACCGCAGCCAGATCAGCCGGCTGATCGGCGCGGTGGAACGCAAAGGCTACACCCTGATTCCGCTGACCATGTACTGGAGCAAGGGCCGCGCCAAGCTGGAAATCGGCCTGGCCAAGGGCAAGCAACTGCACGACAAGCGCGCCACGGAAAAAGACCGCGACTGGCAGCGGGAGAAACAGCGCGTGCTCAAGCAACGCTGACGCCCAAGCAACTTTTTTGCCGCTATACTGTCTACTCAGTCAGCCAATGGGGGCGACATGGCTTCGACGCGGATCGCGAACCCTGAGGTGCATGCCGAGGTGCGGTGACCTCGTAAAACACGCTGCAAATTAAGTATTCGCAAACGACGAAACTTACGCACTGGCCGCTTAACCCGGCCAGCCTCTGAACCAGAGCCAGCTTGTGGGCGCCGGTTCGGGGGTCATCCAAACTCAAGCTCGCGCCGAGGTCTGTCCGGGGTCAACGCGCTAAAA
>DATDOO010000106.1:0-15736 GCA_035293245.1 Methylococcaceae bacterium
TGAAAAACCCCTGTCGCTACTTCGCCTGATACACGGGCAATGCGTGCGTCGCACTTTCCGGCGCGTTGCGCTGCCCGCTAAGGGCGGCAATCTAGCGAATGCCAAGCCATAATTCAAAACGTAATTTATTACGGTGGCCATCATTTATCATGATGAACCGCCCGAACCACCAAATCACCCCGCGGCGCCCCTCACCAGCTTGGCGAACGCCTCCGGCGGCAGCGGGGGGCTGGTGAGATAACCCTGGTACAGATCGCAGCCTTTGCCCTGCAGGAAAGCCAATTGTTCGGCGGTTTCCACCCCTTCGGCCAGCACCTTGAAGCCCAGGGTATGGCCCATGGCAACGATGGCGGCGGCGATTTCCATGTCGTCCTGGTGGAACGGAATGTCATCGACAAAGCTCTTGTCGATTTTCAGTACATCCAGAGGAAAGCTCTTGAGGTAAGCCAGCGAGGAATAGCCGGTGCCGAAGTCGTCGATCGCCAGGCGGATGCCCAGAGTCCGAAGCCGGTCGAGCATTTCCACCGCGGCTTCTTCCCGCTCCATTAGAGCGCTCTCGGTCAGTTCCAGTTCCAGCCAGTCCGCCGGGTAGCCGGTCTCGCGCAGCACCTCGGCTACCGTGGCGCTGATATCGTTGTGGCGGAACTGATGCGGCGAGAGATTGACGGCCAGTTTGAGGGGCGGCACGCCGGCATCGAGCCACGCCCGCCCCTGGCGGCAGGCTTCCCGCAATACCCACGCGCCGATCTCGCCGATCAGGCCGGTTTCTTCCGCCACCGGGATAAAGCGGCCGGGCGGCACCAGGCCATGTTCCGGATCCTGCCAGCGCACCAGCGCCTCGGCGCCGACGATGCGGCCGCTGGCGATGTCCACCTGGGGCTGATAGTGGACCCGCAAGCGATTTTCGCCGATGGCGCGGCGCAGGCGCGATCCCAGTTCGATGCGTTCGCGCGCCGCCTGGGTGAGTTCGTCGGAAAAATACTTGAAGCACCCCCGCCCCTCGGCCTTGGCCCGGTACAGAGCCGCGTCCGCCTGCTGCAACAGGTCCACCGCAGTCTGGCCGTTGTCCGGGTAGAGGCTGATGCCCACGCTGACGCCGATGCGCACTTCGGCGCCGTTGGACAGGCGGCAGGGCTCGCTCAACGTGCTGATGATCTCGTCGGCCAGCCGCGCCGCGTCCTGGGGGTGGGCCAAGTCTTCCAGCAACACGGTGAACTCGTCCCCGCCCAGCCGGGACACGGTATCGACGCGGCGCACGCGGTTCAAGAGCCGTTCGGCGACCAATTGCAACAGTTCGTCGCCGCTGGGATGGCCGTAGCAATCGTTCACGTCCTTGAAACGATCCAGATCGAGCATCAACAGGGCCAACCGGCCGCTTTCGCGTAGCGCCACCTCCAGGCTGTGCTGCAGGCGGGAGAGCAACAGCAGCCGGTTGGGCAGGCCCGTGAGGGGATCGTGGTGGGCCAGGAATTCCAGTTGTGCCTCGGAAGACTTGAGGCGGGAAATGTCGGCAAAGACGCCCACATAGTGAGTCAACTGCCCGGCGCCGTCGTACACGGCGCTGACGCTCAGGAGCTCGGGATAGACATCGCCGTTCTTGCGCCGATTCCAGATTTCGCCTTGCCAGTGGCCGTCGTTGCATAGGCAGGCCCACATCTCGGCGTAGAAGCTCTCCCCCTGCCGGCCGGACTGGAGCAACCGGGGAGTCTGGCCCAGCACCTCGTGCTCGGCATAGCCGGTGAGTTGGCAGAACGCCCGGTTGACCATCTGGATGCGCTGATCGGCATCGGTGATGAGAACCCCTTCCTGGGTATTTTCGAACACCGTGGCGGCCAGTCGTAGGCGTTCCTCGCTCTGTTTGCGTTCGCTGATGTCGCGGCAGGAACCGAAGGAAAGGCCGTCCGGCAGGAGTACGGCGTTGAGTTCCACCGGCACCAGGCCTTCGTCCTTGCGCTTGGCGAGCAGTTCGAGACGCGCCGCGCCCTCTTCGTGAACCTGCCGGTGCGCGGCGAGGGCGCGTTGCAGGTCTTCGGCAGCCACGATATCCCCGATGCCCAGGGTCAGCAGTTCCTCGGCTCGGTAATCCAGAAGTTCCGTGGCTTTCCTGTTGACGAACACGAAACGCCCTTGTGCGTTCACCAGAAATACCGCGTCGGGAGCGCCTTCCAGCACCGAGCGGAGCCGCGACTCGCTGGCTTGCAGGGCCTGTTCGTCGGCCCTGCGTTCGGTGATGTCCTGGGCCGACGACAGGGCGCCGGCGATGGCCCCGTCGCTGCCGACCAGCGCGCGGCAGCGCCAGGCGAGCAGTCGCCGCGCGCCGTCGCGGCGGCGCTGCCAGCTTTCCAGGTAGACCAAGTCCTTGTCGCCCCGGAACAGGGGCTCGACGAGCCCGTAGGTGTCCTGTTCGCCGAGAAAATAGTAGGCGGCTTCCTTGCCGATCGCGTCGTCGCCGAAAAAATCGAGCCCCGCCGGATTCGCCCACCTGTAGACCTTGTCGGCGTCCACTTCCATGATGATTTCCGGCACGGCGGCGAGAATGGCCTCCTGGCGAGCCGCAAGCGAGCGCAGAGCCCCGGAGGCATGGGCGGCGATTTCCAGCCGGTAGGTGCGCAGCCGCTGCCGCCAGAGCAGCAGCACCGCGGCGGACACGCAGGCGATGGCGAAGAAGGCCACCAAACTGACCCAGAACACCAGCTTCCGCAAGGGCGCCATCACTTCATCCCGGTCGATTTTCGCCACCAGATGCCAGGGCGTGCCCCGCACCGGGCGCACGACGGCCAGGACAGCGGTACTGCGGTAGTCGATGCCTTCCATTACCGCTTCCTTATTGCCCGAACGGATGGACGCAGCGGCGGGCAGTCGCGGCGCGTCGAGCGGGAAGCGATACGAGAGAGCGGTGCCTTTGCGGTGGCGCAGTTCGTTGAGGAACAGCACGTCGTCCCCGTCGCGCCGCGTCAGAATGGTTTCGGCGCTGGGGCTGGGAGTTGGCCATTCCTGAATGAGCGGAAAGAGAAAGCCCTGCACCGGAGTATGCAACACCACCGCGCCGACCGCTTGCCGCATGCCGGCGGACGAAGTGCGCAGCAGCGGCACGATGAAATCCAGATGGATATGGCCGGTTTTCTCCCGGTACAGGTCGCGGAATTGCACCTCACCGCTCGTCAAGGCGCTTGCCAGTACGTCGGGCGGCACGGGGTCCGAGTCGGCGCCGACCGGATCGAACACGTTGCGGCCGTCCGCTGCCAGCAGGTCGATGTCGTAGCCGTAAGCTACCGCCATCTCATCCATGCTTTCGCGCACATCGTTCCCCGCTTCGGAGCTTCCGGTGCGCAACATGTCGTCCACCTTGTCCACGAAGCCGGACCGGCTCGCCAAGATGCGGGCGTTGGCCCGATGTCCGTCCAGCCAGGTTTCGATCTGACCGGCTTTCAGGTCCGCAATGGCCTTCAGTTCCGCATATTTGTCGTCCCGCAGCTCCGGGCCGTGCAGGCGGACGATGCCGTAGCCGAGCAGGGGAACAATCAGCACCAGCATGAGGAAAACCGGAATCAACCCGCCGCGCCTGGGTCGCGCGGCATGGGCCTCGGCGGGTTCCGGCCAAGGATCGCGCCAGCCCCGCAGCAGCAGATAGAGCAGTCCGGTCGTGGCCGCGACAAAAAGCAGTCCCTTGGCCGTGCCGATGCGCTGCGCCAGGGACGGATCATCGAAAGCGAGGGTCAACAGTTGATCGGAACTGACGATCCACAGGGCGGCAACGACTGCGTAAAGCAGGGCTACCGTGCCGGGCGGGAAGCACCGGGGCGGCACGGTCGCCGGGTTGTGTGGCGGGCGTATCCGTCGCATGGGAATCGGTGCGGGACTAGGCCGGGCTTTGCTCCGCGGCCCGGGCGATTTTTTCCAGGCACTTCATCACTTCCATGCTGACGTGTTCCATGCGCTGCAAAGCCTCCAGTGCACCCGCCCGGTCCCCGGACTCCAGGCGCTCCAAGGCGCTGAAGCCGCTTGCGTGCACGCGTTGATGCGGTATTTCCATATCCTGGAAGCCGGGGAGCCGGGAGAAGGTGCTCTTGCCTTCGCCGCTGTAGTACCACTTGCCGAGCCGGCAGGCGTGATGGTCGGCGAAATCGTGCTTGCCCTTGGACGAAAGCCCCATGAACACCTTGTAGATTTCGAACTTGAATACCAGGTGGTCGAGCTTCACCACTTCCACGAAACTGCGCAAGGCGCCGCCGCTGATGGCGGACTGCATGTCGCGGGTCATGGCGATGAATTCTTGCATGCTGTCGCTGGCCGTGCGGCTGATGTCGCTGAAATTGCGCGAGTCGCGCGACACCGCGTCCATCTGCTCCTTGGCGGCGTTGGTCTCGGTGTGGATGGTGCCGACCAATCCTTCGATCTCGCTGGTCGCCTCGCCGGTTTTCTTGGCCAGGGTGCGCACCTCGTCGGCGACTACCGCAAAGCCGCGCCCCTTGTCGCCGGCGCGCGCCGCCTCGATGGCGGCATTCAGGGCGAGCAGGTTGGTCTGGTCGGAAATGTTGCGGATCAGGCTGATGATGCCCTCGATGCTCGCGGCCTTCAGATTCAGGCCTTCCACGGTCGCCGAGACGCCCTGGGTGTCCCGCGCCATGTCCATGAGCGATCCGGCGATGCGGTCCACCGCCTGCTGGGCGTTGACGGAAACGCCGGACGCCTTGCTCGCCGTGTCCTTCTCGCGGTGCATCACTTCGGCGACGGAAAAGAGGGAGGACTGCACCTCCAGCAGGGATTCGCCGAACGCAAGCATGTTGCGGAACAACCCCTGGCTGAATTCGCCATCGTCGTGCCGGCTGGATTCCTGCGCCCGCAGACGGGCGAGTTCCGCCGTCAAGCGTTGAACGTCATCCCGGTTCGCCGCGTTTTCCGACCGCAAAACGTCGACTTCTTCCCGCGCCTTTTCCAGGGCCTGTTTGTATTTGCTGCAGAACATGACGACGCCTCGAATAAGGGTGGAGTATCGGGATGGAGAGTATCGGCGACGCGTCTTGTGCGCAATCCGCCACGCGGGTCATTTATCATAGTCGGCCTTTCACGCCTGATTGCCCATGTCCGCACCCAGCCATCTCCGCGCCGCCTCGCCGCTCGCGCCCCCCGCGTTCCCTTCCGGCGCATCCCTCATGCGCTGGGACAATCTCGCCGGCTGCGCCGAGGCGCTGGCCCTGGCGTCTTGCGCCACGCGCGAGCCGGGGCTGCTGGTCGTGGTCGCTCCGGACCAGAGCGCCGCGCTGCGCCTGGAGCACGAGCTGGGGTTCTTTCTGAGCCAACATGCGCCGCTGCTGCATTTCCCGGACTGGGAGACGCTGCCTTACGATACGTTCTCGCCGCTGCCGGAAATCGTCTCCCAGCGCATCGAAGCGCTCTCCCGGCTCGATTCGGTGCGCCAGGGCGTGCTGGTGGTGGCCGCCGCCGCCCTCATGCAGCGCCTCGGGCCGCGCTGCCACATCGCCGGCGGCAGCTTCGCCCTCAAGGTGGGCGAAAGGCTCGACCTGGAGGCCACCCGCGCCCGTCTGGAACGGGCGGGCTACCAGTGCGTCTCCCAGGTCTTGCAGCACGGCGAGTTCGCGGTGCGCGGGGCGATTCTCGACCTGTTCCCCATGGGCAACCCCACGCCGTTCCGCATCGACCTGTTCGACGACGAGGTGGAGTCCATCCGCACTTTCGACACCGAGAGCCAGCGCTCCCTGGACAAGGTGGAGGCCATCCGCCTGTTCCCGGCCCGCGAGTTCCCCTTCGACGAGGAATCCATCAAGCGCTTCCGGCCCGCCTTCCGCGCCCGTTTCCCGGAACTGGAACGGCACAGCGCCCTGTACCGCGAGGTGAGCAAGGGCGTTCCCACCGGCGGGCTCGAGTATTACCTCCCGTTGTTCGTGGAAGGAACCGAAACCCTGTTCGACTACCTGCCGGAAGGCGCGCGCTTCGCGCTGCCGGAAACCGCCTTGGCCGCCGCGCGCCAGTTCAGCCTGGAAACCCGGCAGCGTTACGAAACGCGCAAGGACGACATCGACCGCCCGGCGCTGCCGCCGGAGCTGCTCTATCTGTCCCCGGAAGAACTGCAACAGCGTCTGGAAAAGCAGCCGCGCCTTTTTCTCGGCCACGGCGAGGCCAAGCGGGTCACTTTCGCCTGCGAATCCCTGCCCGACCTGACCTTGAAAATGCAGGAAAAGGAGCCGGCAGCGTGCCTGAAGCGTTTTCTGGTCGGCTCGGGGGCACGGACTCTGTTCGTGGCCGAAACCGCCGGCCGCCGCGAGGCGCTGCTCGATACGCTGCGCGGTTACGGCATCCAGGCGAAGACGGTCGAATCCTGGGCGGGGTTCCTGGCCGCGCCGGATGCCGCGTGCATCGTCGTCGCCCCGCTGGATCAGGGCGCGTGGCTCCAGGAGCCGTCTCTGGCCGTCGTCACCGAGACCCAGCTTTCCGGCGAGAAAGTCCGCCAGCGCCGCCGCCAGCGGCGCTCCTCCGAGCGGCACCTGGAGAACATCGTTCAGAGCCTGGCGGAACTGGAGATCGGCGAACCGGTGGTGCACCGCGAACACGGCGTGGGCCGCTACCTGGGGCTGACGACGCTGGAGATCGGCGGCATACCGGGCGAATACCTGACCCTGGAGTACGACCGGGGCGACAAGCTGTACGTGCCGGTGTCCTCGCTGCACCTCATCGGGCGTTACGGGGCGGTGAGCGCGGAAGCCGCGCCGCTGCACCGCCTCGGCTCCGAGCAGTGGGAGAAGGCCAAGCGCCGCGCGCTGGAGAAAATCCGTGACGTGGCGGCGGAGTTGCTGGACATCCAGGCGCGCCGCGCCGCCCGCTCGCGCCCGGTTTACGCGTCCCTGGGCGAGGAATACGCCGCCTTTGCCGCCGGCTTCCCCTTCGAGGAAACTCCCGACCAGGAAAATGCCATCCACGAGGTATTGAACGATCTGGTTTCCCCCCGGCCCATGGACCGGGTGGTGTGCGGCGACGTGGGTTTCGGCAAGACCGAAGTCGCCATGCGCGCGGCTTTCGTGGCGGCCCAGTCCGGCAAGCAGGTGGCGGTGCTGGTGCCCACCACGCTGCTGGCGCAGCAGCACTTCCAGAATTTCCGCGACCGTTTCGCCGACTGGCCCATCCGCGTGGAAACCCTGTCGCGCTTCGTCTCAGTCAAGGTGCAGACACAAATCCTGGAGGACTTGGCCGAAGGCAAGGTAGACATCGTGGTCGGCACCCACAAGCTCCTCAACCCGGAAATTCGCTACAAGAACCTGGGGCTGATCGTCATCGACGAGGAGCACCGTTTCGGCGTGCGCCAGAAGGAGCAATTGAAGAAGCTGCGCGGCGACCTGGATTTACTCACCCTCACCGCCACGCCGATTCCGCGCACCCTGAACATGGCGCTGTCGGGCCTGCGCGATATTTCCATCATCGCCTCCCCCCCGGCCAACCGCCATCCCATCAAGACGTTCGTTTCCGAGTGGAGCGATGCTTTGGTCCAGGAGGCCTGCCAGCGCGAGATTCGCCGCGGCGGGCAAATCTACTTTCTGCACAACAAGATCGAGACCATGGACAGGGCCGCCGAGCGCCTTGCGCGCCTGCTGCCGGAAGCGCGCCTGGAAATCGCCCACGGCCAGATGCCCGAGCGCGACCTGGAGCGCATCATGCTGGATTTTTACCACCAGCGCTTCAACCTCCTTTTGTGCACCACCATCATCGAGAGCGGCATCGACGTGCCGTCCGCCAACACCATCGTCATCGACCGCGCCGACACCCTGGGCCTGGCCCAGTTGCACCAGTTGCGCGGCCGGGTAGGGCGCTCCCACCACCGCGCCTACGCTTACCTCCTGGTGCCGCCCAAGGCGGCCATCACCGCCGACGCGGTCAAGCGGCTGGAAGCCATCGAAGCTGCCGGGGAACTGGGGGCGGGCTTCATGCTGTCCTCCCACGACATGGAAATCCGCGGCGCCGGCGAACTGCTCGGCGAGCAGCAGAGCGGCGACATGGAGGAAATCGGCTTCAGTTTGTACACGGAACTGCTCGAGCGCGCGGTCAAGGCCATCCAGTCCGGCAAGCGCCCCGAACTGGAGACGCCGCTGGAGACCGGTCCGGAAATCGACCTGCAATGCCCGGCGCTGATTCCCGACGACTACCTGCCCGACGTGCATCAGCGCCTGGTGCTGTACAAACGGATTTCCAGCGCCCGGAGCGAGGAAGAACTCAGCGAGTTGCAGGTGGAAATGGTCGACCGTTTCGGCTTGTTGCCGGAACAGGTCAAGAACCTGTTCGCCATCACCGGCCTCAAATTGCTCGCCGCGACGCTTGGCATCCGCAAGATCGAGGTTGGCGCGCAAGGCGGCCGCGTCCTGTTCCACCCCCAGCCGCCCATCGACCCCCTCAAGATCATCCTGCTCATGCAAAGCCAGCCCAAGGTTTACCGCCTGGACGGGCCGGACAAGCTGCGCTTTACCCAGCCGCTGGAGACTGGGGCGGCGCGCGTTGAGTTCGTTCGGGCGCTGCTGGACGGCTTTAGGCCGACAGGTGTGGCCTAGGGCGACTGGACTTATTGGAGACCGTCGATTTGCGGGAAACGTTTAATAAGGCGGGAGCGCAGGTTCCGATAGGACGCAGCCAGGGAATCGACATGCTCATGCGCGGCAATCAAGGCGTCCAGCAGTTCGTTCGGGTCGGCGACGTATTCGTGAATCATGCGGTTGCGCAATTTGCGCAGGGCGATCCAGGCATCGGCGGAAAGGATCAAACCGAGTTTTTCCGCCCGGTCCAGGTTTTCCAGCATGGTTCCCGGCGTTTCGGCCATGGCGCGCAAAAACGCCGGGAGCAGCTTGTCTCCGAGGGTATCCTGCAATCGGCCGAATCGTGCGACAAAAGCGTCGACGCGCTCGGCCAAGTCGTCATCGTCCGGCAACGTCTCGATGCGCTCGCGGGTCAGCGGTTGTGCAAACAAGCGCGCGTCGCAGCGCTTGAGGTAGTCGAGTTCCCTGGTTGCCACTTCGAGCAGTGCGCGCAGGCGGGCGAGTTCCTCGGTCTGGTCCGACATCAGAGGGTAATTCCCTTGCGTTTGGCTATTTCATGGATGGCTTGCGGCCGGGTTTCCGGAGTGTCCAGCACCACGTCCACCGAGCGGCCGCCCAATACTCGGGAAAGACGGGCGGAAAGCAACGCCGCCGTATATGCGGGTCGAGGGGTCGGATGAACCGTGCCGATCATGAGGTCTACATCGCCCCCTTTCGCTGTATCGTCCACCCGGGAGCCGAAAAGGACGATATGGACTTCTTCACCCAGCATCGCGGTCACGGTGCGGCGAATGGCCAGGACGTCGTCGGGGGAAAGGCGCATGGTTTGATGTGGAAAGAATGATGAAATGTACGGGTGGTGTCTCGCGGAAAGGCTATTCGAACGATGGCGCGGAAACAAGGGACCGCGAAAGCCCTGTCGCGCCAAAATGGACATGTCCTTTTTGGGGTGTGCCCCTTTTATACTCATGTATCCAGGAGAAAAAATCATGAACAGTTTTCTTCCGAAAACCCTTTTGCTGCTTGTCCTGCCCTTGCTTAGCACTGCGTCCGTCGCCGAGGCGCCGCCCGCGCCCAACGGCATTACGCTGCCGCCTTATTTCAAGGAATGGCGGCTCATCGGCCTCTCGCACCGCACCGACAAGAACAGCCTGCGCGCCATCCTCGGCAATCCCAAGGCCATCGAGGCGGCGCGCGCGGGGCAGACCAATCCCTGGCCGGACGGCGCCGTCCTGGCCAAGATCGTCTGGCAGGACGCCACCTTGCCGGAGTGGGAGTCGGCCACCGTTCCGGGCAATCTGCAGCACGTGGAATTCATGGTCAAAGACCGGCTCCGCTACGCCGACACCGGCGGCTGGGGTTTCGCCCGCTGGCTGGGCGAGGAACTCAAGCCCTACGGTAATGACGCGAACTTCGCCAACGAATGCTTCACCTGCCACGGCGCGGCTTCCAGCCGGGATCATGTGTTCACCCATCCGGTGAAAATCCCCTGAGCATGAGCCGCCTGGTCGAGCGCCTGCACGGCGACGTGCCCCTGCTCATGGGGATACTCAACGTCACCCCGGACAGCTTTTCCGACGGCGGCCGCCATCTCCCGCTGGATGCCGCGCTGGAGCAAGCTGGAAGGATGCTGACGGAAGGGGCGGACATCCTGGACGTGGGCGGCGAGTCCACCCGGCCCGGTTCCGAGCCGGTGGACGCCGCGGAACAGATGCGCCGCGTGTTGCCCGTCATCGAGGCCATCCGGCGCCAATGGCCGGAGTGCTGCGTCAGCGTGGACACCAGCCGCGCCGCCGTGGCCGAAGCCGCCCTGGATGCGGGCGCGGATCTTGTCAACGACATCTCCGCCGGGCGGGACGATCCCAAGATGTTTCCCCTCATCGCCGCGCGCGGCGTGCCGATCCTGCTGATGCACATGCAGGGCACGCCCAAGACCATGCAGGACAATCCCTGCTACGAGGACGTTGTGGAGGAAGTGCTCGCATTCTTCCGCGAGCGGATTGCGGCGGCCCGCGCGGCGGGCATTCCGGACCGGCACATCGTCCTCGACCCCGGCATCGGTTTCGGCAAGCGCAAGCAGGACAATCTCGACCTTCTGGCCAGTCTGGACCGATTCACCGCCATGGGCTATCCGGTATTGCTCGGCGCCAGCCGCAAGCGCTTCATGGGCGCCATCTGCCGGGAGACGGAACCCGCCGCCCTCGTCCCCGCCACCGTCGCCACCACCGCCCTGGGCGTCATGGCGGGAATAAGGATTTTCCGTGTGCACGACGTGCGCGAGAACCGCCAGGCGGCGGACATCGCCGCCGCCGTGCGCACCGCCAGACGCCCTCACCCCGGCCCACTCGCAGAGGGAGAGGGCGAGCAAGGTCGCGGCCAGTTTCCTATTTGAACGGGAGAAAACATGAGTGAAGCCGCCCTGCAGCATCTGCAAACCGTTCGCGACTGGATCCGCTGGGGGGCGAGCCGTTTCACTCAGGCCGGGCTGTTTTTCGGCCACGGCACGGCGACGGCTGTCGACGAGGCGGCGGCGCTGGTGCTGCACACCGTGCATCTGCCTTACGACCTGCCTTTCACGTACTTCGACGCGGTGCTGCTGCCCGAGGAGCGCAGCAGGATCTTTGCCCTGATCGAGCGCCGCACCGCCGAACGCAAGCCCCTGGCCTATCTGCTGCGCGAGACACAATTTGCGGGACTGACCTTCTATGTGGACGAACGGGTGCTGGTGCCGCGCTCGCCCATCGCCGAACTGATCGAGGAGCGCTTCGCGCCGTGGGTCGACCCGGATGGCGTGCACGCCGTGCTGGACCTGTGCACGGGCAGCGGCTGCATCGCCATCGCCATCGCCCACGCCTTTCCCGACGCCGTAGTCGACGCGACCGACATTTCCCCGGACGCCCTGGCCGTGGCGCGAATCAACGTGGAGCGCCATGACTTGGCCGAGCGGGTGCGGCTGATCCGCGCCGATCTATTCGATGGCCTGGAGGGGGCGAAGTACGACCTGATCGTCAGCAACCCGCCTTACGTCGCCCGCGCCGAATGGCAAGGCCTGCCGGCCGAGTACCACGCCGAACCGCGCTTGGGGCTGGAATCCGGCGCGGACGGTCTGGACGCCGCGCGGCGCATCCTCGCCGAAGCCGGGAGCCACCTGAATCCGGGCGGCGCGCTGATCGTCGAGGTCGGCAACAGCGCCGCCGTCCTGGAAGAGGCGTTCCCGGAAGTGCCGTTCTGCTGGCTGGAATTCAGCCGGGGAGGGGAGGGGGTGTTTGCCCTGACCGCGGAGCAGTTGAACGAATGGGCGGATTTGTTCGGAAATGCCGATTGAAGCCGGCTATTTCAGTGGGCGAGTTCCTCGCGCAACACTCGCCGCAGCACTTCCTCCGTGACCGGCGTCGCCTCCGGGAGGGTGGCATGACGCAAAGTCTCGTTGATAAGGGTCTGATAACCCTTGCCGGAGGATGCGGCGCGCGTCCGGAACGCGGCCAGAACGTCATCGTCAATGAACAAGGTGATGCGGGTTTTTCCGCTGGAAGGGACTACTGCGCCGCGTTTGGCGCCTGTGAAGTCGTAACTGTCTTTCATGTTCTAACCCTCTTCGTAGAGGCGCCGTTCTTTGGGGTCCGCATGGCGCGCGGAAATCACCCGTAATTCATCGGCATTGCGATAGGTGTATGCCACCGCCAACAGGCGTCCAAAGCCATCCGTTCCCAGGGTGATGAAGCGTTCCTCGCTGTGATTGCGGTCTTCAATGGTCAACGCCATGGGATCGAAAAAGACCCCTTCCACTTCGGCCAGATCGACGCCGTGTTTCTGGCGGTTAATGACGTTTTTGACAGGGTCAAAGACTATTTTCACGGCCAGATAATATACATATTTTATCTGTATTGGGAGCGGCGCAAATTTTCCACTTGCAGTGTCTTCCGCGAAAATTTGATTCCGCCTTCTCCTTCCAGCAATTCCTCCAATTCCTGCCCCACCAGATGGTGCCGCCAGCCTTCGCGCAATTCCCCGCCGGTTTTCTCCAGCAGCAGCCATTCCAGGTCCTTGCGACTGGCGACCGAGGACGGGTTAAGCCGGTTTTGCACCGCGCGCAGACGCACCACGGCCTGCAGCGCGTCAAGCACGGCTTCCTGTTCCAGGGTGGGTCGGGGCGGAGCTGGCTGGCGGAAGAGAGGGATGGGGGGTTTGGCGGCGGCGTCGGCAATCAGGCGGCACAATTCTCCGCCGGAACGCTTGACGGTGCGCTCACCCAGGCCCCGCAAGCTGCCGAGCTGTTCCGGCGTGGCCGGACGCAGGCGCGCCAGGTCGAGGAGAGTGTCGTCCTTGAAAATCCAGCCGCGCGGCAGGTTGTCGCGCTTGGCGACAATCTCCCGCCAGATGGCGAGTTCCTGCGCCACGGCCAGCGTCTTGCCGTTCAGCTTGTAAATGCCGCTGACGCGCTGCCAGGCATTCTCCGGATCGTTGCGGTACAGCGCCGGGTCGGCGAGCGCCCGGAAGTCCTCGTCCAGCCAGTCAAGCCGGCCCAGGGATTCCAGTTGGCCGCGCAACGCGGGATAAAGCTGCCCCAGCAACACGACGTCGTCGACGGCGTAATCGAGTTGCTCCGGCGACAAGGGGCGCTTCGACCAATCGGTGCGGGAGTGGGCCTTGCTCAGCGTGACGCCGAGCATTTCCGCCACCAGGCCGCCATAACCGATCTGCTCCTGATACCCCAGCAGCGGCGCAGCCAACTGGGTGTCAAACAGCGGCAGCGGCAGGGAGCCGCGCAACTGGAAGAAGATTTCCAGATCCTGCCGCCCGGCGTGGAAGACCTTGAGAATCGCCGGGTCGTACAAAACGTCCAGGATCGGCGTCAGGTCGGCCAGGGCCAGGGGGTCAATGCAGGCGGCTATCCGATCGTTGGCCACTTGCAGCAGGCAGAACTCCGGGTAGTAAGTGCGTTCGCGCAGGAATTCCGTATCCACGGCCAGCCAGGGGCTGCCGGAAATGGCTTGGCAAAACTCCCGCAACCGGTCGGGGGTGTCGATGAAGAGGGTTTGCATGAGAAAGGGCTAAGGAGTCGAGCGCGGCATTGTAGCCGATCGTCTCCACATCACCCTGCATTCTCGGGCCAGTTCCGGAACGGATCCCGCGCCAGCATGGTGTTGTAGTAACGAATGTCGTGGGTAACTTCCTCGCCCGCCCAAGACGGTTTCACAAACGCTTCGTCCGCATGCTCAAGCTCGATTTCCGCGACGACCAGGCCGGCGTTCTCGCCTTCGAACACGTCGATTTCCCACGTATGCGCTCCGACGTCGACCAGATAGCGGGTCTTTTCGATCACCGGCCCCTGGCTGAGTTGGGTGAGGAGGGTATCCGCGTCCGCCAGGGGAATTTCATATTCGAACTCCAGGCGCTGTGCACCGACAGTTGCGCCTTTGATGTTCAGCCAGGCGCGATTGCCGCAGGTGCGCACCCGCACTGAGCAACGGTCTACGGCGTTGAGATAGCCCTGCCTAAGGTGATAGGACTCCCTGACGTTTCTTCGCCAGTCGTCGTTTAGCAGCAGGAATTTTCTTTCGATTTCGAGGGCCATGGTGCGAGTGGGAGCAATACGCTCTATTGCGAGTATATGGCTCGCCAGATTTGCTCGAAGTTGGCTTCGACTTCGTGTTCCGCTTCGAGCAGGTGCTGATCGGTCAGAGCCAATGCCTGCATCAGCGGCTCGGCGGAGGACGGGATTTCCCTGGCGGCAAGGGATTCGGTGATTTGGCCCACCAGGCCGGCCAAACGGATGAGCAGGGTTTCTCCCTTCCAGCGCGGCGCCTGCTCGGGGGTATTGAGATAGGTTTGAACCTCGGCAATGATTTCCGGCAAGCGCCAGTGTTTGCTCAGGGCCGCCCCGACCGCGTAATGATCGAAACCCAGCATTTCCCGTTCCACTTCGTGGTCGGGCCGCTTTTCGGCGCGGGCGCGCATGACGGCGGCGCGGGCCAGTTCAGGTATTTCGTGGTACATCACCAGGCAACCGATTTCACGCAGTAGGCCGCAAAGGAATAAGGTGTCGTTTTCTACCGGGTGATGATTATCCGGAAGCCGCTTCGCCAGTTCCCGCGCCCACAACGCTGTGCGGACGCTCACCGACCAGAACTGGCGCATGGAAATCAGGCCGTCCGGCAGGGTGCTGAAGCGGTCCATGACCAGCGTGGCGACGGCCAGATTGCGGATGTCCCGTGCACCGATCAACGACACGGCTCGGGATATGGTGGAAACTTTACCCGGTAGGCCGTAGAGGGCGCTGTTGACCAGTTTCAGCACCCGGGTGCTCAGCCCGGGATCGTATTCGATGAGGCGATGGGCGTCGCCCAGATTGGCGTGGGGGTTATCCAGAATGGACAATAAGCGGGCGAGCGTTTCCGGGGGCGAAACCAGGGTGGGGGAACTGACGATCAGGTCTTCGGGAGCCATGGGCAGAAATCCTTTCCAAAACCTTTTGTATTTTCCGGCTATTGGTCTATCCTCTATTGGACTATGATTCGGGGTGATGGTCAAATACCTAGAATTATCTGGATCTTGAGGAACTTGGGATCGTGATTCAGCCAGAAAGCCCATCGTTGGTACTCATCGAACCGGACGCCCGCCAGCGCTCCCGGCTTAAAGCCATTTTGTCGCGGCGCGAGCATCCCGATTTCTGGCTGCCCCACGACTGGCGGGAATTCCAGGACGGGCTGGCGCAACACGGCGGTTTACCGTCCGTTCAAGTGCTGATCATTTCCTCGGCCAGCCTTCCTCCGGCAGCCAATGATCTGGCTCTGTTCCTGGCCAACGCCGACGAGGACGCCCCGCCGGTTCTGGTACTCGACAGCGGCGAAAAGGCTGGAGCCGCGCTGCCGTCGAACTGGGTAACGGTGACCCGCCAGGCCGGGGACGAGGAACTGCTTGCTACGCTGGTGGAACAGTTGTTGCGCCTACGTGCGGAGCGCGCGCGCCGTCTGGTTCACGAGGAGCGGCTGGTCCGGGAACTGGCCGAGCGCCGGGTGATGGAGACGCGGCTGAAGTTCCTGGTGGCCAACGACGAACTGACCGGCATGTCCAACCGCCACACTCTGGAAAAGGAACTCCGGTTGGCTATTCGCCGCTGCCGCAATCGCGGCTTGGACGGCGCGTTGTACTATCTCGACATGGATCGTTTCAGCCTCATCAACGACCTGGAAGGTCACGAG
>DATDOO010000107.1:0-3255 GCA_035293245.1 Methylococcaceae bacterium
CAGCAGCGCCGCCTCCGCTTCCGACAACCTGTTCTGAACGGCATCGATCGCCCCCAGACCGGCGTAGACGTAGCCGACCGGCGCCCCGAGCTCCCAACATGTTGTGTGGCCGGTTTTGAGCGCTTCACGATGGTGTCATAGGTGGCGGGAGGCGTACTCACGGCCTGTTGCATGAGACGGAAGAAGAGCTTGCCGCGGCTTTTCGACTTCCGGCGAATGAAGCGAAACGTGAATTCGTCCAGGTAGCAGGGCAAGTGCTCGTGTTCCACTGCGCCTTGGTGGGTGCCCAGCAACCATCGCTTCAGGAGCGAGGCGACCCGGTGTACACGCGGCATCAACTGGGAGGCCTCCTTCCTCCGCCCGCGCAGTACGGTGATCTCCCGCTGGTACCCTTTCTCCTCCAGACCCACGTCGCCCTGCCAGCCGTCGCTGTGGATCGTGCTGCCCGGTTCGATGTAGTCCTGCACGAATGGGTGCAGGCTGCCAGCCGAGGCGTCGTCAATCGCCCGCATCCGAATCCTCCGGATGCCTGGCCCATCGGCTTGGGCGGCGATGACAACCAACACGACCCTGCGATAGGGACCGCGTGGTAGCGCGCCAAAAGTCCTAGTACCAAAGTTTCGGTTGGCGCGTAAACTGGTTCCACTCCCAAAAGTGTAAATGCGGTTGAAGTCCTTGGGCTGCAAGAGGATACCGGTTGACGGCCTCTTGAGAAGCACCCCGGCCGCCTACTATCCTTCGAAGTTGGCTACCAAACCACAACGAAGGAAAGGGACCGAGGTGCTTATAGAAACTTTTATCAGAAAACAACTGCGCTTGAAAGCGCACACGGTGACCAAGGTTACGGACACCGAAGAGTTCATGGTCGTGCACATCGACCGCCTGGGCCGGCGGCTGCTGCGCTGCGGGGTATGCAGGCAGAGGTGCCAGGAGGTCCACAGCGTGAGACCGGAACGGGAATGGCGCGATCTGTCAATGAGGAAGCAGCGGTTGAAGCTTTGCTACCATCCGCGGCGCGTCAAGTGCCCGCGCTGCGGGGTGCGGGTGGAGGGCTTTCCCTGGGCCGAGGCGTGGGCGCGAGTGACCACGGCGCTGTCGAATGCAGTGGCGGTTTTGGCGCGCGAGTTGAGCTGGCAGGGAACGGCGCGCCAGTACGGTCTGAACTGGAAGAGCGTGGCGACGATTGTGAAGCGGGCCGTGGAATACGGTCTGCGCCATCGCGCGCGCCCTCCCGTCCATGTCATCGGCATGGATGAGGTGAGCCGACGCAAGGGGCAGGTGTATCTCACCGTAGTCTACGATCTGGAACGCCGCGTGTTGCTGTGGGTTGGGGAAGATCGAACCGAGGAGGCGGTGAAGAAGTTCTTCACTGAGGAAATGGGCCGGCGGCGCTGTCAAACCCTCCAGGTGGTCTGCATGGACATGTGGGCGGCCTACGCCAAGCTGGTCCGCGAACACGCCCCCAACGCGCAGATCCTGTTCGACCGCTTCCACATCGTCAAGCATCTGAACGAAGCAGTCGAGGAAGTCCGGCGCAGTGAGATGCGCCGTTTGAGCGCCAAGGAGAAAGTGCCGTTTAAGCACAGCCGCTGGCTGCTGCTGAAGAATCCCTGGAATCTGACGTCAGATCAGAAGGAGCGCCTGTCGACGCTGGTGCGCTGGAACACGCCGATCGTGCGCGCCTACTATCTGAAAGAATCCTTCCAACTTTTCTGGGAATACCGGCAACCATCCCGGGCCGAAACGCACCTCCAGAAATGGATGAACTCGGCCATGCGGTCGCGCCTGGAACCCTTCAAGAAATTCGTACGGATGCTGCGCAGCCACCTGGACGGAATCCTGCCGTGGACCAAACTGCGCCTCTCCAACGGCGCCGTCGAGGGCATGAACAACAAGATCAAGTCGGTCAGCCATCGCTCCTTCGGATTTCGCAGCGCCAAGAACTTCATCGCCGCCATCTATCACTGCTGCGCGCGCCTACCGCTGCCCGTCGAACGCTAATTACACTTTTCGGATAGGAGCCCGGCGATGGTCAGCCGCCTGGACGCCGACATCGGCCGGCTGATGGACAAGTTGAAGGAGACCGGTCAGGACAGCAGCACCCTCGTCATCTTCAGCAGCGACAACGGTCCTCACAGGGAAGGCGGCCACAACCCCGACTTCTTCGACGACAACGGTCCCCTCCGCGGCATCAAGCGCGATCTCTATGAGGGCGGCATCCGCGTGCCGACCATCGCCCGATGGACCGGCCGCATCCAACCCGGCCAGACCAGCGATCACATATGGGCGTTCTGGGACTTCCTCCCGACCGCCGCCGAAGCAGCCGGCGTCGAAGCGCCGAAGGACATCGACGGGCTGTCTATTCTTCCCGTTCTGACGGGCGGCAAGGCCCGCCAGCACGAATACCTCTACTGGGAATTCCACGAGCGAGGCTTCAGTCAAGCTGCTCGAATGGGCGACTGGAAAGCCGTACACCGCAGCCCCTCCCAGCGGCTCGAGCTCTATAACCTTGCCGAGGACATCGGCGAAACAACCGATCTGGCGGCGAGAAACCCGGTGATGGCCAAGGAACTGGAAGAAATCCTGAGCACCGCAAGGACCGAATCCGAATTCTGGCCCACCAAGTAACGCCAAACTTCCTGAGAGCGGGTCGGGGTTACTGCGCCAACAAATCGCTCGTCGGGAGGACCTTCGTGCTCCAGCCGGAGGCCGAGGTTCAGCGTCAACCGGTCGGTCACTTTCCAATCGTCCTGAAAGTAGAGGGACCAGTAAGTGTTCTGGAGGGCACGCGAGGCATTGACATCACATAGCCGCGGCTGGGGGTGCCCAGCAGGAGGGAGGCGAAGTCGTGACCGGCGTTGAGCGTCGTCCGCGTGGGATCGGGACCGCGGGTGAAGGTGCGGTCCATGCGGAAGAAGCCGCCGGCGCGATTGGGCCCAAAATTGTTCGATTGGCCGATCTGATAGCGGAAGCCGTACTTGATGGCGTGGCGGCCGAGATTGGTGTGGGCGTTCACCAGGGGATTGTACTGGTTGCGCACCTCGCGGCTGGTGGTGCGGCCGGCGCCCAGATTCTCCACGTCTCCGCTGGTTTCGAACCGCGGGAAGGTCCGGAACGCCAGTGCATCAGCGAAAATGGCCGGAAAGCCGAGCTGCTTGTTGTCGAAGCCTTCGCCGTACATGATGTTGGCCCCGGTGTAGCGGTTGACGCCGATGCGGAAGTCGACCACCGTGCGGGCGCTGCGGATCCAGGTGT
>DATDOO010000108.1:0-19174 GCA_035293245.1 Methylococcaceae bacterium
TTGGCCACGGCTAAGCTGCGACAACCGGTCGAACCAAATCTTGAAGTCGGAGGTTTTCATGAGGACGCCCTCCTGGGTTGGATGCGTTTATCTCATTGGACAAAAAATCCATTTCAACGTTTAACGCAGACATAGCCTTAAAAAAGCCGAGGCGACCGGCACGCAGATGTGTATCGCGGTGGTGGATTCCGGGGCCAATTTGAAGGCTTTTTCCCGAATGAACGATGCCTGGGTGGGAAGCATCGACATCGCCATCAAGAAGGCCAGGACGGCGTGCTTCTTTGGAATGCCCACCGGCCAGATCGGCAAGCTCTCCCAGCCCGCAGGCCCCTTGTTTGGGATCGAACACTCCAACGATGGGTTAATCACCTTTCCCGGAGGACTTCCCATCGTGAACCACGAGGGTGTCCTGATAGGGGGAATCGGCGTAAGCGGCAGTTCGGTTGAGAACGATCACCTGGTCGCAAAAGCAGGCGTTGAAGTCATTGGGCTTTGCGATTTGCCAGAGCACCCCTGGCGAACCTGAGTCCGGTCTGATCAAGGCGGAAAAGGGCGCGACCTCGCCGCGCCCTTCCTGCCAAACCGGCCGCTACACGCGAGGCGCGCGCAGAGTGCTGCTTCGCTCCCCGATATTCCTTGTGCCCGTCCGCGGACCGGCGGGCCGTCCAGGACGATTATCCCCCCGGCGCTCTTGTCCCTGTGCGTGGTTGGGACGCTTGCTTTGCTGATGTGCGTGATGGGCGGGCCTTCCGCCCGAGCGCGCGGCTGCGGTGGACAAGGTGAAGCCCGGTTCGAAGCCCGTTGCAGTCACACGCGGTAGTTCCCGCTTGAGGAGCCGCTCGATGTCGGCCAGTTGCCCGGCTTCATCCCGACTGACCAGGGATAGCGCCTCGCCCGTAGCCCCTGCGCGACCCGTGCGGCCGATGCGGTGCACGTAATCTTCCGGCACGTGGGGCAGTTCGTAGTTGACGACGTGGGGCAACTGGTCGATGTCCAGGCCGCGGGCGGCGATGTCCGTCGCCACCAGCACGGCAACTTGTCCGGCCTTGAAATCCGCCAAGGCGCGGGTGCGCGCCCCTTGGCTCTTGTTGCCGTGCAGCGCCGCGCTGCGGATGCCGTCCTGCTCCAGTTGCCGGGCCAGCCGGTCCGCGCCGTGCTTGGTGCGGGCGAACACCAGCACCTGTTTCCAGTCGCCGTTTCCGACCAGGTAGGACAGCAGCGCGCGCTTGCGGTCCTGTTCGATGGGATAGACCACTTGATTTACCGTATCGGCCGCCGCGTTGCGCGCCGCGACGGACACTTCCGTGGGCCGGTGCAGCAACTGCGCGGCCAGGGTCCTGATCTCATTGGAGAAGGTGGCGGAAAACAACAGGTTCTGCCGCCGGCCGGGCAACAGGGAAATAATCTGGCGAATATCGCGGATAAAACCCATGTCCAGCATGCGGTCGGCCTCGTCCAGCACCAAAACTTCCACGCGGGACAGATTCACGTTCTGCTGGCGGACGTGATCCAGCAGGCGGCCCGGCGTGGCCACCAGAATATCCATGCCCTTGCGCAGACTGCGAATCTGGGGGTTGATGTTGACGCCGCCGAAGATCACGTCGGCGCGCAGCGGCATATGCTTGCCGTAGGTGAGCACGCTTTCGTGCACCTGGGCCGCCAGTTCGCGGGTCGGAGTAAGGATCAGCGCGCGGATGGGCCGGTGTCCGCCCTGGGTCGAGGGGGTCTGCGCCAACCGTTGCAGCAACGGCAAGGTGAAACTGGCGGTCTTGCCGGTGCCGGTCTGGGCGCCGGCCAGGACATCGCCGCCCTGCAGGACGAGGGGAATGGCTTGCTGTTGGATGGGGGTGGGCGTTGCGTAACCCTGTTCGGCAACGGCGCGCAGAAGCTCGGCCGAAAGGCCGAGTTGGGAGAAAGACATGAAGAATCCTTGGAACTAATGGAACGACGCCCGCCGGAAGAACCGGACCGATCCAGGCGAAAGAGAAAAGCGCGGAGGGAATAACGAACCGCGAGAACTTGACGGCGCCAATCGGAGGGCGCCAAGAGTCGAAGCCGAATCAGTATAACCTTAAATTAAGGATAACTGTCCGATTTCATCGTTTTCAGCAGATGTCCTGGAAATAACCTGCGCCCCACATCGTTATCGAGAGGCCACGGTGGCTTTGGGCACGCGCCGAGGCAGCTTTCTGAAATGGCGGGCGCAATAGCCAACCGTAAACGCCCCGGATACGGCGACCGTCAGCAACAGCCCGGTTTCCAGCATGGTCAACATATGAGCACCTCTAAACCTTATAGAGTGAAAGACGATCCGCCACCTGCGGCAACGGACGGTTCCATTATGGTAAATTGCATTCCGCATACAATACTCACTTTGATTCAATTATTGTTTCCAAAAAAGAAACAAACATCCCGCGCCGACCGCGCACTGCCGCAGAGAACCGCAAACCGTAGCGCTGCCAACCCCACGCTACGCCTGGACGACGGGCGAGAAATCTCCTACCGCATCCGGGTTTCGGCGCGCGCCCAGTCCGTGCGTCTCCGGGTGGCCGCGCGCGACGGGCTGACCGTAGTGACGCCCGCCGGCTTTCCATTGGATCGCCTGGGTAGCTTGCTGCACGGGAAGCGGCACTGGATCGCCAAGCATTTGCAGCGCTTCGAGCAACCCCACGACGAGCCGCCAGTCGCAGCCCGCTCGCCTTGCCTGCGGCCGGAGGCGCTTGAACTGCTGGCGATCGGGGAATCGTGGAAAGTCGAATACCGGCCTACTGCAGCGCGCACCATGAGCGTCCGCAGCCCGCACACCGGAAAGCTGGTCGTTTCCGGACCGGTCGAGAACATCCCGTTGTGCCGGACCGCCGTGCGCCGCTGGTTGCTGCGCCACGCGCATTTAACCCTGCTACCGTGGCTTGACCGACTGTCCGTGGAAGCCGGCCTGCCATACTCCGGTCTGCGCATCCGTTTGCAACGCTCACGCTGGGGCAGTTGCTCCTCGCGAAAAAGCATCAGCCTGAATGCCAAATTGCTGTTCCTGCCACCGGAACTGGTGCGTTACGTGCTGCTCCACGAACTCGGCCACACGCGGGAATTGAACCATTCGCGGCGTTTCTGGGCGCTGCTGGAATGCTGGGAGCCGGCCGCGAAGAAAAGACACGCCGCGATCCGCGGCGCCGATGCCTTCATTCCGGATTGGGTGATTTCGAAGTCGGGAGCAGAGCCGGCGTTTTGAACGCCCGACTTTTAAAGAATGTCGCTTTCGCCCAGCATCAGATTCTCCAGCGAGTGGAGATGGCGAAATTCATGGCGGATACGGGCGCGGGAATTGAGCTTGAGTTGTGCCGCCTCGGGCAAGTCGGTGAACATGATGAGATTTTTCTCGATCAGCACCTCGACGATATCCTCGATCACCCGGATCAGTTCCTCATCCGAAGAATCGAGCGCATCCCTGACCGAACGCAACGGATCCCCGCCCCGATGGGCGAGGAATTCGCGCAGTTCCGCCGCGTCTTCATCCATCTCGCTGCAGCCGGGAGCGACCGCTTCGGCGAAAACCGCCATGATCCGTCCGGACGAGTCGCGCAAAACGTAAGGCACAACAGTTCTCCAATGGTAGGATACCGATACAATATTCCGGTTTGCCGGGAACGCACCGCCTTGTTCCCGCGCATCCCCCGACGGACAACAACAATACCACAGGACCGGCAAGCGCCATGACGCCTCTCAATGCCCGTATGCCCACCGGAAACAAATCAGCTCGGAACCGTTCCCGGATCGACGATCCGCTGTTGGCATCGCTCGTCACCGTCTGCCAGATACTCCACCAGCCGCACAGTGCCGAGGCGTTGATTGCCGGTCTGCCGCTGGTCGATCAGCGCCTGACCCCCGAGCTGTTCGTGCGAGCCGCCAAGCGGGCCGGACTGGCGGCTTCCCTCGTCCGGCGCCCGCTGACCGGCATTTCCAATCTGGTGCTGCCGGCCGTGCTGCTGCTCAAGGACGGCCAAGCCTGCATCATGACGCGGCGCAAAGGCGACAGCGCGGAGGTCGTGCTGGGCGAGACGGGCGGCAACCGCTCCGTCCTGCTGTCGGAACTCGACGCCCTGTACACGGGCGAAGCCATTTTCATCCAGACCAGCTTCCGTTTCGACCGGCGTACCGAGGAAGTCTTCGCCCAGCGCCCGACCCACTGGTTCTGGGATGTGCTGTGGAAATTCCGCGCCATCTACGGCGAGGTGCTGGTCGCTTCCCTGCTGGTCAACCTGTTCGCCCTGGCTTCGCCGCTGTTCGTAATGAACGTCTACGACCGGGTGGTGCCCAATCACGCCGAGGAAACCTTGTGGGTGCTCTCCGTCGGCATGATTGTCGTGGGATTGTTCGACTTCGTCCTGAAGACGCTGCGCGGCTATTTCATCGACGCCGCCGGCAAGCGCGCCGACCTGATCCTGTCCTCCACCATCTTCGAACGGGTACTCGGCATCCGCATGGAAGGTCGGCCCGAATCGGTGGGTGCGTTCGCCAACAACCTGCACGAATTCGAGTTTTTCCGTGATTTTTTGACGTCGGCGACGCTGGCGGTGGTCATCGACCTGCCTTTCCTGTTCCTGTTCATCCTGGTCATCGGCAGCATCGGCGGCGCCATGGCCCTAATCCCACTCACGGTTGTACCGATCGGCATCGCCATCGCCCTCTCCGCGCAAGGCCCGTTGAAAGCCGCCATTTCCCAGCTTTTCCGCCATTCCGCGCAGAAAGGCGCCACGCTGATCGAATCGCTCTCCGGCCTGGAATCGCTCAAAACCCTGGGCGCGGAAGGCCAGATGCAGCGGCGCTGGGAGCAGACCATCGGCAATATCGCCGACCTGGGGCTGAAAACCCGCTTCCTCTCCTCCAATGTGGTCAACGCCATCGCTTTCCTGCAACAGGTTGCATATGTGGGCGTGGTGATTTACGGCGTTTATCTGATCGCCGACAACGAACTCACCACGGGCGGCCTCATCGCCTGCACCATCCTCACCAGCCGCGCGCTGGCGCCGTTGGCGCAGGTCGCCGCGCTGCTGACGCGCTACCATCAGGCGCAGGCCTCGCTGCACTCCATGAACTCCCTGATGAATCTGCCCGGCGAACGCGACCGCGAGAGCGGCTTCGTGCACCGGCCGCATTTTTCGGGCTCCATCGAATTCAGGAACGTCACGTTCTGCTATCCGGGCTCGGAGGTGAAAAGCCTGGACAACATCTCCTTCAGCGTGAAACCGGGCGAGCGCGTGGCGATCATCGGGCGCATCGGCTCGGGCAAGACCACCATCGAGAAGCTCATCATGGGCCTCTACCAGCCCAAGGACGGCGCGGTATTGCTCGACGGCACCGACCTGCGGCAGGTCGACCCCGTGGACCTGCGCCGCAACATCGGCTACGTGCCGCAGGACGTGCAACTGTTTTACGGCAGCGTCAAGGACAACATCGTGATGGGCGCCGCCTGGGTGGAGGACACGGCGATCCTGCGCGCCGCGGAAATTTCCGGCGTGAACTCCTTCGTCAACGCGCACCCCCAGGGGTTCGACCTGCCGGTCGGCGAGCGCGGCACGGCGTTGTCCGGCGGCCAGCGGCAGAGCATTGCGGTGGCGCGCGCGGTACTGCTCGACCCGCCCATCTATTTGATGGACGAGCCGACCAACGCCATGGACAACAGTACCGAGGAAGCCATCAAGACCCGCCTGGCCCAATTGATCGAAGGCAAGACGTTACTGGTGGTGACGCATCGCGCCTCGTTGTTGAGCCTGGTGGAACGGCTGATCGTGGTCGATCACGGCCGCATCGTGGCCGACGGACCCAAGGACGGCGTGCTGGAAGCCCTGAAGAAGGGCCAGATCAAAGTCGCGGCAAACTAGGAGTCTGCCCATGAAAGGTTCATTTCTGCGTGTGTGGCAATCCTGGCGCGATGCAGTACAAAACGAGCACGCCAATGACTCGAAGAGCAGCGGGGCTGAATCCTCGTCCTCCAGCAAAACGCTGCCCGCCGAAGACTTGCCGTTCACATCCAACCTTCACGCCGCCATGCTGCTGCGCAGCGTGGATCCGAAAAGCCGCATCATCCTGTGGATGGGAGCAGCGTTCGTACTGATTTTCCTGGTCTGGGCCGGTCTGGCCCCCATCGACGAAGTCACGCGCGGCGCAGGCAAGGTCATTCCTTCCAGTCACATTCAGGTCATCCAGAACCTGGAAGGCGGCATCCTTTCGGAACTCCTGGTGGAGGAAGGCGATTTCGTCGAAAAGGGGCAGGTCCTCGCCCGGCTGGACAACGTGCGTTTCTCCTCGGACTTCAAGGAGTCGCGCATCAAATATCTGGAGTTGCTGGCGCGCACCGCCCGCCTTGAAGCCGAGATCAACGAAAAGCCTTTCCACGTTCCCGAGGAAGTGGTCGCAGAATCGCCCGCCCAGGCGCAAAACGAGATATCCCTCTACAACAACCGCCAGAACGAGCTCAAAACCAGCCTGTCGGTGCTTGCCGAGCAGGCGCGGCAGAAAGAGCAGCAACTCGCCGAATTCAACTCCAAGAAGGAACAGACGGCGCGCAGCTACGGGCTGATCATGCAGGAGCTCGCCAAGTATCAGCCGCTGGTCAAGGAAGGCGCGGTTTCCGAAGTCGAGGTGCTGCGCCTGCAGCGCCAGGCCAACGAACTCAAGGGCGATCTGGACGGCTATACCTTGGCCATTCCGCGCATACGCTCCGAACTGGACGAGGTAAAGCGCAAGGTCGAGGAAGTGAAGATCAAGTTCAAGTCCGAAGCCGCCGGGCAATTCAATGAAAACAAGGCCGAACTGGCGCGCACGGTTCAGTCCAGTCTGGCGCTGGAAGACCGGGTCAACCGCACCCAGGTCGCCTCGCCGGTGAAAGGCACGGTGAACCAGATCAAGCTCAGCACCATCGGCGGCGTGATCCAGCCGGGCATGGACCTGATGGAGATCGTGCCCATCGAGGACCAACTGCTGGTCGAAGCGCGCGTCCGCCCCAAGGATGTGGCGTTCCTGCGCCCTGGGCTCGATGCGATGGTCAAGTTCACCGCCTACGATTTTTCCATTTATGGCGGCCTGCCCGCCAAACTGGAGCATATCAGCGCCGACACCATCATTTCCGAGGAAGGCGAGGAAAAGGGCGAGCGTTTCTACCTGATCCGGGTCAGAACCGAGAAGAACCATTTGGGCACGGAGCAAAAACCGCTGGAAATCATTCCCGGCATGACGGCGGACGTGGACATCATCACCGGCAAGAAAACCGTGCTGCAATACCTGCTCAAGCCGGTAATGAAGGCGAAGGAACGGGCGCTGCGGGAACGCTGACCCCGCCGAGTGACGAGCGTCAAAAAATGGACATTCTGTTGGCTTCTACGGATGAAACATTGCGGCAACGCGCCACGGCGTCCCTCCGCGAATCCGGAAGCCTGCGCCAGGCCATGTCCCTGCCCGAAGCGCTTTCCTCACTGCACGAACGCCCGGCGGACATTGTCTTGCTGGACGGCGAACTGCACATCGACACCGGCGATATGGACCAGCACGTGCGCCTGATGCGGGAAGCGGCGCCCTTGGCGGGAATCTTGCTTTTGACGATTCAGATGGACGACGACAACCAGGTCAGCGCCATTCTGGCCGGCGCACGGGGCTGTCTGCATCGCAACTCTTCCGCGCAACTCCTGGCCAGGGCGATGCGCGGAGTGCGCAATGGAGAAGTCTGGCTGGACCGGCGCGTCGTGCCCCGGCTGATCGAGCGGCTCAGCGCCAATCCCCCGCCGTCGCCCGAGCGGGCGGCGGCCGCGCCGAAAAATACACTGGACATGTCGGCACTGAGCGAGCGGGAACGGGACGTGGCATTGATGATTGACCAAGGCAAAAGCAACCGGGAAATCGGCGATGCGCTGTTCATCAGCGAACGCACCGTCAAGGCGCACCTGAGTTCGATCTACAAGAAACTCCATGTCGAAGACCGGGTTCACCTGATTTTGCGCTTGCGCGGCGAATAAGAAGACGCGTCGAAACGATTTGTGGGTTGACAGCAACAAATTGTTGTATTATTTGATATACACTGAAATTCAAACATCATCGCTGTGAAATTAGGGAATATGGGGGGTAACAATGAAAAATGGTAAAAAAAACATGGCGGCCATCGCCGCAGGCTGTCTGCTGTGCCTGCCCGCCTGGGGACAGAGCCTCGGTGAAGCGATCGAGCAAACCATCAAGACCAATCCGGACATCCTCACCAACGCCAACGACCGTCTGGCGCGGGAAGGCGAAGTCACCCAGGCCAAGTCCGGCTACCTGCCTTCCATCGACCTGAACGCCGGCTATGGCTTCGAGGAAGCCAACAACCGTTCGACCCGCGGACTGGGGTGTCTCAGCGGTTCGGGCGGCAATAGCAAGTGCGGAACCGTCGACATGGAACGCACCGAACTGGGCGCAAAGGTGCGGCAGATGGTGTTCGACGGCATGAAGACCTACCACGACACGCGCCGCACCAAAGCGGCCGTCGCCGCCGCCGCCTACACGGTGTTCGGCAGCGCCGAAAAAGTGGCCCTGGACGCCACGGAAGCCTATCTGAACGTGTTGCGCGAGCAGGAACTGGTGCAGCTCGCCAAGGACAACGTGGAAGTCCACGAGCGCACCATGGACCAGATCAAGCTGCGCAGCGACATGGGCGTGGGGCGCAAGGCCGACGACGACCAGGCCAGGGCCCGCCTGGCCCGGGCGCGCACCAACCTCCTCGCCGAGGAAGGCAATCTCAACGACGCCGTCTCGACCTATCAGCGCGTGATCGGCGCCCTGCCGGACAATCCGGCGCGGCCGGAAGATCCGCGCGGCAAACTGCCCGCCGATATGGAGACGGCGGTCAAGCTGGCGCTGGAAAACCACCCGCAACTCAAATCGGCGGAAGCGGACATCGAAGAAACGGATGCCCAGCACGACGCGGCTTACGCGCATTTCTTCCCGAAGGTGGACATCGAACTCGCCGCCACCAGCTACAGCAACCTGAACGGCGTAACGGGCTATAACAACGACTACCAGGCCATGCTGCGCATGAACTACAACATTTTGTCCGGCGGCAAGGACGCGGGGCGGCTGGAACAGACCGCGCACCAGATCAACAAAGCCAAGGAAATCCGCAACCACACCTACCGCCAGGTGGTGGAGAGCATGCGTTTCTCCTGGGTGGCGCTCCAGACCAAGAGCAACCAGTTGCCCTTATTCAAGGAGCATCTGGAAGATACGGAAAAGACCCACAAGGCCTACCAGCAACAGTTCAACCTGGGCGAGCGCACCTTGCTCGACCTTCTGGATACCGCCAACGAACTGTTCACCGCCCGTCAGGATTACACCCAGGCAAGCTATGACGAGTTGCTCGCCATGTTCCGGGTCCTGGCAAGCATGGGCGAGTTGAACAGCTCGCTGGGCGTCAAGCTGCCCGAGGAAACGGTTCCGGTCGCAATCGACGGCAGCATCCTCTAAGCGCGTACGGCGGCCATAAGCGCCTACCGAGGGGCGACCGGCAATGTTGCTGCCGGTCGCCCTTTTTCGTGCCGCGCTTCGGCCGAAACACCGGACAGTCCGCTTGGAGTATCATGCCCGCGCATGAGCCTAGCGCCCCACCCTCCCGTGCTCGGTTTCGCTGCGTTCAGCGGCACGGGCAAAACCACCCTCCTTTTGAAGTTGATCCCGCGGTTGCGGGAACAAGGGTTGCGCATCGGCCTGGTCAAGCACGCCCACCACGGTTTCGACATCGACCATCCGGGCAAGGACAGTCACGAATTGCGCCTCGCCGGCGCCTCGCCGGTGCTGATTGCTTCCAGCGTCCGCCGGGCCATGATCACCGAGCGCCCGCTTCCGCACGATCCGGTTCTGGCTGAAGAACTGGCGTGTTTCGCAGGCGCGGATGTGGATTTGATTCTGGTCGAGGGCTTCAAGCGGGAACGCTTCCCGAAAATCGAATTGCATCGGCCGGCTCTGGGCAAACCGCTGCTGTTTCCCGATGACGGGACGATCGTCGCCATCGCTACGGACGCGCCGTTGCCGGAGAATCCGCCCATCCCGGTGCTCGATCTCAACCAGACCGGGGAGATCGCCGCTTTCATCCTGCACCATTTCCTGCGCCGCGAATGACCGACCCGTGCCGAGACCCGGTCGGCGCCATGCTGCCGCTCGAGGCGGCGCTCGCCCGCCTGCTTGCGGAGATAGCCCCATTGCCCCACCGCGAGCGCCTGCCGCTGCGTGCCGGCTTGCACCGCATCCTCGCCGAGGATTTCCGCGCCCCCCGTCCCCTGCCGAACTGGCGCAACGCGGCGATGGACGGTTACGCACTACGTAGCGCCGAGGTAGCTCCGGACGGTGAAACCTGCCTGAAGGTCAAAGGCACATCCTGGGCGGGCCGGCCATTCGACGGCGTGCTGGAAGCGGGGGAATGCGTCCGCGTGTTCACCGGAGCGGTATTGCCGGACGGTGCCGACGCCGTGGTCATGCAGGAGCGGGTAAGGCAAGCCGGAGACGCCATCCTGGTTTCCACCCCGGTCGTGCCAAACGAATTCGTCCGTGAGGCCGGTGAAGACATCCCTGCGGAAGCCGTCGCCCTGACGGCCGGCAAACGACTCACTCCTTCCGACTTGGGCCTGCTGGCGGCGCTGGGCGCTTGCGAAATATCCGTCCGGCAACGGCCGCGTGTGGCATTTTTTTCCACGGGCGACGAATTGCGCCCGGCCGGCGCGCCCCTCCAACCGGGCGAAATTTACGACAGCAACCGAACCCTGCTCCACGGGCTCCTTGCCGAATGCGGTGTGGAAGCGTTGGACCTGGGCCGCGTTCCCGACCGGCTGGAAACGACGCGCACCGTGCTCAGCGAGGCGGCGGAAATGGCCGATGTGGTCATCGCCACCGGCGGCGCGTCGGTCGGAGAGGCCGATCTCATCCGGGGGGCCCTGCAAGAACAGGGCGCGTTGCGCTTCTGGCGGGTGGCGATCAAGCCGGGCAAACCTTTCATCCACGGACGGATCGGCGAGGCGCAATTTTTTGGGCTACCCGGCAATCCAGTTTCGGTGTGGATCACCTTTCGCCAACTGGTCCGCCCTGCGCTGGACAAACTGGCCGGCGCGCAGCCTGCGGCGCCCTTGCGCATTCCGGTGCTCAGCCGCGAAGGCTTGCGCAAGGAACCGGGCCGCCTGGAATTTCGCCGCGGCCGCCTGGAACAGGACGCCGGCGGAACGTTGTGGGTACACGCCCTCTCCGGCCAGGGCGCGCATCAGTTGAAATCATTGAGCGACGCGGATTGCCTGATCGTTCTGCCGGCGGATTGCCGCAGCGTCGCGGCAGGGGAAGCGGTCTGGGTGGAGCCGCTGAGCAGGGGGTAACCCGTCCGTGGAAGAGCATTCTGTTATAATTCGTTGATTTTGCGCTCCAGAGACAGGAAGCCCGCCCGATGTCCGACTTCGCCAAAGAAATCATCCCGGTCAATCTCGAAGACGAGATGAAGCAGTCCTACCTGGATTACGCCATGAGCGTGATCGTGGGACGCGCGCTGCCGGACGTGCGCGACGGACTCAAACCGGTGCACCGCCGCGTGCTGTACGCCATGCACGAGCTGGGCAACGACTGGAACAAGGCTTACAAGAAGTCGGCGCGCATCGTCGGCGACGTGATCGGTAAGTACCACCCGCACGGCGATTCGGCGGTGTACGACACCATGGTGCGCATGGCCCAGCCGTTCTCCCTGCGCTACATGCTCATCGACGGCCAGGGCAACTTCGGCTCCGTGGACGGCGACCCGCCGGCGGCCATGCGTTACACCGAGGTGCGCATGGCGCGCATCGCCCATGAGCTTCTGGCCGACCTGGACAAGGAAACCGTCGACTTCACCCCCAACTACGACGAGTCGGAAAAGGAACCCGCCGTCCTGCCCACCAAAGTGCCGAATCTCCTCATCAACGGCTCGGCGGGCATCGCGGTCGGCATGGCCACCAACATCCCGCCGCACAATCTCAGCGAGATCATCGACGCCTGCCTGACGCTGATCGACCAGCCGGAAACGACCATCCACGAGCTAATGCGGCACGTTCCCGGTCCGGACTTCCCCACCGCGGGAATCATCAACGGCGCCAAGGGCATCCGCGAAGCCTACCTGACCGGCCGGGGCCGCATCCTGATGCGCGCCCGCTCCCACGTGGAAGGCGACGAAGGCAGCCGGCAGAGCATCGTGGTCACCGAACTGCCCTACCAGGTCAACAAGGCCCGGCTGCTGGAAAAAATCGCCGAACTGGTGAAGGAAGCCAAGCTGGAAGGCATTTCCGGCCTGCGCGACGAGTCGGACAAGGACGGCATGCGCATGGTCGTCGAGCTCAAGCGCGGCGAAATGCCCGACGTGGTGCTCAACAACCTGTACCAGAACACCCAGATGCAGACGGTGTTCGGCATCAACATGGTGGCCCTGCAGGACGGCCGCCCGCGCCTGCTGAACCTGAAGGAAATCCTTGCCTCCTTCATCGACCACCGCAAGGTGGTGGTCACCCGCCGCTCGCTGTTCGACCTCAACAAGGCGCGCGAGAAGGCCCATGTCCTGGAAGGCCTGGCGGTGGCGCTGGCCAACATCGACGAGATCATCGAGCTGATCAAGACCTCCCCCAACCCGGCCGAGGCCAAGGAACGCCTGCTGGGCAAAATCTGGCGGCCCGGCGTGGTGACCGAGTTGCTGGAACGCGCCGACGCGGCCCGCTCCCGCCCGCAGGACCTGGAAGCCATGTACGGCCTCGTGGAGGGCGGCTACCGCCTCTCCCCCACCCAGGCCCAGGCGATCCTGGACTTGCGCCTGCACCGCCTCACCGGCCTGGAGCAGGACAAGATCGTGGCCGATTACCGGGAACTGCTGGCCAAGATCGACGAACTGCTGGAAATCCTCTCCAACGAGGCGCGGCTGCTGGAGGTCATCCGCGAGGAACTGGCCGCCATCCGCGAGCAGTTCGGCGACAAGCGGCGCACCGAAATCATCGAAACCCAGGAAGACCTGTCGCTGGAAGACCTCATCACCCCGGAAGACATGGTGGTCACCATGTCCCACCAAGGCTACGTCAAGGCCCAGCCCCTCGCCGACTACCAGGCGCAACGGCGCGGCGGGCGCGGCAAGTCCGCCACCGGCGTCAAGGAAGAGGACTTCATCGACCGGCTCATCGTCGCCCACACCCACGACACCCTGCTGTGCTTCTCCAGCCTGGGCCGGGTGTATTCGCTGAAGGTTTACGAACTGCCCATCGCCAGCCGCGCCTCGCGGGGCAAGCCGTTCGTCAACCTGCTGCCGCTGGTGGAAGGCGAGCGCGTCAACGCCATCCTGCCCATCAAGGAGTTCGATCCCGAGCATTTCGTGCTCATGGCCACAATGACCGGCACGGTGAAGAAGGTGGCGCTGACCGAGTTCGAGCGCATCCGCACCGGCGGCAAAATCGCCATTGGGCTGCGCGACGACGACCGCCTCGTGGGTGTAGCCCTCACCGACGGCTCGCAGGCGGTGATGCTGTTCAGCAGTGAAGGCAAGGTGGTCTGTTTCGAGGAAGGCGAAGTCCGCCCCATGGGCCGCGAAGCCGGGGGCGTAAGGGGCATGAATCTGGCGGAAGGCCACAAGCTCATCGCCCTCATCATCGCCAGCGAAGGCACGGTGCTCACCGTCACCGAAAACGGCTACGGCAAGCGCACCGAACTGGCCGAATTCCCCCGCCACCACCGCGGCGGCCAAGGCGTCATCGCCATGCAGGCCAGCGAGCGCAACGGCGCGGTGGTCGGCGCGGCCCTGGTGAACGACAGCGACGAAATCATGCTCATCACCGACGCCGGGACATTGATTCGCACCCGCGTCCAGGAAATTTCCGTGCTCGGCCGCAACACCCAGGGCGTGCGCGTCATCCGGCCCAGCGAAGGCGAGAAGCTCGCCGGCGTGGAGCGCATCGAAGCGCTGAACGGCGAGGACGATGACGCCGAGGAAGGAACCGAGACGCCGGAATAAGTTCAGGCGGCTTCCAAGACCAGCGCCTCCGGAAACTGCATGCTCATGCAGTGCAAGCTGCCGTACTGGTGAATCAAGCCTCGGCAGGGCACGGGCACGATCTCCCTTCCCGGGAAACAACCCGCCAGCCGTGACAGGGAAACGGCGTCGGCGGGATCGTCGTACACCGGAACCAGCACCGCGCCGTTGACGATGAGGAAATTGGTGTGGGTAGCGGGAAGGCGCCGGCCGTCCTCGTCGAAGATGGCCTCCGGAATCGGCAGCCCCACCAGGCGATAGGGGCGGCCATCCGGCGTGCGGAAGGTCTCCAGTTGCGCGCGCAGGTTGGCGAGGCTGTCGAAATGCTCGTCTTCCGGCTCGGTACAGGCCGTGTAGGCGATGGTGTCGGCAGGACAGAAGCGCGCCAGGGTATCCACGTGGGCATCGGTGTCGTCCCCGGCGATGTGGCCGTGATCGAGCCAGAGGATGTGTTCCACGCCGAAGTGGCTTTTCAACTCGGCTTCGATGTCTTCCTGGCTCAAGTCGGGATTGCGGTTGGGGTTGAGCAGGCAGTGGCGGGTGGTCAAGAGACTGCCCTGCCCGTCCACCTCGACGCTGCCGCCCTCCAGCACCAGCGGCAGCGTTTGGCAGTCCGCATCCGCGAACACGCCGCTTTTCGCCAGTTGCCCTGCCAGCCGCGCGTCGGCAGCGTGGGAATGTTTGTGGCCCCAGCCCGTGAAGCGAAAGTCCAGCAAGCAAGGACGCATCCCGTCCACCACGGTCAAAGGCGCGGTGTCGCGCACCCAGATGTCGTCGTAGGGCAGGTTGACCAGACGCAAATTGGCCACCCTCGCACCATGGCGTACCAGACATTCGCGGACGTGCACCTGGTGGCGGTCGTCCTGGCAGGCGACGATCAAGGGCTGCCGGCCGCTGATCTCACGGGCAATGGCGCCGTAATTGTCCTCCACGGCCGGCAGCCAGCGGCTGAAGTCGCCCGTCGCCTGTGGCCAGGCAATCAGGACGGCGCTCTGCCGCGCCCATTCCGGGGGAAGACGGTATTTCGATTCGCTCACGATAAAACTCCTGGGAAGGAAGACTTGTTTTCCAACAAGCGGCGTTTCCGGGTTAAAATTCGACGTATTTTACGCAACCGCGAACGGGAAGAGCCTGATTCAGGCTCATCCCGTTTTGCATATCAACGGCCATGGCGATCACGTCCCCCCGGAAAATGAAGGACGCGCTCGCCATGGCCGTCTCCCCTCACCCCAACCCTCTCCCAGTGGGAGAGGGAAAACAAGGTTGCTGCAGCTTTCAGATCGGAGTGGCGCAAATTTGAACAAACCCGCGTTGTTGGTTCTGGAGGACGGCTCCGTGTTTCGTGGCGTGTCCATCGGTGCGCCCACCTGTTCCACCGGCGAGGTGGTATTCAACACCGCCTTGACCGGCTACCAGGAAATCCTCAGCGATCCGTCCTACGCGCGGCAGATCGTCACCCTCACCTATCCCCATATCGGCAACGTGGGGGTCAACGCCGAGGACGACGAAGCGGCTTTGATACACGCATCGGGGCTGGTGGTGCGCGACGTGCCGTTGCGGCACAGCAACTGGCGCGCGGAAGAAACGCTGAGCGATTATCTGCTCCGCCACGGCAAGCCTGGCATCGCCGGCATCGACACCCGCAAGCTCACCCGCCTGTTGCGCGAGAAAGGCGCCCAGCGCGGCTGCCTGATGGCGACCGACACCTTGGATACTGATGCCGCCCTGAACATGGCTCGCGAATTCCCCGGCCTAGCCGGCATGGACCTGGCGAAAGTCGTGTCCGTAAGCCAGCCTTACGACTGGCGGGAAGGCTCCTGGCGGCTGGATGGCGGGCATCAGGCCGTGGAACACACCCCCTTCCGCGTCGTCGCCTACGATTTCGGCGTCAAGCGCAACATCCTGCGCCTGTTGGCCGACCGCGGTTGCCGCGTTACCGTGGTGCCGGCGCAAACCCCCGCCAAGGACGCGCTGGCGCTCAAGCCGGACGGCATTTTCCTCTCCAACGGCCCCGGCGACCCGGAGCCTTGCGATTACGCCATCGCCGCCATCCGGGAATTCCTGGAGCGGAAAATCCCCACCTTCGGCATCTGCCTCGGCCACCAGTTGCTGGGCCTGGCCAGCGGAGCAAAGACCGCGAAGATGAAATTCGGCCATCACGGCGCCAACCATCCGGTGCAGGAACTGGCCAGCGGAAGGGTGTTCATCACCAGCCAGAACCACGGCTTCGCCGTCGATGAGGCCACCTTGCCGCCCAACCTGAAAACCACCCACCGTTCCCTGTTCGACGGCAGCCTGCAAGGCGTGGAGCGCACCGACTGTTCGGCGTTCAGCTTCCAGGGCCATCCGGAAGCCAGCCCCGGCCCGCACGACATCGGCGGGTTATTCGACCGTTTTATCGGGATGATGAGGGGCCAGGGGTCTGGGGCCAGGGACCAGGGAAAGACATGAATGTCAGGAGTTACCGGGACTTGAAAGTTTGGCAATCGGCAATGCAGTTGACGGAACGGGTCTATCGGATGACGGACGGCTTCCCCGCGCGGGAAACGTATGGCTTGACCAGCCAGGTTCGCCGGGCGGCGGTTTCCGTGCCTTCCAACATCGCGGAAGGCCACGCGCGGGATTCCACAAAGGAATATTTGCGTTTTCTCTCGGTGGCCCAAGGTTCCCTTGCGGAACTGGAAACGCAAGTCGAGTTATCCAAACGTCTGGGGTTTGCCACGGAAATGGACACGATGGATGTATTGAACAATTCAGCCGAAATAGGCCGCATGCTGGCGGGCCTGCAAAAATCGCTGACGGAAAAACTGGCCCCTGGCTCCTCACCCCTGGTCCCTAGCCCCTGACCCCTCGCCCCTAAAAAATGCCCAAACGTACCGACATCCACTCCATCCTCCTGCTCGGCGCCGGCCCCATCGTCATCGGCCAGGCCTGCGAGTTCGACTATTCCGGCACCCAGGCCTGCAAGGCGCTGCGCGAAGAAGGCTACCGGGTCGTCCTGGTCAACTCCAACCCGGCGACCATCATGACCGATCCGGACACGGCGGACGCCTGCTACATCGAGCCGGTGGACTGGCAGACCGTGGCCAAGATCATCGAAAAGGAACGCCCCGACGCCCTGCTGCCCACCATGGGCGGGCAGACGGCGCTCAACTGCGCCCTGGATCTGGACCGGCACGGCGTGCTCAAGGAGTTCGGCGTGCAACTGATCGGTGCCTCGAAAGAAGCCATCGACATGGCGGAAGACCGGGAGAAGTTCAAGCAGGCCATGACCCGCATCGGCCTCGGTTCGGCGCGTTCGGGCGTGGCCCACAGCCTGGACGAGGCTCTGGCGGTGCAGACGGAGATCGGCTATCCGGCCATCATCCGCCCGTCCTTCACCCTGGGCGGCTCCGGCGGCGGCATCGCCTACAACCGCGAGGAGTTCGTGACCATCTGCGAGCGCGGCCTGGAGCTGTCGCCCACCCGCGAACTGCTCATCGAGGAGTCCCTGCTCGGCTGGAAAGAGTTCGAGATGGAGGTGGTGCGCGACAAAAAGGACAACTGCATCATCGTCTGCTCCATCGAAAACCTGGACCCCATGGGCGTGCACACCGGCGACTCCATCACCGTCGCCCCGGCGCAGACCCTGACGGACAAGGAATACCAGATCCTGCGCGACGCCAGCATCGCGGTGCTGCGCGAGATCGGCGTGGAGACCGGCGGCTCCAACGTGCAGTTCGCCATCAACCCCCGCGACGGGCGCATGATCGTCATCGAAATGAATCCGCGCGTGTCGCGCTCCTCGGCCCTGGCATCCAAAGCCACCGGCTTCCCCATCGCCAAGGTCGCGGCCAAGCTGGCCGTGGGCTACACGTTGGACGAGCTGAAGAACGAAATCACCGGCGGCGCGACGCCCGCGTCCTTCGAGCCGACTATCGACTACGTGGTCACCAAGGCGCCGCGTTTTGCTTTCGAAAAATTCCCCCAAGCCGACGACCGCCTCACCACCCAGATGAAATCGGTGGGCGAAGTCATGGCCGTGGGCCGCACCTTCCAGGAGTCGCTGCAAAAAGCCCTGCGC
Source organism: Methylococcaceae bacterium (assembly GCA_035293245.1). Lineage (GTDB taxonomy): Bacteria > Pseudomonadota > Gammaproteobacteria > Methylococcales > Methylococcaceae > DATDOO01. The sequence goes on from DATDOO010000108.1 coordinate 18,093, forward strand.
GGCCTGGAAACCGGCGTGGACGGCCTCACCGAAAAGCTCGACCCCCAGGCTGAGGACGCTCGGGAAAAGCTGCAGCGCGAGCTGCGCCACCCCGGACCCGACCGGCTGTTTTACGTCGCCGACGCCTTCCGTTTCGGGCTGAGCCTGGACGACATTTTCAAGCTCAGCGCCATCGACCCCTGGTTCCTGGTGCAGATCGAGGACTTGATACAGGAGGAAAAGGTCCTTTCCAGGCGCACCCTGGCCACCGTGAGCGGGCCGGAGCTGTTCGCCCTCAAGCGCAAAGGCTTTTCCGACTCCCGCCTAGCCAGGCTGCTGGATAGCACCGAATCGGAAGTGCGCGCCGTGCGCCACAAGCACGGCATCCGCCCGGTGTACAAGCGCATCGACTCCTGCGCCGCAGAATTCGCCACCGCCACCGCCTACATGTACTCCACCTACGAGGAGGAGTGCGAAGCCGCGCCCACCGACAAGGAAAAGATCATCGTCCTCGGCGGCGGACCCAACCGCATCGGCCAGGGCATCGAGTTCGACTATTGCTGCGTGCACGCGGCGCTCGCCCTGCGCGAGGATGGTTACGAGACCATCATGATCAACTGCAACCCGGAGACGGTGTCCACCGACTTCGACACCTCCGATCGGCTGTACTTCGAGCCCTTGACCCTGGAGGACGTGCTGGAGATCGTCCACCTGGAAAAACCCAAGGGCCTGATCGTGCAGTACGGCGGGCAGACTCCACTGAAATTGGCCAGAGCGCTGGAAGCCGCCGGCGCGCCCATCATCGGCACCTCGCCCGATTCCATCGACCTGGCAGAGGACCGCGAACGCTTCCAGAAGCTGGTGGACCGGCTCAACCTCAAGCAGCCGCCCAACCGCACCGCCCGCTCCCAGGAAGAAGCCATCCACTGCGCCCACGAAATCGGCTACCCGCTGGTGGTACGCCCCTCCTACGTGCTGGGCGGCCGGGCCATGGAAATCGTCTTCAACGACGAGGAACTCAAGCGCTACATGCGCGAGGCGGTGAGCGTGTCCAACGAATCGCCGGTCCTTCTGGACCGCTTCCTGGACGACGCCATCGAAAT
>DATDOO010000109.1:0-3693 GCA_035293245.1 Methylococcaceae bacterium
TTGGCCACGGCTAAGCTGCGACAACCGGTCGAACCAAATCTTGAAGTCGGAGGTTTTCATGAGGACGCCCTCCTGGGTTGGATGCGTTTATCTCATTGGACAAAAAATCCATTTCAACGTTTAACGCAGACATAGCCTAAATTTAACGCCAGCATAGCCGTTAAAATACGCAAGAAATGATAATAATAATAAGGCTCCAACGGTTGATGCGAACACTATCATCACGTATCGCACAAAGAAACGCATATCTAGCAATCTCCTATGGCACGATTTACAAGTATAAGGTGGTAGGCAAAGGCTGCAATCATCATCCATCCAGCTATAGTTGCTATGTCCAATGTCATTCCCGGAGTGGCAGGAACCAATCCTCCGTGGTTTAACCAATTTAATGCGCTAACTGCATCAAGGAAAACTGACTTCTGGGTGTCTGAAAGGCAAGCCCGCGTAGGATGGGTAGAGGCGATGGCCGAAACCCATCATTTGGCCTACCCGATATCCATGTGCTGGATATTGCATCCTGCCCAATTCGACGGATAAACCCCTGCTCGCACAAATCGATGGAACGACGAATGCGGCCAATCGACCACATGCTCCACGTGACCATGCTTGACCGGATTATAGTGAATGTAATCCACATGCGCGGCGTAATCGGTTTCGTCGCGGATGGCGTGCTCCCAGAAGCGCCGCTGCCATATCCCTCGTTCCGCTTTCATTGTTCGGCTTTCCGACAACCGCTCGCCATTTTCCATGGAACGGGAAAAGGCGGATTTGATTTGGCGCCAGCGCAAGCTGAAATCGTCGTCCCCTTCCGGCAACGTCCAGATGGCGTGGAGATGATCCGGCAAAATCACGACCGCGTCGACGGAAAATGGATGCGCCGTTTTGACCAGGCGAAAGGATTCCCGTAAGGCCGCAACGTGATCGGTCAACAGCGTTTTCTGCCGCTCCGCGAGGTTGACGGTGAAGAAATACACACCGCCTTTGATTTTGTGGCGACGATAGTTGGTCATGTTTTGGGTGTGGGTCTTGATGGGTTTCATGCCGGGCTATCCTGCCCGGCACCCTGTCGGGCGCTTCGCGTGCAAATCCGCTCTCCCCGGCGGATTTGTCGGCTATCGCCATCCTACGAGGGGATTTGATTTCATGGCGGCGATGGTTGGACATGGTCGGCCGCGGCTTGATGGGTTTCGGCTATCGCCTCTACCCATCCTACTGGAATACACGCTTCATACCCGCAAAATACCGCACCAATCCATTGATTTACTCGTCGCTCAGCCGCGCCGCCAAGGTGCGCATATAGCCGAGGTTCCTCGTTCCCACGCGCTGACCTGGATTGGATATACCAAAGCTTACAATCCTGGTTCAAAAGGAATAGGAGGTAACCGTATTGTCGTCACGCGTTAGTAGCCGCATCAGCTTGGGATGAATAAACAGTTTTTCACGCCCCGCGACTCTCTTTTGTAACACGCCAATATTAACGAGTTGCTTCAGGTAACGGGAGGCCGCCTGCCGGCCGGCGATATTCTTATCGACCAGGTTCTGAATGCGACAATAGGGAAGATCGAAGATCAAATCAATGAGCTCGCGGCTGTAGATTTTTGGCGCCGCCCGTTTCACGTGCGAAACCGTCAATGCCGTCAGGATGCGGATTGCTGAAATCTTGGCTGTCGTCCAGCGTGCCGTGTCCTCGATCCCCTGAAGCACGTACACGATCCACGGCTCCCATGCCTGGTTGCACGTCACGTCAAGCAGCAGTCGGTAATACTCGGCCCTGTTCCTGATGATGTAGCGGCTGAGATAAAGGATCGGCAAGGTCAGCAATTCTTCCTGGATCAGAAACAAGCTGTTCAGGACGCGGCCGGTGCGGCCATTGCCATCGGTGAACGGATGAATCGCCTCGAATTGGTAATGCCCGACCGCCATGCGGATCAGCGGATCGACATCGCGTTCCTCATGCAGATAACGCTCCCAGTTGGCCAATTTTGCGCGCAGCCGATCTTCTCCGACGGGCGGGGTGTAGATCACCTCCCCCGTCGCCGGATTGACGAGTGCAGTTCCCGGTACGCGCCGCACCTGCATCTCCACCCCCTTGATCCGTGTGCACACTTGTTCCGCCGTGCGGGTGTCGAGGGGATGTTGCTTCAGGGCCCGGAATCCTTCCAGCAATGCGCTGCTGTGCCGCAACGCTTCGCGGGTTGCCGGGTCGGCATGCTCGCCTGCGCTTTGGAACTGAAACAGCCGGTCCGTCGTCGTGACGATGTTCTCGATTTCCGAACTCGCCTGGGCTTCGAGCAGCGGCAAGACGTTGATCAGGCCACCCTGGTTAGGAATCAGTTCCGCCGCCTGCTTCAACTCCGCGAGTGCTGCGCGGGCTGCAATGCATTGCTTGAGCACCGTGCGCGTCTCCAACTCGGTTGCCGGAGGCAAATGAGGGAGGTCGTTGTAAGGCTGATCTGGGTGCCAAACGGCCATTGCGGTTTAATTTTTCTGTTTTTGCGACACATCGCCAGCTTATGTTGTCGGCAGCGACAGGTCAATCCAATGCGTTGCAAATTCCATATTTTTGCAACATGTATGATTCGAGAGTCGGCGCCCCGCGTTAGGCTGCGGTTTCTCTCGTTCCCACGCGCCACGTGGGAACGAGGTAAAAACTCGATTTCCTTATGCAGGCTCACCGGGCCTCCGTTATTTATAGGGCAAACGCTCTTCGATCAGACCGGGCAGGTTCTCGAACTCCGGGTCTTTATGCACCAGCGTTGCGGCTAGTTCCAATGCGGACGCTGCAATCCAGGCATCGGCGAGCGAAAGCGCATGCGTGGCCTTGACGATTGCCGCGCGTTCCAGCAGGGCCGGGGATTCATGGATCCATTCCACCGGCAACGCCAGGCAGTTCCGATAGGCTTGGTGTCCTGCCGGTGCGCCTTCGTCCTTCCATACCCGGTAATAGATTTCCATCAGCGACATGAAACAGCCGCAACAACGCTGCTCGCCCAACGCGGAGCCCTTGAGCAGCACTGCGACCCGCTCGGCTCCCGCCTCGTTATCGCGTAACGCCAGCAGGGCTGAAGTGTCGAACAGCCAAAGGCTCATGCGTCCCGCGCGGCATCGGCCTTGCGATCGGCCAGCAGGCGTTCCGTCGCTCCGCCTTGGCCTTGGCCGCGCAATGTTTCGATGGCGTTGAGGTAAGCCGCCGTCTTCCCGGCATTCTCCGCCATACCCCCCGTCAGGGCGCGATAGGTTTCGCTGGACACGATGCAAGCGACCGGGCGGCCGCGCCGGGTGATGGTGATCGGCTCGCGCTGGGCGTTGTCCAGCAATTCGCCGAAATGGTTTTGGGCTTCAACGGAAGAGACGGTTCTCATGGCCGCGATTCCTGAACTAGCTAATTTATCTATTATAGCCGCTGGCGACGGTTCGAGAGTGTCAGGCCGCCTGGCGTCGCCCGCCCCAGGAGCTTCGCTTCATGCAAAGACTCTCACATCAATTTTGCCTGTGTTCCGTCACGCGGCGCGGCGCGCCCCAGCCGCGTTCCCACGCAGCGCGTGGGAACGAGAAAAGTGCTCGCCGGCGGGTGTGCCGTGCCAGTGCTGGAGGAGGGTGCTTTGGTCTTCATTGCGTATCCGCCTGGTTCGAAGCGACCCAGTCGAAATCCAGATTGTCGCTGACCGGGGCGGCTGTAATCCGATAGCCTAT
>DATDOO010000110.1:0-16756 GCA_035293245.1 Methylococcaceae bacterium
TCGCGCGCCCGTTTGCAGCGGCTGTGGGCGGAGACCAGTTGCCGCATGCAAGCGCTGCGCGACAACCCCGACTGCGCGCGGCAGGCGTTTGACGCCCTCCTCGACGAGCACGATCCGGGGTTGCACGTCCAGTTGACTTACGATGCCCAGGAAGACGCAGCCGCGCCGTATCTGAACCTGTCCCGCCCCAAAATCGCCATCCTGCGCGAGCAGGGCGTCAACGGTCACGTGGAAATGGCGGCGGCCTTCGATCGCGCCGGTTTCGCCGCCGTCGACGTGCATATGAGCGACCTGATCGCCGGCCGCATCACCCTGGAGGATTTCAAGGGCCTAGCCGCCTGCGGCGGTTTTTCTTACGGCGACGTGCTCGGCGCCGGCGGCGGCTGGGCCAAGTCCATTCTGTTCAACCCCAAGGCGCGGGAAACCTTCGCCCGGTTTTTCGCTCGTGCCGACACCTTTGGTCTCGGCGTCTGTAACGGCTGCCAGATGATGGCGCGCCTCGGTGAGCTTATCCCCGGCGCCGACCATTGGCCGCTGTTCCAGCGCAATCTTTCCGAGCAGTTCGAGGCGCGCGTGGTGATGGTGGAAGTGGGCGAATCGCCGTCCATCCTGTTCCAGGGCATGGCCGGTTCGCACCTGCCCGTGGTGGTGGCGCACGGGGAGGGGAGGGCCGTATTTTGCGGCAACGATCCCAGCGAGACCCTGCACCGGGGACTGGTCGCCCTGCGCTACGTGGACCATTATGGCCATGCGACCCAGGAATATCCCTTCAACCCCAACGGCTCCCCTTTCGGCATCACCGGCCTGAGCAACCGCGACGGACGTTTCACCATCCTCATGCCGCATCCGGAACGCTGTTTCCGCGCCGTGCAGAATTCCTGGCTGCCGCGCGATTTCGGCGAAAGCGGTCCCTGGCTCCGGCTGTTCGCCAACGCCCGGCGCTGGGTCGCCTGATCTCTTCCTTCAGCGGCGGAATCGGACGCGGCCCGGGCGTTCTTCAAGGTTCGTATCTTGAAAATAAAGCCTCCGTTCTCTATCCTTTACGGTTCGATTTGACTCCGCATGGCGCTTTCGCCCCGCCGTGTCGCCGCTTTGCGCGCGAAGACGACGGGATCTGATCAACGAGGTTCTCCACCATGAACACCCCCATCCCGGCCCGGCAGGGCCTGTACGATCCCCGCAACGAGCACGATGCCTGCGGTGTCGGCTTCGTGGCGCACATCAAGGGGCGCAAGAGCCATGAAATCGTCCGCCAGGGATTGAAAATTCTCGACCGCCTGACCCATCGCGGCGCGGTGGGCGCGGACCCGCTTGCCGGCGATGGTGCGGGCATCCTCCTGCAGATGCCGGACGCGTTCCTGCGCGCCCATTGCGCCGATTTGGGTCTGACATTGCCGGAAGAAGGCGCTTACGCGGTCGGCATGGTGTTCCTGCCCCGCGATGCGGCTAGCCGGGCTGTGTGCGAAAAGACGCTGGAAGATTTCATCCGCGCCGAAGGCCAGACCGTGCTGGGCTGGCGTGACGTGCCGGTGGACAACGCCGGGCTGGGCGAGTCGGTCAGGAAAGTCGAACCGTTCATCCGCCAGGTGTTCGTGGCGCGCGGCGCCAACTGCACCGGCCAGGACACCTTTGAGCGCAAGCTGTTCGTGATCCGCAAGCAGGCCGAAAACGCCATTCGCGCGAAAAATCTCGCCGAGGGCAGCTTTTTCTATTTACCGTCCTTCTCCAGCCGCACCCTGGTTTACAAGGGCATGCTGCTGTCCGACCAGGTGGGGGTGTTCTACCGCGACCTGCTCGACGAGCGCATGGTGTCGGCCTTGGCTCTGGTGCACCAGCGCTTCTCCACCAATACTTTCCCCACCTGGGATTTGGCCCATCCATTCCGCATGATCGCCCACAACGGCGAGATCAACACCATCCGCGGCAACATGAACTGGATGGCCGCGCGCCGCCATTCCATGGCTTCGGAGATTCTCGGCGAGGATTTGGGCAAGGTCTGGCCGCTGATCGCCGAGGGGCAATCGGATTCCGCCTGCTTCGACAATGCGCTGGAACTCTTGGTGATGGGCGGCTATTCCCTGGCGCACGCCATGATGCTGCTGATTCCGGAAGCCTGGGCCGGCAACCCCCTGATGGACGAAAAGCGCCGCGCCTTTTACGAATACCACGCCGCCCTGATGGAGCCGTGGGACGGCCCGGCGGCGGTGGCTTTCACCGATGGGCGGCAGATCGGCGCGACCCTGGACCGCAACGGCCTTAGGCCGGCGCGCTATCTCATCACCGACGACGATTACGTCGTCATGGCTTCGGAAATGGGCGTGCTGGACATCCCCGAGCACAAGATCGTCAAAAAGTGGCGCCTGCAGCCGGGCAAAATGTTCCTCATCGACCTGGGAAAAGGCCGCATCGTCGACGACACGGAACTGAAGGAAGAACTGGCCTCCCGCGCGCCGTATCAGGAATGGCTGGACCGCACCCAGATCATCCTCGACCACCTCCCCGCCGAAGCCGCGCCGCAGGCCGCCGGCAGCGCGCAATCCCTGCTGGATCGCCAGCAGGCATTCGGTTACACGCAGGAGGACATCAAGGTCATCTTGCAGCCCATGGCGCTGACCGGCCAGGAGCCGATCGGTTCCATGGGGGTGGATGCGTCCCTGGCGGTGCTGTCCGGACGTTCGCGCCTGCTTTACGATTACTTCAAGCAAGGCTTCGCCCAGGTGACCAATCCGGCCATCGACCCGATCCGCGAGGAACTGGTCATGTCGCTGGTGTCCCTGGTCGGGCCCCGGCCCAATTTGTTCGGCCTGAAGGACGGCGGCGGCCACAAGCGGCTGGAAGTCCATGCGCCGGTGCTGAGCAACGCGGACCTGGATAAAATCCGCCGCATCGAAACTCGCACCGACGGCGCCTTCCGCACCCAGACCCTCGACATCTGCTACGCGTCGGATCTGGGCGCTTCCGGCATGGAAAAGGCGCTGGAGACCATTTGCGCCCGGGCCGAACAGGCGGTGCGGGACGGCTTCAACATCCTCATCCTTTCCGACCGCGGCCTGGACTCCGCCCACCTCGCCGTGCCGGCTCTGCTGGCCACTTCCGCCGTGCATCACCACCTGATCCACGCCGGACTGCGCACCGAGGTGGGGCTGGTGGTCGAAACCGGCGAGGCGCGCGAAGTGCATCATTTCTGCCTGCTGGCCGGCTACGGCGCTGAGGCGGTCAATCCGTACCTGGCCCTGGAAACCATTTCGTCCTTGCTGCCGAGCTTGCCGGAGCCCTTGAGCGAAGCGGAAGCCCACAAGCGCTACATCAAGGCGGCGGACAAGGGCATCCTCAAGGTCATGTCCAAGATGGGCATTTCCACCTACCAGTCCTACTGCGGCGCGCAGATTTTCAATGCCGTGGGCCTTGGCGAAGAATTCCTCGACCGCTACTTCACCGGCACGCTCAACACCGTGGGCGGCGCGGGCATCCGCGAGATCGCCGAGGAAGCCGCGCGCCGCCACCGACTGGCTTTCAGCGACGCGCCGCTGTACCGCGACGCGCTGGATGCCGGCGGTGAGTATGCCCTGCGGCTGCGCGGCGAGGATCATATCTGGACGCCGGAAACCATCGCCAAGCTGCAACACGCCACGCGGGCCAACAACGCCGCGACCTACGCCGAATACGCCAAGCTGATCAACGAGCAGAACGAGCGCCTGCTGACCCTGCGCGGCCTGATGGAGTTCAAGTTCGCCGCCGAGCCGATTCCCCTGGACGAGGTGGAGTCGGCCCAGGAGATCGTCAAGCGTTTCGTCACCGGTGCCATGTCCTTCGGTTCCATTTCCTACGAGGCGCACACCACGCTCGCCATCGCCATGAACCGCATCGGCGGCAAGTCCAACACCGGCGAAGGCGGCGAACTGGCGGAGCGCTTCAAGCCTCTGCCCAACGGCGATTCGTTGCGCTCGGCCATCAAGCAGGTGGCCTCGGGGCGTTTCGGCGTGACCACGGAATACCTGGTCAACGCCGACGACATCCAGATCAAGGTCTGCCAGGGCGCCAAGCCCGGCGAGGGAGGGCAGTTGCCCGGCCACAAGGTGGACGAGATCATCGCCCGGGTGCGCCACTCCACCCCGGGCGTGGGCCTGATTTCGCCGCCGCCCCATCACGACATCTATTCCATCGAGGATCTGGCGCAGCTCATTCACGATCTGAAGAACGTCAACCCCCAGGCGCGCATCAGCGTCAAGCTGGTATCGGAAGTGGGGGTGGGCACCGTGGCGGCGGGCGTGGCCAAGGCCCACGCCGACCATGTGACCATTTCCGGCTACGACGGCGGCACCGGCGCCAGCCCCATCACCTCCATCAAGCATGCGGGTCTTCCCTGGGAAATCGGCCTGGCCGAGACCCACCAGACCTTGGTGTTGAACAAACTGCGCGGCCGCATCTGCGTGCAGGCCGACGGCGGCATCCGCACCGGCCGCGACGTGGCCATCGCCGCCCTGCTGGGCGCGGACGAATTCGGTTTCGCGACTGCCCCGTTGATCGTGGAAGGCTGCATCATGATGAGGAAGTGCCACCTCAACACCTGTCCGGTGGGCGTGGCGACCCAGGACCCGGAACTGAGAAAGCGCTTCACCGGCCAGCCGGAGCATGTGGTGAATTTCTTCTTCTTCATCGCCCGGGAACTGCGCCACATCATGGCCCAACTCGGCTTCCGCACGGTGCGCGAGATGATCGGCCGCACCGACAGGCTGGACATGCGCCGCGCCGTGGATCACTGGAAGGCGCAGAAGCTGGACTATTCCCGCATCCTCTACAAGCCGCCCGCGGAAGCCGGTGTGGCGGTGTTCAACTGCGAGCCGCAGGACCACGGCCTCGACAAGGCGCTGGATTTGAAGCTGATCGAGCAGGCCAGGCCGGCGCTGGAGCAGGGCCGGTCGGTACGCATCGAAACCGAAATCCGCAACTTCAACCGCACCTTCGGCGCCATGCTTTCCGGGGAAGTGGCGCGGCGCTATGGACACAAGGGACTGCCGGAAGACGCCATCCACATCAAGGCGCACGGCACGGCGGGGCAGAGTTTCGGCGCGTTTCTCGCCGCCGGGGTGAGCGTCGAACTGGAAGGCGAGGCCAACGATTACGTGGGCAAGGGCTTGTCCGGCGGACGCATCGCCATTTACCCCCCCGCGGAAACGCCCATCGTCGCCGAGGACAACATCATCGTCGGCAACACGGTGCTGTATGGCGCGATTTCCGGCGAATGCTACTTCCGCGGCGTGGCCGGCGAGCGCTTCGCGGTGCGCAATTCCGGGGCCTATGCGGTGGTGGAAGGCCTGGGCGACCACGGCTGCGAATACATGACCGGCGGCGTGGTCGTGGTGCTGGGCAAGACGGGCCGCAACTTCGCGGCGGGCATGTCGGGCGGCGTTGCCTACGTGCTGGACGAGGAGGGCACCTTCGAGAAGCGCTGCAATCTGGCGATGGTGGAACTGGAACCGGTACCCGCCGAGGACGCGGCGCTGGAGAAATACGATCACCAGGGCGGCGATCTGGAAACCCATGGCCTGGTGGATATCATGCACAACATGAGCCTCGACGACGAACGCCGCCTGCGCGCCCTGATCGAGCGCCACCGCCGCTACACCGGCAGCGCCCGCGCCAAGCATGTCCTGGAAAACTGGGGCCGCTATCTGCCGCGTTTCGTCAAGGTGATGCCGGTGGATTACCGCAAGGCGCTGGAAAAGATCAGGATCGCCCAGGCTGCCGAACGGCCGGGCGCTTAATAACATATCAAGTCAGAACTCTCGCCGGACTCGGCGAATCATTGAGGTTGCATAATGGGCAAGCCCACGGGATTCATGGAAATCGAGCGCCAGGATCGCCAGTACGGTCCGGCTGCGGAGCGCATCCGGCACTACCGGGAATTCATCGTGCCGCTCAGCGACGACGAGGTGCGCCGGCAGGGCTCGCGCTGCATGGACTGCGGAGTCCCGTACTGCCATAACGGTTGCCCGATCAACAACATCATTCCCGACTGGAACGACCTGGTGTATCGGGGCAAATGGCGCGAGGCGCTGGCCGTCCTGCACAGCACCAATAATTTCCCCGAATTCACCGGCCGCATCTGTCCGGCACCCTGCGAGGCCGCCTGCACCCTCAATATCGACGACGCGCCGGTCACCATCAAGACCATCGAATGCGCCATCGTCGACAAGGCGTGGGAAAACGGCTGGATCGAACCGCAGGTGACCGCGCAGAAGACCGGCAAGCGGGTGGCGGTGGTCGGCTCCGGTCCGGCAGGTCTCGCCTGTTCCCAGCAACTGGCCCGCGCCGGCCACGCCGTGACCCTGTTCGAAAAGAACGACCGCATCGGCGGGTTGATGCGCTACGGCATCCCCGATTTCAAACTGGGCAAGGCGCTCATCGACCGCCGCATGGCCCAGATGCAGGCGGAAGGCGTCACGTTCCGCTCCAGTTGTCACATCGGCAAGGACATCCCCGCGACTCAGCTCATGGAAGAATTCGACGCCGTGGTCTTGACCGGCGGCTCGGAGCAGCCGCGCGACCTCCCGGCGCCGGGCCGTGAACTGGCGGGTATCCACTTCGCCATGGATTTTCTCCGCCAGTCCAATCGCCGCGTGGCCGGCGACGCCATCAGCGACGATTCCGCCATCCTGGCCGCCGGCAAGCACGTGGTGGTCATCGGCGGCGGCGACACCGGCTCCGACTGCATCGGCACCTCCGTGCGCCAGGGCGCCGCTTCCGTCATGCAAATCGAGATTCTTCCCAAACCGCCGGAAAAGGAAAACAAGGAACTCACCTGGCCCTACTGGCCCAACAAGATGCGCACCTCTTCCTCGCACCAGGAAGGCTGCCAGCGCGATTGGTCGGTGACCACCAAGGAATTTCGCGGCGAAAACGGCCAGGTGAAGGAAATGCTCTGCGCCCGCGTGGAGTGGCACAACCAAGACGGGCGCTGGGTCATGAACGAGATTCCCGGCAGCGAATTCACGCTCCCTGCCGAGCGCGTGTTCCTGGCCATGGGCTTTGTCCAGCCGGTGCGCGAGGGGCTGCTGGCCGAACTGGGCGTGGCGCTGGACGAGCGCGGCAATGTGCGCGCCGATATGCGCAACTATCGCACCTCCGTCGACAAGGTCTTTGCCGCCGGCGACATGCGCCGCGGTCAGTCCCTGGTGGTATGGGCCATCCGCGAAGGCCGCCAGGCGGCGCGGGCGGTCGACGAATTCCTCATGGGCAGTTCCGACCTGCCGCGCTAACGAGTTTCCCTCGCCCCGCCTTCTCCCAAAGGGAGAGGGTGAGCAAGGTCGCTGCGGTTTTCAATTAGGTTCAGCCGGGCGGCCACTTCATGCTGCGTCCGCCCAGGACATGCAGGTGCAGGTGGAAGACTTCCTGACCGCCATGGGCGTTGCAGTTGATGACCGTGCGGTAGCCGTTTTCCGCCAGTCCCTCCATCTCTGCGACTTGTCGCGCCGCCTGGAGGAGTTCCCCCGCCAGTGAAGTGTCGTCCGGACCCAGGTCGTTGAGGGTGGCGAGGTGCTTCTTGGGGATGATTAAGACGTGCACCGGCGCGCGGGGATGGATGTCGCGGAAGGCGAGGACGTGCTCGGTTTCCAGCACTACCGCGGGCTGAATGGCGCCGCTGGCCATCTTGCAGAACAGGCAGTCGCTCATGATTTTTCTCCGTTTCTCACGTTGTCTGGCCCGAAAGAACCATTTTGTAGGGTGGGTTAGCGCAATGGGATGAACTTGACGGTTATCCCCTGACCCGTAACCCACCGACCGGCCTTCACGGCGCAATCAAGGCCGAACGGTGGGTTACGACGCGCACGAAGGTCCGTGCGGTCTTTCACATCATTGGTCGTGCGCGTCTAACCCACCCTACAAATTCAAAATTCCCGGCGGCCCTGAAAGGCCAGGGACAGCGTCGCGCCGTCCAGGTATTCCAGTTCCCCGCCCAGGGGTACGCCATAGGCGATGCGCGTGGCGCGGACGCCGTGGCGCTGGGCCATCTGGCCCAGGTAATGGGCGGTGGCCTCGCCTTCCACGGTGGCGTTGGTGGCGATGACCATTTCCCGGACGACATTCTCCCCCAGTCGCTGGTCGAGACGTTCGAGACCCAGTTCGTCCGGCCCGATGCCGTCCAGCGGCGACAGGCGGCCGTTGAGGACGAAATACAGCCCGCGGAAACAACCGGCGCTGTCCAGGGCGTGCACGTCGCTGGGCATTTCGACGATGCACAGTTGCGCGGGATCGCGGGCCGGATCGGTGCAGGTCGGGCATAGGGGCGTTTCGCTCAAGGCCCGGCAGCGCTCGCAGGAGCCGATGCGCTCCACGGCGGAAGTCAGGGCTGCCGCCAGGGCGCGGGCGCCGTCGCGGTTGCGCAGCAGCAGATGGAAGGCCATGCGCTGGGCGGATTTGGGGCCGACGCCCGGCAGGCAGCGCAGCGCCTTGATCAGTTGCGGCAGGGCTTCGGCCATCGCTCAGAACGGCATCTTGAATCCGGGCGGCAGACCCATGCCGGAAGTCAGGCCGGAGAGTTTTTCCTCCTTGAGCTTGTTGACCTTGCGTACGGCGTCGTTGACAGCGGCGGTCACCAGATCTTCGAGCATGTCGCGGTCGTCGGCCATGAGGCTGGGGTCGATGGCGATGCGCAGGGCTTCCTTCTTGCCGTTCATGACCAGCTTGACCAGCCCGCCGCCGGCTTCTCCCTGGACTTCCAGCGCCGCCAGTTCGTCCTGGGCCTTTTGCAGGTTTTCCTGCATCTTCTGCGCTTGCTGCATGATCTGGCCGAGAGGGTTTCGCATAACAGTCTCCAGGGTGGTTATTCGTCGATGGGGCGGGTCGAACCCGGCTCGATGCGCGCGTCCAGGAGTTCCTGGAAAGCGCGTAGCGCCGGGTCGTGAAGCAGGGACTCCTCCGCGGCGCGGACTTTTTCCTCGCGCTGGCGCGCCATCCGGCTGGCGGGCGTTTCCTGGCTGGGGTGTTCCATTTTCAGGACGAGCTTGAGCGGCCGCCCGTAAAATTTTTGCAGCGCATTTTCCAGCGCCTCCTCCAGGCGCGGGGTGCGCAGGTGCGCCATCTCGGGGGAGAGGACGAGGGCGCAGTTCGACTCATCGAGCGCGCGCAGCTCGCAGTGTGCGGCTAGTTGCCGCGCCATGCCGCCCAATTCCAGTTGGGGTATCACGTGGGACCAGTCGGGCGCGGCGCTCGCGGTCGGCGGCGGTGCTTCCCTGGCAGCGGCCGGCGGGTTTGGGCTGCGAGCGGCGGTGGGGCGGGGCGGGGCGGGCGGTGGAGGTGCGTCGCCGGGGCGAAACGCCAGCATTCGGAGCAGCGTCATCTCAAAACCGCCGCGCGGGTCGGGCGCCAGCGGTAAATCGCGCCGCCCATTGAGAGCGATCTGGTAAAAAAGCTGCAAGTCTTCCGGCGCGATGTTCTGTGCCAGTTCGCGCAAGGCGGGGCCTTCCTCGTCGTCCGCGGCCAGAGTGGGCACCACGTGCAGCAAGACGAGGCGATGCAGGATGCGCGTCAGTTCGTTGAGGGCTTCGGCGAAATCGGCGGCCTGCTCGTGCAGGGCGGCGGCCAGTTGCAACAGCGCCGCGCCGTCGTTGTGCGCCAAAGCGCGCAGCAAGTCGAATACCGGTTGGCGCGGTACGCTGCCGAGCATGGCCGCGACCTGCTCCTCGCGCACCGCTCCGGCGCCGTGGGCGATGGCCTGGTCCAGCAGGCTCAGGCCGTCGCGCATGCTGCCGTCGGCGGCGCGTGCAAGGGCGCGCAGGGCGGGCGCTTCGTAAGCGACGCCTTCCCGGTCGAGCACGGCGGCCATCTGGTCGCGGATCTGTTCCGGCCTCATGCGCTTGAGGTTGAACTGCAGGCAGCGCGACAGGACGGTGACGGGAATCTTCTGCGGATCGGTGGTCGCCAGCAGGAACTTGACGTGGGCCGGCGGTTCCTCCAGCGTCTTCAGCATGGAATTGAACGCCGAACGCGACAGCATGTGCACTTCGTCGATCAGGTAGACCTTGTAGCGGCCGGAAACGGGCGCGTACTGGGCGTTCTCCAGCACGTCGCGCATGTTGTCGATGCCGGTGTTGGAGGCGGCATCCAGTTCCAGCAGGTCGACGAAAGTCCCACTGTCCACCTCGCGGCACGGTGAGCATTGGCCGCAGGGGTGAGCGCTCATGCCGGCGGCGCAGTTGAGCGCCTTGGCGAAAATGCGCGCCAGCGTGGTCTTGCCCACGCCGCGCGTACCGGTGAACAAGTAGGCGTGATGGGTGCGATCATGCTCCAGCGCGTGGCTGAGAGCGCGGATGACGTGATCCTGGCCGACAACCTCGCCGAAAGTGCGCGGGCGCCATTTACGGGCGAGAGCCTGGTAGGTCATGGGTGCAAGCGCGCTGGGCGTGGCGGAGTCGGATCGCGGATGAAAAGGGTGGCGGGCCGTACCAGCCGCACCCCGGCACACGAATCCGCTGCTGCCGCTGCTCCCTTCCGGGCCTGACGGGGTTCACAACGTATCGTTGCGGGGGGACCGGCACGGTCCGCCATAGAACAGATGATCGGTCAGGCGATGCCCGACGGCATGAACTGGCGGAGAGAGAGGGATTCGAACCCTCGATACGCTTGTGACGTATACACACTTTCCAGGCGTGCTCCTTCGACCGCTCGGACATCTCTCCGAAAACGCGAAATTATAAAGCAAGCCGCTGCGATTGTCAGGCCGAAAAGTATTTTCAGGCGCCTGCGCCCATGGCGAGACGCAGGGTTTCCCAGTGCCGGCAGGCGGGACAGCGCCAATGCAGCTGTTCCGCGGCGACGCCGCATTGCGTACAGCGGTAACGGGGGTTGAGGGCGGCAAAACGCCCGAGCCCTTGTTCCATGATGCGCCATACCGTCGAGTCGGTGGAATTTTCCCGCATCAAGGCGGCAAGGGTGTGCAGTGTCTGGAAGGACGGGTTCCGCTCCGCTTCGTCGGACAGATAGCGCCGGGCTTCCGCCAGACCTTGCTGCCGGGCGAGCAGCAAGGCCTGGAGCGTGGCGATTTCGGGTATCCCTTCCACGCTGGCGCGGATACGCTCCACGCAAGCATTAACCTCGGCTTCGGGCCAAGTATCCAAGTGTGCGGACAATATGCGCACCATTTCGGCGACTGTCTCGGGAGTACGCCGTTCCACGCCCTCCAGGAAAGCCAGCGCAGCGGGAGGATTGCCGCGCGCAATCTCGATTTCCGCAAGCAGCAGCGTGGCACGCGCGCAAGCGCCGTCGTCGCGCAAGGCGTCGCGGGCGAAGGATTCGGCTTCGTCCAGGCGGGCGGCGCTCCTGGATTCCTGCGCCAGTTCGCAAAGGAGTTGGGCTACGGTTTCCCTCCGCCTGACTTTGCCGAGGCGGCGCAGTTCCTGGAGGCAGGGGATGGCCTTGCGCCAATCTTTTTCGTGCTGGTAGATGTCCAGCAATTGCGACAAGGCATGAACCCTCTGAAAAGGGCTTTCCACCAGTCCGAGGAATACCTCCTCCGCCCGGTCGAACAGCCCGGCGCGATGGTAGTCCAGCCCGAGTTCGAACAGCACCTTGCCCCGTTCGTCGGCGGACAGCGATTCCCGGGCCAGAAGACGCTGGTGCAGGCCGATGGCCTTTTCCATCTCGCCTTCCTTGCGGTAAAGGGCGGCGAGCGCCATGTGCGTGGTATACGGCTCGCGCTCGCTGTCGAGTACCTTGGCGATGGTTTCGGAGGAACGTTCCGGGCGCATCTTCAGCCAATGGCCGATGCTGCGCAACGTATCGGGAGAGGAAGAGGTACGGCGGAAGGCCGAGGAGTTTTTGGCGTGATAGCGGCTGGCCGCGTACCACCCGGAAGCCGCTGCCGCCGGAAGCAGCAGATAGATCAGCTCTTGCATGGCGGAAGCGGAGAGTTGTCTTGCTGCGGGGTCCGGCGTTCAGCCGGAAGCGGCGGTATGGTCCCGTGCGGCGTTGACGCGGTCGCGCAGCTCCTTGCCGGGCTTGAAATGGGGGATGAATTTGGATTCCAGCGCCACGGTGTCGCCGGTTTTCGGATTCCTGCCGGTGCGCGGCGGGCGATGATGCAGTGAAAAGCTGCCGAAGCCGCGTATCTCGATGCGCTGTCCGGCGGCGATGGCCTGACTGAGGTGTTCGAGAACGCACTTGACCACCTGCTCCACGTCTTTGTGCGCCAGGTGCGGCTGCTGTCGGGCGAGCAATTCGATGAGATCCGATTTGGTCATGGTCTTGCTCTCATAGGCGGAAAGGGGCATGAAACCATGCCCCTAGGACTGAGGGATCAGGTTATCCCCGGTCTTCCATCTGTTCCTTGAAGATGTCTCCCAGGGTCGGCGCGCCGCCGCTGGTCTGGGAATAGCCCTTGATGACCGCGGCTTCCTCTTCCTGATCCTTGGCTTTAATCGACAGGGTAATGGTCTTGTTCTTGCGATCGACGCCCACGTACTTGGCTTCGATTTCTTCTCCGGCCTTCAGGACGGTGCGTGCGTCCTCGACGCGGTCGCGCTGGATTTCGGAAGCGCGGAGATACCCTTCCACGCTATCGGCCAGAACGATCACCGCGCCCTTGGCATCCACCTCCCTGATGACGCCCGTGACGACCGTACCCTTCTCGTGGGTGGCCAGCCAGTTCTGGAACGGGTCCTGTTCCAGTTGCTTGATGCCGAGAGAAATGCGCTCCCGACCCGGTTCGATGCCGAGAATGACGGTTTCCACTTCGTCGCCCTTCTTGTAGGCGCGGATAGCCTCCTCGCCCGGCATGGCCCAGGAAATGTCGGACAAGTGCACCAAGCCGTCGATGCTGCCGTCCAGGCCGATGAAGACGCCGAAGTCGGTGATGGATTTGATGACACCCTTGATGCGGTCGCCCTTCTGGTGCGTCGCGGCGAATTCGTCCCACGGGTTGGCCTTGCACTGCTTCATGCCCAGGGAGATGCGGCGGCGCTCCTCGTCGATTTCCAGCACCATGACCTCGACCTCGTCGCCCACCTGTACGATCTTGGACGGGTTGATGTTCTTGTTGGTCCAGTCCATCTCGGAAACGTGGACCAGTCCTTCCACGCCTTCCTCCAGTTCCACGAAGCAGCCGTAGTCGGTGAGGTTGCTGACCTTGCCGAACACGCGGGTGCCGGAGGGATAGCGGCGGGAGATGTTCTGCCACGGATCCTCGCCCAGTTGCTTGAGCCCCAGGGAAACGCGGTTCTTTTCCTGGTCGTACTTGAGAATCTTGACGTCGAGTTCCTGGCCGATCTGCACCTGCTCGGACGGATGATGCACACGCTTCCAGGCCATGTCGGTGATGTGCAGCAGGCCGTCGATACCGCCCAGGTCGATGAAGGCGCCGTAGTCGGTGAGGTTCTTGACCACGCCCTTGATGATCGCGCCTTCCTTGAGGCTTTCGATCAGCGCTTCGCGTTCCGCGCTGTATTCGGATTCGACCACCGCGCGGCGCGACAGCACCACGTTGTTGCGCTTCTGATCGATCTTGATGACCTTGAATTCCAGGTCGCGGTTTTCCAGGAACGTGGTGTCGCGCAGGGGGCGCACGTCCACCAGCGAGCCGGGCAGGAAGGCGCGCAGCGCACCGACGGCGACGGTGAAACCGCCGCGCACCTTGCCGGTGATGCGGCCGGTGACGGTGAGATTGTCGACATGGGCCGTTTCGAGCTCTTCCCAGGCTTTGAGCTTTTTGGCCTTGTCACGCGAGAGCAGGGTGGCGCCCAGGCCGTCTTCCAGCATGTCGAGGGTGACGTCGACCTCATCGCCGACGGCGACTTCCAGTTCCCCTCGTTCATTGAGGAACTGCCACTTGGGAATCAGACCCTCGGACTTCAGGCCCGCGTTTACGACCACCACGTCTGTGCCGATGTCCACCACCATGCCGCGCAGGATGCTGCCCTGGCGCATTTCGGTGTGGCTCAGACTTTCTTCAAAGAGTTGCGCAAAGCTCTCGCTCATAAATTGGAAATTTCCCGGCTGGGCTGCCCCGGCCTTTGGTTGTATGTTAAGTTGAAAACGGCGCATGTTGCGCCGGCCTTTGGCGGGGAACCGGATCAGGCGGTCCGCAGACAAGCAAGGATCCGTTCGACGACCTGTTCGATGCTCAGATCGGACGAGTCCAGCAGCAATGCGTCCTCCGCCGGTTTCAGCGGAGCCACCGCCCGTTCGCTGTCGCGCCGGTCGCGCTCTTCCAGTTCTTTTGCCAAGTCGGGAAGGTTAACATCCAATCCCTTTTCCTTCAACTGGATAAGCCGTCGGCGAGCGCGGATTTCCGCGCTGGCGGTGAGATAAATCTTGTACGGTGCGTCGGGAAAGACCACCGTGCCCATGTCGCGTCCGTCCGCCACCAGCCCCGGGAGCTGGCGGAATTGGCGCTGTTTGTCCAGCAGGGCGGCGCGCACGGCTGGGTAAGGTGCGACGCGGGAAGCCGCCGCTCCGGTTGCCTCGCTCTGCAACTCGGCGCCGATTTCTTCCGCTCCGAGCAGCACACGGCATTCGGTCCCTTCGACCTGGAAACTCAACGGCAAATCGTGTGCGGTTTCCACCAGCCCTTCCACGTCGTCCAGTTCGAGACCCCGGCGCAGGGCGGCTACCGCCAGGGCGCGGTAGATGGCGCCGCTGTCCAGGTAATGCCAGCCCAGCCGCGCCGCGACCACGCGGCTGACCGTGCCTTTGCCCGCTCCGCCGGGGCCGTCGATGGTCAGTACCGGTGGCAATGTGCTCATGCCGTTTCCGTGACGCGGATGTCGAGCCCAAGGCTTTTGGCCAGTGCCACGAAGCTGGGAAAGGACGTATTGACGTTGGCGCAGTCGTCGATGTCGATGGGACCGGAGGCGCGCAGGGCGGCAATGGCGAAGGACATGGCGATGCGGTGATCGCCCCGGGAATTCACCCGGCCGGAGCCGATCCGTCCGCCGCGAATCACCATTCCGTCCGGAGTGGGGCGGGCGTCGATGCCCAGGGCGACGAGGCCGTCGGCCATGACCTGGATGCGGTCGCTTTCCTTGACCCTGAGCTCTTCCGCGCCGGTGAGCACAGTTTCGCCTTCGGCGCAGGCCGCCGCCACGAACAGGGCGGGGAACTCGTCGATGGCCAGCGGCACCAGTTCCTCGGGGATGGCGATGCCCTTGAGTTTGGCGGCACGGACGCGCAAGTCCGCCACCGGCTCGCCGCCCACGCTCCTCTTGTTTTGGATTTCGATGTCCGCGCCCATCTCGTGCAGGATGTGGATGACGCCGGTGCGGGTCGGGTTGATGCCCACGTGGCGCAGGGTGAGGTCCGAGCCGGGGGCGATGGAGGCGCCCACCAGGAAAAAGGCCGCGGAGGAAATGTCCGCCGGCACGTCGATGTCGCAAGCGGTGAGTTTGCCGCCGCCGCTGAGGGAAACCCAGCTGTCGTCCCGGCGCACCTCGTAGCCGAAGCCTTTCAGCATGCGCTCCGTGTGGTCGCGGGTCGGGGCAGGCTCCGTGACGCTGGTCTCGCCCTCCGCGTACAGCCCGGCCAACAGCATGCAGGATTTGACCTGGGCGCTGGCCACGGGCATGTCGTAGTGGATGCCGGTCAGTTTCCGCCCGCCGTGGACGTGCAAGGGGGCCGTGCCGGTCTCGGTGCCTTCCACCAGGGCGCCCATGCGTTTCAAAGGCTCCGTCACCCGTTTCATGGGCCGGCGCGACAGGGATTCGTCGCCGGTGAGCACCGTGTCGAAGTTTTGCCCGGAAAGGAGGCCCGACAAGAGGCGCATGGAGGTGCCGGAATTCCCCAGGTCCAGCGGTCCCGCCGGGGCTTTCAGGCCGTGGAGGCCGACGCCATGGATGATCAGTTCGCCGGGGCCGGGACGTTCGACGCGGACGCCCATGGCTTCGAAAGCAACCAAAGTGGACAGGGCATCCTCGGCTTCCAGCCAGCCGGTGACGTGCGTCGTGCCTTCGGCGAGGGAGCCGAGCATCACCGAGCGGTGGGAAATGGACTTGTCGCCCGGCACCCGGGCTTCGCCCTTCAGGCAGCCGCCGGGTTGGACGTGGAATTGGACGTCTTTATGCATGGTGATTGTTCTCGAACAGTTCCAGAAAACGTTGCCGCGCCGCGTTGGCGCCGGCGAAAATTTCTTGCAGCGCCGGCCCGTCGCCGCGCTCGATCAGGCCGGCGATGTCGGCCAGCTCGCCGCGCAAGTCCTCGATGCGCGCCACGATGGCCTCGCGGTTGGCCAGGCAGATGTCGCGCCACACAACTGGGTCGCTGGAGGCGATGCGGGTGAAGTCGCGAAAGCCGCCCGCCGCATAGCGGAAGATGTCTTCACTCTCGTCCTCGCGGCCCAAAAGGTGGGTGAGGGCGAAGGCGGCCACGTGGGGCAGGTGGCTGGTGCCGGCCAGCAGGCGGTCGTGGCGCTCGGAGGACATTGCCGTTACTTCCGCGCCCAGCGCCCGCCATAGTGTTGCCACGCGCTCCACGGCCGCGGGATCGGTCTCTTCCATGGGGGTGAGGATGACGCGCTTGCGGCGGAACAACGCGGCGTCGGCTGCGGTCACGCCGCTTTTCTCCGCCCCGGCGATGGGATGGCCGGGGATGAAATTCGCCGGCACGCTGCCGAACGCCCGCCGCGCCGCGTCGATGACGCTGCCCTTGGTGCTGCCGGCATCGGTGTAGATGCGTTGCGCTGTCCAGGTGGGGCGCAGGGCACGGAATAGCGCTTCGAAGGCGCCCACCGGCGTGGCGAGCAGGACCAGATCAGCCTCCGCCGCGCTTT
>DATDOO010000111.1:0-3102 GCA_035293245.1 Methylococcaceae bacterium
CCTCGTTTTCCACCGTTTCCGGCGCGGCGCCGGGGTAGTCGGTCTCGACCACGACCAGGGGGAAATCGATGTCGGGAAGAAGCGCGACCGGCAGCTTGCGGCACGCGAACACGCCGAGCACCACCAGGGCGATCATCGCCATGGCGACGCCCACCGGATTACGAATGCCGAGGTGGGTGAGCCACATGGCTTACCGGCCTCCCTGCCCGGTCGGCACAGCCGGCGCGGCGGCAAGGCCGAAGGCCGGGCCGGCGCCCACCAGGCGCACCTTCACGCCGTCGGCGAATTCGCCCAGGTCGGCCCGGACGACGCGCTGGCCGGGCTCCAGGCCCTGCAGGATTTCCACCCGCTCCTGCGCGTCGCCGGCAACCCCGGGGAGCACCGCCTGGCGGAGCAGCGCACCGTCCTCCAACGTGAAAGTCGCCGCAGCCTTGTCCCCCTCTCCCCCCGGGAGGTCGGGGTTAGGGAAACGAGCATGGCGGGAGCGCCTTTCATTGTCATGGGAGGCGCGATTCGCCGTGCTCGTGAACAGGTAAACGTAAGCCTGGCCGTTGTCCTGGCGGAGCGCCTGGCGGGGAATGGTGGCGGTTGCAATGAATTGGGCCAGGGTGAGGGAGCCCTTGGCGAACATGCCGCCTTTCAGGGCGGCGTCCGGATTGGCGACGGCGATGTGCACGAGGATGGAGCGCGAGCCGTCCCGCGCGGTGGGATTGATGCGCTGCACGGCGCCCGTGAATTCGCGCCCCTCGAACCCTTCCACCCCGAAGCGGACTTCCTGGTCGGGATGCACCCGGGGGATTTCGCTGGCCGGCACCGCGGCCTCCACCTCCATGTGCGCCAGGTTCACGATGGTGAACAAGGGGCTGTCCACGGCGGCCTTGTCGCCCACCTGCACGAAGCGCTGGGCGACGACGCCGTCCAGGGGCGCGCGGACCAGCGCATCGGCCAGGGCGGCGCGCGCCAGTTCGACTTGCGCCCGCTGGGCGCGCAACGACGCCGCGCCGGCTTCGAACGCGCTGCGGGCATTATCGTAGGCTTGGCGGGACACGAAGCCCTTGCCGACCAGGCCGCGGTGCATGTCGAAGTTCCGTTCGGCCTGGGCGGCCTGGGCGCGGCTCAGGTCCAGTTCCGCGCCGTGCTGGCGCAGCCGGGCCTCCAGTTCGACCGCGTCGATGCGGGCCAGCACCTGGCCGGCCTGCACCGTCTCGCCCTCGCGCACGGCCACCTCGCGGATTTCCCCCGCCACCTTGGCCTTCACCCGGCTCTCCTGCGTCGGACGCAGGGTGCCCGTGATGGGCAGGGACAGGCGCAAAGCGCCGGCCTCCACGGTGGCGAGATCGGCGGGGGCGAGTTCCACGAAGCGGCCGGCCCCGGGGTCGGACGGCGGCGATGCCGGATGACGGCCAGCCGGCGAGAGGGCGGCGAAGGAAGCCGCCGCCAGGGCAACGCCCAGCACCGCAACCAGGGCGATTCGCGAGGCGAAACCGATTTTTATGGGCGGGAAGGACATATGAACCTCCATCGCGGAACCCGCTTCGCCGGAACTTCGGCCAAACCAGCGGCTGTCCATGACCGTAACTCCGGAGCACGGGGTTACCCCCGCGACTTATACGCTGCCGAGCATCGCAGGAGAAAAGCGTTAAGGCCCGAAGGGGCGCGGCAGGGATGCCGCGCGTCGGCAGAGGGCGATGGATCGCCCTTCTGCCGACCCCGCTTTTCTCCGAGAAGCGCAGGGCACCCGAAGGGCAGCGTATCGGAGCAAATGGTTTTGGGTACTTTTGCCGAAACAAAAGTACCTCGTCGCGCGGGGGCGACAACCCGGCAGGACTGCCGGGTTGCACGGCGAAGCCGCCCGCCAGGGCGAGGTACACGGATGTACCGAGTGATTCCCCGCATTCAAATCAAACTCGCCGAAGGCGCTCGTGCCTTACCAACTCCCTGGTGCTTCAACAACGTACGCAGTCGTTCTCGCTCCGAAGTCGCAGAAGGCAGTAACGGCCGGCACTGGTCGGCGCCCGCAAGCGGATCTTTATCACCCTTGTTGCGCCTTCCCCTGGGGCCGTTCGCCGCCCATGATCTGCACTTGCTGCTGCAGCGCCTTCATCACCTCGCGGGCCGGCCCGA
Organism: Methylococcaceae bacterium; assembly: GCA_035293245.1. Classification (GTDB taxonomy): domain Bacteria; phylum Pseudomonadota; class Gammaproteobacteria; order Methylococcales; family Methylococcaceae; genus DATDOO01. The sequence goes on from DATDOO010000111.1 coordinate 2,125, forward strand.
ACTGCTGCACACGGCCGGAATCGAGCACCAGGATCTTGTCCACGTGGGCGATGAGGGAGGGGCGGTGGGTCACCACCACCGAGGTCACGCCTTCGCTGCGCAGGCCGCTGAGCGCCTGGGAGAGCGCCACTTCGCCGGCGCCGTCCAGGTTGGAGTTGGGTTCGTCCAGCACCACCAGGCGCGGGTTGCCGTACAGGGCGCGAGCCAGCGCCACCCGCTGGCGCTGGCCGGGCGAAAGACGCAGGCCGTGTTCGCCCACCGGCGTGTCGTAACCCTCGGGCAGGGTGAGAATCATGTCGTGCACGTTGGCGCGCTTGGCCGCCGCCACCACCGCCTCCGAGTCCACCTTGCCCAGACGGGCGATGTTGTCGGCCACGCTGCCGTCGAACAGCTCCACGTCCTGGGGCACGTAGCCGATCCAGGGGCCCAGGTCCTTGCGCGGCCAGTAGGCCACGTCCGCGCCGTCCAGCCGTACCTTGCCCACGCTCGGCGTCCATACCCCGGTCAGGAGGCGCGCCAGGGTCGACTTGCCCGCCGCGCTCGGACCGAGCACCGCCAGGGCCTCGCCCGCATTGAGGCTGAAGGCGATGTTGGACAGGATCACCTGTTCCGATCCAGGCGCGCGGAACGACAAGCCCTCCACGGCCAGCAGACCCTCGGGGCGCGGCATGACGAGCTTCTGCTCGCCCGGGTCGAAATCCTTGGCCAGTTCGTCCAGGCGCTGGTAGGCGGCGCGGGCGTCGGTGAGCATGCGCCAGCTTCCCACCAGTTGCTCCACCGGCTGCACCGCCCGGCCCAGCAGCACCGTGGTGGCGATCATGACGCCCGCCGAAGCCTCATGGGTGAGCACGAGGTAAGCACCGAGGGAGAGCATGAAGATCTGGATGAGCTGGCGGACGAACTTCGTCGCAGCGGTAAAGGCGACGCTGCTGCGGCCCGCTTCGGTCTGCAGCGTCGTCACCTGGTTTTGCAGCGTGC
>DATDOO010000112.1:0-23604 GCA_035293245.1 Methylococcaceae bacterium
ATTATGGCCGGGGCATGATGTTCGTCCGCTTTGTGGGAACCCACGCCGAATATGACCGCATCGACGCGAGAACCATATGAAACCCATTCACACCGAAGATGACTACCGGGTGGCGCTCGCCGAAGTGGAAGCCCTTTGGGATTCCCCGGACCGCAGCGAGGATGCGGACCGGCTGGAAGTGCTGGCCTTGCTGGTCGAGGACTACGAGCGGAAACACTATGCCGTCGACCCGCCCGACCCGGTCGATTTCCTGCTGCATGTCATGGAGTCGCGGGGATTGAGCCGTAAGGACATGGAACCGCACATCGGTTCACGGGGGCGTGTGGCGGAAATCCTGAACAGGGTCCGGCCTTTGACCCTGGACATGATCCGGCGTCTGTCGAAGGGGCTGGGGATTGCTGCGGAGATATTGGTCAGGGATTATGAATTGAGAAAGGCCGCGTGATAATCGACTGGCGGAGTGTGGTAAATCGCCTGTTGGATGGAAATCGGAAATAAATCCGTCCCCGTTTTTCCTTTTAGACATACGGCGGAATATGCGAAGACGCCATTCCGCTCTACGCGGGCTAAAAAGCATGCAAATGTCGCTTGGTGAACTACGCTTGGTTTGCAGGTACGGTCGGTCAGTTGATTTGCTGTGCGAAACGCGGAAAAGACTATTCACGGAGATTGCGCCATGCAAAACAGCAAGCGTTTGTGTGTGTTCGCGCTTTTTGCGTTCTGCGTCCTTTTCGGGACACCGTCACAAGCGGCTATTCTAGTCTGGGCTGGAGCTGATCACACCCGGCAAGACGGATGGAGCTATCACGAGGGTTTGGGAGGAGGGGAGGCCGATGCCGACTCGATCGAGGGCTTCATCGACGCTTTACAGGTGGCGAAAGGTGTCGCTGACTTGGCGAAAGCGATCGTGCAAAAAAATCCGCTCGACGCTGGTATTGCAATCCATGACATTGTGAACGAGGCCGGGCAACTGAATGATTCTCTCGGTGATCGCTCCTTCAGCTATGAGGGATCAATCCTTGTGGATGTGCGAAACGACCGGCGCGTCGAGTTGAAGATTGAAGGTGAATCCAATCAAGACGACTTCCGCGGAGTTGAGTTCCTTGTACCTGATGGTCCCGTTGGAGCATTCCAGGGAAGCTATGACAATATCTTTCCGGGTGGGAACCAAAAAAAGGTGATTCGAAGCCTATACATTGATCCATCGAAGCTCAAAGCGGGCATGCACTACCCTGTCGTTGCTATTACGAAGGAGCGCGGCGACATTACCAGCCTTTCGGTTGTCTGGACGATTGACGTCGTGGCGGGCGCGCAGTGCCCGCGGCCTCCGTCGGACCCGATCCAAATGTGCTTCCAGACCACTACTCACCTGAAAGAACTCCGGGCAGCGCGGCAGGAAAACCGGCTCGCACGGGCGCGGGCAATCGCTCATGACCCAAGTTTAGTTTACGAAACCCGGGCGAAGCAGGCCGCCAACACGTGCGCAAAATCGGGAAATTGCGCACCTCTCGGTAATTTGGGGCCAAATCGAAGCGAAGACGCCTGTCCCCAAATATATACAGGTCTCGCCAGGACTACCTGTAGCACCATCGCCCAGTTGGACCGTAATGTCGTTGACATTGATCGACAAATCCTGGATTGGGAGAACAAGGCACGCGAAAACAACTGTTGCGATGCTTACGTCAACCCTTTCGGTAACAACGTCCCGAACCACCCGCTGACGATTGCAACGAATGCAACGTTTGGCGGCAGTCGCCTCGAAGGGGTGGACTGGGTACCCTATACGGTTTCGCGGGTCCCGCTCTTGAACAACGTTCTGTTTGGTACCCAACAGGTGAAGTTATTCAAGGATCAAGCCGGGGCATACGTGGTAAATGGTCAATCTTACGAATCGATGTCCATTCATACTGATATCGCCGCTGCCAATACTGCGGACATCCGCGTTACGGCACGCTGGGGCGACGCTGACACCGGGCTTCCCATTCCCGAGGTGCGGACCGGAATGCAAGGTGTGTTTGGCAAGAAAGCGTATGTCAATGTTCCGATACAGCCGGCGCAGTTCCCGATGGGCCGGCATCTCCTGGTCGTCGAAGTTACCGACCATGGGAACCAGGTCGCCCAGCATTCGATCGAGATCGCCCGCACAATCGAAATGATGGGAGGGGCGCGAGGCGGCGGCGCAGGGGTTTCGCCCACAGCCGACGGAAGGACTGGACCAAATGCCGGCCTGCCTCGGTTGTATCCACTGGCGCGCCCACAGATCGCGCCGACGGTAGCTCCGAGCGCTGACGGTAGTCGTTCAGCCCCTCCCGTTGCTCCAGCGGTGTCCGACCTTCCGGTGTTCAACGCGGTCCCGTTACAGCCAAGATCAGGTCCGACCCCAAGCGATTCCAATCTACACCTTGCCTTACCCGGCAATACCGGCGTCCCGCTAGCCAATATCTCTGGCCAATGGAACAGCAACATTGGGCTTGTTTATAGCATCGAACAGCAAGGGGCCGAGTTCCGCTGGCATGTCGCCAATATCGATCAAACCGGCAAGGGAACCATAGAAGGAGATCGAATTAGGGCCACATGGTCTGACCGAAACGGTACCGGTTCCGGCAACGGTGTCATCAGGGAGAAAGATTCGCTCGGAGGTGCGCACCGTATTGAATGGGACAACGGCGTAGTCTTCACTAAATGACAGGCAGATTCGCTAGGGTCGTACCGCGTACCGATAACGGGGTATGCAGCGCAGCCCTCCCTCCGCTTGCGTGACACGACACACCCGCTCAATGCGCCTCGTCCCAATTCTCCCCCATCCCTTCGCCCACCAGGAGCGGTACGTCCAGCTTGGCGGCTTGGCTCATGCGGCGGACGATTTCTTTCAGCGCGCTTTCCGCCACGTCGCTTCGGGCTTCGAAGACCAGTTCGTCGTGCACCTGCATGATCATGCGTACCGGGGGTTGGCTTTCCTGTAGCCACTGGTCCACCGAGAGCATGGCGCGCTTGATGATGTCGGCGGCGGTGCCCTGCATGGGGGCGTTGATGGCGGTGCGTTCGGCGTACTGGCGGCGGGCGTTGTCGCGGGCCTGGATGTCGGGGACGTACAGGCGGCGGCCGAACAGGGTTTCCACGTAACCCTGCTCCCGCGCCGTTTGGCGGGCGCGGTCCATGTAGAGCTTCACGCCCGGATAGCGGGCGAAGTACAGGTCGACATAGCTTTGTGCCTGTTTCTGACCCACGCCGATCTGCTTGGCCAGGCCGAAGGCGGACATGCCGTAAATGAGGCCGAAGTTGATGGCTTTGGCGGAGCGGCGCTGGTCGGGCGTGACCTGCTCCTGGGGAATGCCGAACACTTCGCTGGCCGTGGCGCGGTGGATGTCGGCGTCGGCGGCGAAGGCGGCCAATAAGCCTTCATCGCCGGACAGATGGGCCATGATGCGCAGCTCGATCTGCGAGTAGTCGGCGGCGAGGATTTTCCAGCCGGGCGGGGCGATGAATGCCTGGCGAATCTTGCGGCCTTCCTCGCTGCGGATGGGGATGTTCTGCAAGTTGGGGTCGGAGGAGGACAGCCGCCCGGTGGCGGCGATGGCCTGATGGTAAGAGGTATGCACCCGCCCAGTCTGCCGGTTGACCATCTCCGGCAGCTTGTCGGCGTAGGTGGACTTGAGTTTGGACAGGCCGCGGTGTTCCAACAACAGGCGCGGCAGTTCGTAATGTTCCGCCAGGTCCTGCAGCACTTCCTCGGCGGTGGACGGCTGGCCGGTGGGGGTCTTTTTGCTGACCGGGATGCCCAGCTTGTCGTAGAGGATGGTCTGAATCTGCTTGGGCGAACCCAGGTTGAAAGGCTGGCCCGCCACTTCATGGGCGGCCTGTTCGAGTTCGATCATGCGCCGCGCCAGTTCCTTGCCGTGCTGCGCCAGACGCAAGCCATCGATGAGCACGCCGGTGCGCTCCATGCGCCCCAGCACCGGGACCAGGGGTATTTCGATGTCCTCGTACACGGCGCAGGGGCCGGCTTCCGCCTGCAAGCGCGGCCACAGGTGGCGGTGCAGCTTGAGGGTGATGTCCGCGTCCTCGGCGGCGTAGTCGGTGGCCTGCTCCACGCCCACCTGCGAGAAAGGAATCTGCTTGGCGCCCTTGCCGGTCACGTCCTCGTAGTGGATGGTCTGGACCCCCAAGTAGTGGCGAGCCAGGGAGTCCATGTCGTGGCGGGTGGCGGTGCTGTTCAGCACGTAGGACTCCAGCATGGTGTCGTGGCGGATGCCGGCGAGGGCGATGCCGTGATTGGCCAGGACGTGGCCGTCGTACTTGAGGTGCTGGCCGAGCTTAGGCTTTTGTGGGTCTTCCAGCAGGGGGCGGAGTTTTTCCAGCACCTTTTCCCGGTCCAGTTGCGGCGGGGCGTCCAGGCAGTCGTGGGCCAGGGGCACGTAAGCCGCCTGGCCCGGCTCCACGGCGAAGGACAGGCCGACGATTCTCGCCGTCATGTAGTCCAGGCTGGTGGTTTCCGTGTCGAAGGCGAACAGGTCGGCCTGGGCCAGTTTGGCTAGCCAGCGGTCGAGTTGTTCTTCGTTGAGGACTGCTTCGTAGGTAGCTGCTCCGGCCTCTTCCTCCTGCGGGGGAAGGTGGGGATGGGGGTGATGAAAATCGGTTGCAGCGGCCTTGTTTGACTCGCCCCCACCTATCCTCCCCCGCGGGGGGAGGGACCCTGTGTTGGACGCCGCGGGTTGTTCGGAAGCGGCGGACTCCAACTGCTTCAGCCAGGTAAAAAACTCGAACCGGCTCAGCAATTCGCGCAGCGCGTCCGTGTCGGCCGGCCTGCGGTGCAGCTCGTCCGGCTGCAGGGGCAGTTCCACGTCGCAATGGATGGTGGCGAGAAGGCGCGAGAGGGGGATTTGTTCCAGGGAGGCGCGCAGGTTCTCGCCCACTTTGCCGGTAATTTCTGCGGCGCGGGCGATCAGGTTGTCCAGGCTGCCGTAACTTTGCAGCCACTTGGCGGCGGTCTTGGGGCCCACGTTGGGCACGCCGGGGATGTTGTCGGAGGTGTCGCCCACCAGGGTCAGGTAATCGACGATCTGCTCCGGAGTCACGCCGAACTTTTCGATCACCCCTTGCCGGTCCATGCGGGTGTTGGATAGGGTGTTTTCCAGGGTGACGGCGGCGTTCACCAGTTGCGCCATGTCCTTGTCGCCGGTGGAAATGACCACCCGGTAGCCTTGCGCCTCGGCGCGCTTGGCCAGGGTGCCGATCACGTCGTCCGCTTCCACCCCGCTTTCCATCAACAGCGGTACGCCCATGGCGCGGATCAAGGCGTGCAGCGGCTCGCACTGGGCGCGCAGGTCGTCGGGCATGGGCGGGCGGTGGGCCTTGTACTGCTCGTAGGCGTCGTTGCGGAAGGTCTTGCCGGGGGCGTCGAACACCACGGCCACGTGATCGGTTTCCGCATAGCTCTCCAGCAGCTTGCGCAGCATGTTGGCCACGCCGAATACGGCGCCGGTGGGCTCGCCTTTGGAGTTGGTCAGGGGCGGCAGGGCGTGATAGGCGCGGTACAGAAAGGAAGAACCGTCCACCAGGACGAGCAGGGGGGGCGTTTCGGGCATGGGGATTCTCGTGTGAATGTTGCAGCAGCCTTGCTCTCCCTCTCCCTCTGGGAGAGGGTCGGGGTGAGGGGAACGATCATGGCGATGAAGCGCTTTTTTGACCGAGTGCGAGTGAACGCCATGATCGTTCGGGTTTGGCGTAAAGTACGGCCTGAACCCGACGAGGGCAACCCGATTCATTCAGCCAGGAGACCATCGTGGACGTTCTCACCGCCATCGCCGAGCGCCGCTCGATCAAGTCTTACGACCCCAATCACATCATGACGGAGGAAGAAATCGACCGCCTGCTGTCGTTCGGCCGTCTGGCGCCTTCGGCTTTCAACCTGCAGCACTGGCGCTTTGTGCGGGTGCGCGACCCGGAGCTTCGCCGGCAAATCCGTGCCGTAGCCTGGGATCAGGCGCAAGTGACCGACGCCTCGCTCCTCCTGGTGCTGTGCGCCGACCTGAAAGCCTGGGCGAAATACGCGCGACACTGCTGGCGGCTGGCCGATCAGTCCGTGCAGGAATTCATCGTGCCCGCCATCGATGGCTACTACCGCGGCAAACCGCAGGTGGAACGGGACGAAGCCATGCGCTCCGGCGGCATCGTGGCCCAGACCTTTATCCTGGCCGCCAACGGCATGGGCTACGGCGCCTGTCCCATGGACGGTTTCGACTTCGACGCGGTGGGGCGGCTGATCGACCTGCCCGAGGATCACGCCATCGTCATGATGCTTGCGGTGGGGAAATCGCTGGCGCCGGCGGCGCCGCGCAGCGGGCCGATGGAGAAGGATGAGGTGGTGTTTGTGGATCGGTTTCCGCGGGCGGGTTAGGGGCGTAGGGTGGGTTAACGCGCGGCGACGCGCCTTGATGCGGTCATTCCCACATCCGCGCAGCGTAACCCACCGACCACGCTGACCTGTGGGTTACGACGCGCAGTGAGATGGCCGCAAGATTCGGCGTCGATGGTTGTGCGCGCTAACCCACCCTACATTTGGTTTGCTTCCGCCCGCAATAAAACCGGCTGTTGAGTTTCGGCGCTGGGGGCGGCGCGTTCGCCCCGGATCAAGGTGAGGGGCGCGTTGCCCTCGATGGCATCGGCGTCCACGATGCAGCGCGCCACGTCGGTTTGCGAGGGCAAATCGAACATGGTCTTGCGCAACACCTGCTCCAGGATGCCGCGCAGGCCGCGGGCGCCGGTTTCCCGCTCCAGGGCGCGGGCGGCGACTTTCTTCAAGGCGTCCGCGGTGAATTCCAGTTCCACGTTTTCGTAGCCGAACAGCACCTGGTACTGCTTGGTGAGGGCGTTGCGCGGTTCGGTGAGGATGCGGATCAACGCCTCTTCGTCCAGAGGTTCCAGCGGGGCGATGACCGGGAAGCGGCCGATGAATTCGGGGATGAGCCCGAAGCGGCGCAGGTCTTCCGGCTCCAGCTCGCGCAGCAGAGCTTCCAGGTCGGGTTTTTCCTCCGCGGCCTTAGGCGCCGCGTGAAAGCCGATGCCGCCGTCTTTAGGCGCCAGGCGCTTGTGCACGTGCTTTTCCAGCCCCGGAAAAGCGCCGCCGGCGATGAACAGGATGTTGCGGGTGTCGATGACCACATCCTCGCCGCTGCCGTCGCGCTTCTTGTTTTTCAGGGACACTTTGATGCTGGCGCCTTCCACCAGGCGCAGCAAGGCCTGCTGCACGCCTTCGCCGGAGATGTCGCGGGACAGGGTTTGCAGTTCCGGGCTGCGCGCCAGCTTGTCCACTTCGTCCAGGTAGACGATGCCCCACTCGGCCCGGCCGACGTTGCCGTCGGCCACTTCCAGCAGGCGCACCAGGATGTTTTCCACATCGTCGCCTACGTAGCCGGCCTGGGTGAGGGTGGTGGCGTCGGCCACCACGAACGGTACGCCGACGATGCGCGCCAGAGTCGAGGCCAGCAGCGTCTTGCCGGTGCCGGTGGGGCCGACCATGAGGATGTTGGACTTGCCCAGTTCCACCTCGCCCAAATGCGGGCCGAACGCCGAGTCGCCGCTTTCGTGCTTGAGGCGCTTGTAGTGGTTGTACACGGCCACGGCGAGGATTTCCTTGGCCAGACTTTGGCCGATCACGTAGCGGTCCAGTTCTTCCTTGATCTCGGCGGGTTTGGGCAGCGGGCCGTGCAGTTCGTTGAGCACGCGCTTCCTGCCCCAGTTGGCGACCACCTGGCCGGCCAGGTTGACGCAGGCTTCGCAGATGCAGCCTTCCGCGCCGGCGATGAGTGGCGTGGCGGGGGATTGTTCGACGCCGCAGATGGCGCAGTGGGGGATGGCTCTACTCATCGTCATGGCACCGCTGATTTCATGGGGTGAGGTGATGCGATTCGTCCCTGGCCGCCAGGCCGGACATCCAGTGTTTGCAGTGGCTTTCCCGGTAACGCTCGGCCAGGTGCCGGCGGATGCCGGGCGTGGCGTCCTTGAGCGACAGGGTGCGGGACGGCTGGATTTTCCCGCAGCGGATGTAGTGCAGGCCCATGGGCGATTCGACCGGACCGCGCGTCTCGTCTTCCTCCATGGCAAACAGCGCTTCGTCCAGGGACGGATAAAGCTGACCGCGCTGGACCGGGCCGATGCGCCCGCCTTGCAGGGCGGTGGGGCATTCCGAATGGCGCTGGGCCAGCTCGCTAAAGCGTTTGGGCTTTTTCGCCAGTTGCACGCCGATGGTTTCGATGCGCTCCTGCGCCGCGCTGCGGGTATTTTCGGCAAAGTCTTCGTTGATGCTGATCAGGATGTGGAAGGCTTCGCGGGTTTCCGGCATGCGGAAACGTTCCAAGTGCGCGTGGTAAAAGATGCTCACGTCCACCTCGGAAGGTTTGGGGGCGCCTGAGCCGATCTTTTCCAGTACGTTGTCCGCCCGGCACTGGCGTTGCAGGGCAAGGCGCAGGCTGGCCGGGTTCAGGCCGTTGCGGGCCAGGTCTTCGGTGAACGCGGCTTCCTCGGGATAGCGGGCGACGATTTCCGCCACCGCCCGCTCGATCTGTTCCTCCGGCGCGATGACCCCTGCGGCCTCCGGCGCGCGCAGGATGCGCTCTTCCAGGTCGCCGGCGCGTTGCGCCTGTTCCAGCGCCTTGCCGCGCTCGACCTCGTCCAGTTCGCCTGGCGCCTTCTGGAACAGTTCCTGGGAGGCGCGCAACAGGATGTAGGGGAAGCTGGGATCGGGCGTCATGGCTTTCCCTCACCCCAGCCCACCGTTTCCGGGCAATCCTGCCCGGAACCCAATCCGGTTCCCCCCTTTCGCAAAGGGGGGTTAGGGGGGATTTCCAGTTCTTCCCGTGTAGGATCGCCCGGAAAATCCCCCCTGCCCCCCTTTTCCAAAGGGGGGAGGCAAGGCTCCCGCATACGGTTCGAGGCAGGTTCCTGGGTTGTGGAATCAAGGTTGCTGCGACTTTCCTGCAACGGAGCCAGGGCGCTCTCCGGCACCTGCAAGACCTTTTTCGGGAACATCACGTGGTATTGCACCTCTTCACCTTCCTCGCGCAGTACCTTGACGATTTCCCCTCGCGTGCCCGGCTCGACGATCACCTCGCCGCCGATGGCCAGCCGCACGCGGCTGGCCACCTTGTCGCCGAACTCGAACAGGCTGGGCGTCCAGGGCGCGTCGGAAGGAATCAGCTCTTCCTCACGGCAGCCGACGATTTTGCCGATGTCTAGGAAGTGCACCGAGTAGATGATCTGGTCCTGCAGGAAGGTGCCCACGTCGACCACGTGCCCCACGCTGCCGCGCCTGACCAGGGGCGCTCCCGTATCCAGGCCGGGGTAGGTGCCGTCGTTGCGCACGTTGCGGACTACGCGCACCGAGTCGCCGTAATCGTAGTGAGGGCGGGTCATGACTAGCGCCTGAAGAGTCCTTCGATGGGCACAAAAGTCGTCTGCGGCTCGTGCATGCGGAATACCTTGAACACCTTTTCCTGGATGGCGCTCGATTCCACGAAATCCTGGTAGGCGCGTTCCAGGAGCTTGCGGTACACGGCGCGCATGGCCCCATCTTCCTCCGGCAGCAACTCTTTCGAATCCGCCAGATAGTTGTGGAAGCGCTGCAGGATGTGCAGGCGGTTCACGTGCACCACGGCAGGGTCGTAGGGCACTTGGAAGTAGTCGAGGAAATCCTCGGCGGATTCCAGTTCTTCCAGGTCGTCTCTTAAGCTCATGTCATCACCTTGGTGTGGGGTTGTTCATTCCGCCGGCGCCTGGGTCTCGCGCACCACGCGCAGCAGTGCGGCGGCGCCCAGGCGGTCGCGTTCGTCCAGCGCTGTCAGTTTTTCCAGCATCTCCACGCCGGCCGACGTGTCGCCGAGCCTGAGGCGCAGATAGGCGGCGGCCTTGAGGGCGAAGAGGTAAAAGCGCAGCAGGGTCATGGAGTGCAGCGCGGCACGGCCGATATGTCCTGCATCCAGGTTGCGCCAGTCGCGCGGCAGGCCGAGGCGCCCGCCTGCCACGGCCAGCGCCGCGTCGGCGATGCGCCAGGCGTCCTCCAGTCGGCGCCGGTAGTAGTAGAAGCGGTACAGGGCCACCAGCACGGTGAGCGAGTTAGGCGCCGCTTCCCGCGCCTGGAGCAGCGGCGGCTCGCCGCCGCCGTCGGCGTAATTTCGGGCCGCTTCGCCGATCAGCGCTTCCACTGCCGGTTCCAGGGTTTCGTCGAAATACAGTTCGCCGCATTCGAAAGCCAGCAGGTCCATGTCAGGCCCTCGCGGCGCGTTTGACGGACTGGGCCGCAAGCGGCTCGCAGACCTCCTGCGCGTCGCAGTCGCGGCAGTCGTCGCGCGACTGCTCGGCCAGGCGCGCTTCCAACTCCTCCACCCGCTCCATGAGGCAGGCCAGGGCCTTGCCCACGGGATCGGGGATTTCATGGTGGTCCAGGTCGATGCCGTGGGGATTGAGCAACTTCAGTCCCTTGCGCCGCACGATGCGCCCGGGAATGCCCACCACGGTGCAGCAGGCCGGCACGTTCTTGTTGACCACCGAGTTGGCCCCCACCCGCACCTTGTCGCCCAGGGTGATGGGGCCGAGGATTTTCGCCCCGGCGCCGATCAGCACGTGGTTGCCGAGCGTCGGATGGCGCTTTGCCTTGTTCCAGGAGGTGCCGCCCAGGGTGACGCCGTGGTACAGGGTCACGTCGTCGCCCACTTCCGCGGTCTCGCCGATGACCACACCCGCGCCGTGATCGATGAACAGCCGCCGGCCGATTTTGGCGGCGGGGTGGATGTCGATGTTGGTGAGGAAGCGGCAGCCGTAAGCAACGAAGCGCGCGGTGAAGCGCCAGCCCGCGTGCCACAGGCGGTGGCTGATCCGGTGCCAAAGAAGGGCGTGGATGCCGGGGTAGGTGAGGACCACTTCCAGGAGGCCGCGCGCTGCCGGGTCGCGTTCGAACACGCAACCTACGTCTTCGCGCCATTGCTGCCAAAGGGAGAGAGACGAGCGCGTGTCCCGCATCGAATGGTTTTCAGCATCCCCAACCGGTTCCCCCCTTTCCCAAAGGGGGGGAAGACGAGTCCCGTCGGCGGGGCGGCGTGGGTTTCCGGGTGGGACAGACTGTTTCATGCCGGCAGGCTCCGGGCGGTAACCATGGCGCCGAGGGAAATGGTCGAAATCGGTGTTGCGCCTGATTTTTCAGCCCCGTCCAGGCCGGGATGGGGGCGATTAAGTGAACCGGCCGCGACTTTTCCGGAACGCCCCCACCTGTCCTCCCCCGCAGGGGGAGGGACCGGTAACGGAGCGCCGTTACTTGATTCAACGGAATTGGGAGAGGCGGCCGGCAACGCCTGATGGAATTCAATCAGTTCCCGGTTGCCCGGCGAGCGCTTGTGGTGCGCCACGAACTGGCGCACGTCGGCCAGCAGGCGGTCGGCTTGGCGCTGTTCCAGGGGGATGCCCAACTCGCCGTAGGCGCGCACCACCGCGTGGCGGCCGGAGTGCTTGCCCAGCACCAGGGTATGGCGGCGGCCCACCAAAGCGGGGTCCACGCCCTGGTAGTTAGCCGGGTCCTTGAGCAGGCCGTCCACGTGGATGCCGGCCTCGTGGCTGAAGGCTTTCCTGCCCACCAGGCTCTTGCGCCAGCCCAGCGGTTCGCCGGAAGCGCTTTCCACCAGCCGCGACAGTTCGGGAAAGTCGTGCAGATTCACCCCCGTTTCGATGCGGTAAAGCTGCCGCAGGCCCAGCACCACTTCCTCCAGCGCCGCGTTGCCGGCCCGCTCTCCCAGGCCGTTGACCGTGGTGTTGAGGTGGGTGGCGCCGGCCAGGGCCGCGGCCAGGGTGTTGGCGGTGGCCAGGCCCAGATCGTCGTGGGCGTGCATTTCGATTTCCACGTCCAGATTGGAGCGCAGGCGGGAAACGGCCGCGTGGGCGCCGAAAGGCTCCAGGATGCCCACGGTGTCGGCGTAGCGGATGCGCCGTGCGCCGGCGGCCTGGGCGGTTTCCGCCGCCTTGAGCAGGAAGTCCGGGTCGGCGCGGGAGGCGTCTTCGAAACCCACGATCACCTCCAGTCCCAGGTCCCGCGCCATGGCGACGGAACGGCGGATGTTGGCCAACACCCAGCGGCGGTTCTTGCCCAGCTTGCCCTGGATCTGCTGGTTGGACACCGGGGTGGACAGGTCCGCCATCTGCACCCCGAGCCCGGCGCTGCACTGGATGTCTTCCGGCGTCATGCGCGCCCACACCAGCAGGCGGGACGCCAGCTCCAGGCTGGCGAGAATGCGGATTTCCTCGCGCTCGCGCGCCCCCATGGCCGGAATGCCGATCTCCAGCTCCGCCACACCGAGATTCGCCAGCCGGGTGGCGATGCCGATCTTTTCCTCCAGGGAAAACGCCACCCCGGCGGACTGCTCCCCGTCGCGGAGGGTGGTGTCGTCGATGATGACGGTGCGGTTGGCGATCATGGGCATTTTCTCCAATGGTTCCCACGGTCCCCGTGGGAACCCATCCTGCGACGCTCTGCGTCGCGAATCGGGACGCCGGAGCGTCCCCGACTGCATTCCCACGCGGAGCGTGGGAACGATGACTCAGGCATACACCGGCGCAAACACTTTGTCCGGATCGGCCACCGGTCCGTTCTCGCCCCAGTAGGGCGAGAGCTGGCGCAGGCGGGCGATGATGGGCGGCACTTCGGCGATGACCCGGTCGATTTCCTCCGTGGTGTTGTAGCGCGACAGGGAGAAGCGGATGGTGCCGTGGGCCGCCGTGTAGGGGATGTTCATGGCGCGCATCACGTGGGACGGCTCCAGGGACCCCGAGGTGCAGGCCGAACCCGACGACGCGGCGATGCCCACCTTGTTGAGCAGCATCAGGATGGCCTCGCCCTCCACGTACTCGAAGGCAATGTTGGCGGTGTTGGGCAGGCGGTTGTCCGGGTCGCCGGTGACGAAGGCGCTGCCCACCTGGGACAAAATGCCTTTTTCCAGGCGGTTGCGCAGGGCCTTCACGTGGGTGTTTTCGTAGGTCATGTGCTGCAGGGCCTGCTCGCAGGCCACGCCCAGCCCCACGATGGAGGCGGCGTTCTCGGTGCCGGCGCGCCGGCCGCGCTCCTGGTGCCCGCCCCTAAGCAACGGGCGGAAGCGTGAGCCGCGCTTCAGGTACAGCGCGCCGATGCCCTTGGGCGCGTGCAGCTTGTGGCCGGACAGGGACAGCATGTCGATGGCGGTGTTTTTCAGGTCGATCTTGACCTTGCCCACCGCCTGTACCGCGTCGGTGTGGAACTGGACGCCTGCCGCGCTGGCCATCTCGGCCATTTCCTCCACCGGGAACAGGGTGCCGGTTTCGTTGTTGGCCCACATGACCGAGACGATGGCCACGTTGGGGCTGAGCAGGCTCTTGTATTCGTCCAGGTCCAGCCTTCCCTTGCCGTCCACGGCCAGACGGTGCACGGTGTAGCCTTCCTTTTCCAGTTGGCTGCACAGGCTGAGCACGGCCGGGTGTTCCACCGTGGTGGTGATGATCTCCTTGCGCGACGGATGGCACTTGAGGGCCGAGAGGATGGCGGTGTTGTCCGATTCCGTGCCGCAGGCGGTGAAAATGATTTCCGAGTCGTGCTTGGTGCCCAGCAAGGCCTGAATCTGCTTGCGCGCCTTGCCGATGCCGCGCGCCACGCCGTCGGCGTAGCTGTGGATGGAGGAAGGGTTGCCGAACTGTTCCGTGAAGTAGGGCAGCATGGCGTCCACTACCGCCGGGTCGCAGGCGGTGGTGGCGTTGTTGTCCAGATAGATGTCAGCCATGGGCCACTCTCCTCTCAGCCTGCGGCATGTGCTCGGCAGACACCACGCGAATGAATTCGCCCAGGTCTTCCATGAGGCGCTGCTGGATGCCGCTCACGGTCATGGAGGCCATCTGGCAGCCGGAACAGGCGCCGGTCATGTTGACGTAGACGGTGTTGCCGTCCACTTCCACCACTTCCACGTCGCCGCCGTCGCGGCGCAGGGTGGGGCGGATGGACTCGATGACGGTTTCGATGCGGCGCATGCGCTGGAAGTTGGTCATGCCGCCCGTGGCCTTGGCGGCGATGGGCAGGGGCTCCGGTTGCACTTCCGGCAGTCCTTGCGGCGCGGTGTCCGGATCGTAGACTTCGCCGCGCTCCGCCAGCACGCGGGTGAGGACTTCCTCGATGCCTTCGTGGCAGGACGAGCAGCCGCCGCCGGCTTTGGTGTAGTTGGTGACTTCCTCCAGGGTGCGCAGGTTATTGCTGCGGATGGTTTCCTCGATGAGCTTCTCGTCCACGGCAAAGCACTTGCAGATGAGGGCGCCTTCCTCGTGATCGTCCTTCCACACCTCGCCGCGGTAGTTGGCGATGGCGGCCTGCATGGCCTCGCGGCCCATCACCGAGCAGTGCATCTTTTCCGGCGGCAGGCCGCCCAGATACAGGGCGATGTCCTGGTTGGTGACTTTTAATGCCTCGTCCAGGGTCTTGCCCTTGATGATCTCGGTGAGCGCGGACGAGGAGGCGATGGCCGAGCCGCAGCCGAAGGTCTGGAAGCGGGCGTCCTCGATCACTTCGGTTTCCGGGTTGACCTTGAGGCTCAGGCGCAGCGCGTCGCCGCAACTGATGGAACCCACGTCGCCCACCGCGTTGGCGTCGTTGACCGCGCCCACGTTGCGGGGGTTGAAGAAATGTTCCTTGACGGTATCGGAGTAGTCCCACATGGTCGTGCCCTCAATAAGGATTGGCTTGTATCAAGCGGAGAAGGAATTGCCGCAGCCGCAGCTCGACTTGGCGTTGGGATTGGTGAACTTGAAGCCGGAGCCGTCCAGGTTGTCCACGAAGTCGATGATCGCTCCGTCGATGAGCGGCAGGCTGGCCGGGTCGATGAAGACTTTCACGCCGCTGCTTTCCACGACCGTGTCGTCGGCGGACGCGGCTTCCTCAAGCTTCAAGCCGTACTGGAAGCCGGAGCAGCCGCCGCCGGAGATGGTGATGCGCAATCCATCCACCGGGGCGGGTGCGCTCTGGATGAAACGGCGGACGGCTTTGATGGCGGAATCGGTGAGGGTCAGCATGGCGATGCTCCTGGGGATTCGGGGTGAAGGGGAGGGATTTGCCAAGCCTGATGCAGCCGGCGTGCCAGAGTTTCCTTGACCGCCAGACCCGCGCCGTCGCTGGATCCAGGAGGGAATAGGCCCATCGCGTGAGGGATTTGTCCTTACAAAGCGCTCTGGAATGTCGCATTTGCTACAAGGTGGCAGGCAGCGGCTGTGTCCGCACCGAGCGGCCAGGTTTTGGTCTAACTGTAGGGGCGAACTGGTTCGCCCAGGATAGAAAGCCCTGAAGGCGAACCATCCTTCGACATGCTCAGGACAGGGTTTGCCCCTACAAGGTTGCCGAAACCTACTGAGCTTTCGGAAAGTATTGTCAGCATCCCCAACTCAGCGGGGGATGCCGTGTAGGGGCGGCTTCAGCCGCCGTTGGGCGAATGAATTCGCCCCTACATCCCGGATGCTGGCGTTCCATACCGATATGCCGTTACTTTCTGAAAGCCCAGTAATATCAGGAGACTCACCATGCTTGATTTCACTACTTCTGCCCGCTGCCCCAGCCGCCCGCTGTTCGGTTTTATCGCCGGCTTCCTGGCCACCCTGGTTTTCCATCAGCTCACCCTGGCGCTTTTATGGGGCGCGGGCCTGGCCCCGTTCGGGCCGTTCCAGACCGCGCCGACGCAACCGTTCGGCGTGCCGGCGGTGTTGTCCCTGGCGTTCTGGGGCGGCGTGTGGGGCATCGCCTACGCACTGGTCGACCGGCGTTTTTTCCCCCAGGGCAATGCCTACTGGTCGACGGCCTTTGGCTTCGGCGCCATTCTGCCGTCTCTGGTGGCGCTGCTGGTGGTTCTGCCGCTCAAAGGGAAAGCCCTGGGCGGCGGCTGGCAGCCGGGACTTCTGGTTACCGTGTTGCTGGTCAACGGCGCCTGGGGAGTGGGGACGGGCCTGATTCTGGACTGGCTGGGACGCCGCTGTCCGCGGGCGCCGACGCGCGGGACCTGAAAAAGCCGAGGTTCGGCGCGACGCACTGCGCGCCCGGAAACGGCCCGTCAGTCGGTCGCTGCTGCCCCGTGCCTTTTCGCGCTCGCCGGGGTGTCGCCCGGTTCATAAAATATGGATATCCGTATATAGTTATGCCACGTAAGGCTTAATCAACGGGTCCCACCATGCTCACCCCCGTCACCCTGTTCAAATGCCTCGCCGACGAGACCCGCCTGCGCTGCCTGTTGCTCTTGCTGAAGGGCGAGCTGTGCGTGTGCGAGCTGACCCGCGCCCTGGCCTTGTCCCAGCCGAAGATTTCCCGCCATCTGGCCCAGTTGCGCGCTTGCCGCGTGGTGGCGGATCGGCGGCGGGGTTTGTGGGTGTACTACCGCCTGCACGACCAGCTTCCCGCCTGGGCTTTGGCGGTGTTGCACGCCGCCGCCGAATCCATGGCCGACGATTCCCTGCATAGACAGGACGGGCTGCGGCTGCACGGCGCTGCGGCGGGCTGTTGTGAGTCCGAGCCGCCCCCCGTGTAGGGACGAACGTGTCCGCCTTCGCAGTGCCGCCGGTGCCGGGCGAACAAGTTCGCCCCTACAGAACGAATGCAAAACCTTTTCCGTGTAAACCCTAAAGGAACCCACCTCCCATGCGCAACGTACTGATTCTCTGTACCGGCAATTCCTGCCGCAGCATCCTGGGCGAAGCCCTGTTCACCCATTTGGGCGCGGGCCGCATGAAAGCTTTTAGTGCCGGCAGCCATCCCACCGGACGGGTGAATCCCAACGCCCTGGCCACCCTGGCCCGCCACGCCCTGCCCACGGACGGCTACTCCAGCAAGTCCTGGGACGACCTGGAAGGCACGCCCATGGACATGGTCATCACCGTGTGCGATTCCGCCGCCGGGGAAACCTGCCCGGCCTATCTGGGAACCGCCGTGCGCGGCCACTGGGGCTTGCCGGACCCGGCCCACGCCAGCGGTACCCAGGCGGAAATCGACGCGGCTTTCGAAGCCACCTACGCCGCTTTGGAAAAACGGGTGCGCGCCTTGCTGGCTTTGCCCCTGGAAAGCCTGGCGGACGATGACCTGGCCGCAGCGCTGCGGCGGGTGCACGAGGACGCGGCGCCGTGAGCGAGGTCAAGCGCCTGAGCCTTTTCGACCGTTACCTGAGCCTGTGGGTGGCCCTGTGCATGGGGCTGGGCGTGGGATTGGGCAAGCTGTTCCCCGAGCCGGTGGCGGCCTTGCGCGCCCAGGAAATCTCGCGCATCAACCTGCCCATCGTGGCGCTGATCTGGCTGATGATCTACCCCATGATGCTCAAGGTGGACTTCGCCTCCGTGCTGGGGGTGCGGCGCAACCCGCGGGGCCTGCTGGTGACGCTGTTCGTCAACTGGCTGGTGAAGCCCTTCAGCATGGCCTTGCTGGGCTGGCTGTTCTTCCGCCATCTGTTTTTGCCCTGGATCGGCCCGGAGGCGGCGGAGCAATACACCGCCGGCGTCATCATCCTGGCCGCCGCGCCCTGCACCGCCATGGTGTTCGTGTGGAGCTACCTCACCGACGGCGACCCGGCCTACACCCTGGTGCAGGTGGCCGTGAACGACCTCATCATGCTGGCCGCCTTCGCGCCCATCGTCGGCCTGCTGGTGGCGGGGGCTTCGGGGCTGGCGGTGCCGTTCGATGTGTTGTGGATCGCGGTGGTGGCGTTCATCGTCATTCCCCTGGCGGCGGGCGCCGCCACCCGCGTTGCCCTGGTGAGGAGCAGGGGCCTGGAGTGGTTCGAACAGGCGTTCCTGCCGCGCCTGCACCCCGTGGCGGTCAGCGCGCTGCTGGCGACGCTGGTGCTGATCTTCGCCTTCCAGGCGGACAACATCACCGCCAAGTTGGGCCACGTCCTGCTCATCGCCGTGCCGATCCTCATCCAGGTGTATTTCAATGCCGGATTGGCCTACGGACTGATGCGCCAGGCGCGGGTGGACTATGCCGTCGCCGCCCCCGGCGCCCTGATCGGCGCCAGCAATTTCTTCGAACTGGCGGTGGCCACCGCCATCACCCTGTTCGGCCCGGAATCCGGTGCGGCCCTGGCCACGGTGGTGGGCGTGCTGGTGGAAGTGCCGGTCATGCTGTCGGTGTGCGCGGTGTGCAATCGGACGCGCCACTGGTTTGCCCGGACTGCCGTGAAAACCTGATCCCGCTCCGCGTTTCCCGGGAGTAACATCACAAAGAACATCGCCGAGCCGGGCAAGCTCGGCGTGGCGTCCCGTCACTCGCGCCGGAGGTTCCGTGATCGACGTGCATGACTACCATCAGCGCAGCAAGCACGGGCTGGACCGTTATGCCGCGGGCCCCGGCTATCTGGACTGGAGCAGCCAGCCGGACCCGTTCCGCCGGTTTGCCGGCTGCGCGATCACTGCCTTGCCGTTCGCTGCGGATGGTCTGGAAACAGCCTATGCCGCTCTGTTCCGGCCCGGCGCTGTTCCGGCCGCGCCGCTCGACCTGGCCGGGGTCGGCGCCTTGCTGGAATTGTCCTTCGGCTTGTCCGCCTGGAAGCAGGCCGGCGGGGAGCGCTGGGCGCTGCGCTGCAATCCCTCCAGCGGCAATCTGCATCCGACCGAGTGTTATGTGGTGGTTGCCGGAGTCGCCGCACTTCCCGACGGAGTGCACCATTACGTGAGTCACGACCATGCGCTGGAGCAGCGTTGCTGTGCGGCGCTGCCTTTTCAGGGCCTTTTGCTGGGCCTGTCCTCGGTGCACTGGCGCGAAGCGTGGAAATACGGCGAGCGGGCGTATCGCTATTGCCAGCACGACGCCGGCCACGCCCTGGCCGCTTTGCGCTACGCGGCGGGTGCGTTGGGCTGGCGGGTGAGATTGCTGGACGGGTGGGGCGACGCCGACATCGCCGCGCTGCTGGGGCTGGATCGGCCTGAGGATTTTGCCGGCGCGGAAAACGAGCACGCGGACCTGTTGTGCGCCGTCGAGACCGGCTCGGCCATGGCCGGCGCGTTTCGGGCCGAGGACGCGGAAGCGATTCTGGATGCGGTGCGTAACGCTTCATGGCAGGGCAAGGCCAACCGCCTCAGCGCCGTGCACGGCCACGACTGGCCGGTGATCGATGAAGTGGCGCACGCCGCCGTCAAACCGCGCACCGTGCCCACCGCATCGGTCCTGCCCGATTTGCCGTCCTTGCTGCCGACGCCCTGCGACGACGCCGCAGCCGATCTGATCCACCGGCGGCGCAGTGCCCAGGGTTTCGACGGCGTGACCGCCATTACCGCCAAGGCGTTTTTCCGCATCCTGGATGCCACCCTGCCGCGCGGCGACGTGCTGCCCTTCGACGCCTGGGTCTGGCCGCCGCGGGTGCATCTGGCGATCTTCGTGCACCGGGTGGTGGGCTTGGCGGCGGGACTGTATTTCCTGGCCCGTTCTTCTGATGGCGAATCGCTGGGGCGCCAGGCGTTCCGCAGCGAATTCGACTGGCAGACCGTGGACGGTGCGCCGGCCCATATGCGCCTTTATCGCCTGCTGGGGGCCGATTGCCGGCGGGCGGCGCGCTCCTTGTCGTGCCATCAGGACATCGCGAGCGATGGGGCGTTCAGTTTAGGGATGCTGGCCGAGTTCGACGCGGCGCTGGAGGAAGGTCCCTGGGTCTACCGGCGCCTGTTCTGGGAGTCCGGCATGATCGGCCAGGCGCTGTATCTGGAAGCAGAAGCCTCAGGCGCGCGCGGCACCGGCATCGGCTGCTTTTTCGACGACGCCGTGCACGAGGTGCTGGGCGTATCCGGATCGGCTTTGCAAAGCATTTATCACTTCACCGTCGGCGCGCCGCTTGTGGACCAGCGCCTGCAAACGCTGCCGCCTTACGGACACCTGCACCGAAAGGGGGACGCGGAGTAAACTGGGCCCTTCGCTGTCGAGGCCCAACGATGCTGAATCAATCCCTGAGCGCCAAGAAAAAAACCGAACTCCTCGCGGAATACCAGGCGCTCGCCGTCGACGAGGCGCGTTTTCGCATCATCGCCGAGATGGCTCCGGTGATGCTGTGGATGACCGATGCGACCGGAAAGAGCCAATTTTTCAATCAGAAGTGGCTGCGTTTTACCGGGTTTACCGCTCAGGATTCCCTGCACAGCGCCCGCGCCTGGGTCGACGCGCTGCATCCGAATGATCGGCAGCGCTGCCTCGCCTGCTTCCAGAAAGCCTTCCAGTCGCACCTGCCTTTTCAGATGGAATACCGCCTGCGCCGCCATGACGGCGAATACCGCTGGATTCTCGACATCGGCGAACCGCGCAACGCACCGGACGGCCGCTTCGCCGGCTTCGTCGGTTCCAGCCAGGACATCACCGAGCGCAAATGCGCCGAGGAAGCGCTGCGCCTCTCGTGCCTGAAGCTGGAGCGCCACAGCCGGGAAAACACCTTGCTGGGCGAGATGAACGGCTGTCTCCAGGTCTGCCGCTCCATCGCCGAGACCTATCCGGTGATCCGCCATTACGCCGGGAAATTGTTCGGCGATCATTCCGGCGCGCTGAGTCTGATCAACTCGTCCCGCTCTCTGGTGGAAGCCATCGTGGAGTGGGGCCCGTCCCAGAGCAGCGAAACCGTGTTCACCCTGGACGATTGCTGGGCCTTGCGCCAAGGCAAGCCGCACCTGGTCGACGATCCCGTGCACGGCCTGCATTGCAACCATGTCAAGACCGAATTGGGCGTTCCCTACCTGTGTTTGCCCATGAGCGCCTATGGCGAAACCATGGGGGTTTTGCACGTCCAGTTACCGGTCCAGCGGGAGCAGGAGGCGGGGGCCGAAGTGCCTTCCGAAATCGTCAGGAATCTGGCTGCCACGTTTGCCGATAACATGGCGCTGGCCATCGCCAACCTCAAATTGCGCGAGGCGCTGCAACGCCAATCGGAGCGCGACCCCCTGACCCAACTCTACAACCGGCGCCACATGCTCGACTCCCTGGAGCGCGAACTGGCCCGCGCCAAGCGTAACCAGAGCACCGTCGGCATCGTCATGATCGACGTGGACCACTTCAAGCTCTACAACGACAGCCACGGCCATGGCGCGGGCGATGCCGTGCTGCGCTCCCTCGGCGCGTTCCTCAAGGTCCAGGTGCGCAAGGAAGACATTCCCTGCCGCTACGGCGGCGAGGAGTTCACGGTGGTGATGGCGGCCATCGACGAGGAAAACCTGCTCAGGCGCTGCGAATTCCTGCGCAAAGGCGTCAAGCAGATGAGCATCGAGCACGCGGCCCAGCAGTTGAATCCCATTACCCTGTCCATCGGGGCGGCGCTTTACCCCTTGCACGGCGAGACCATCGAGGCGGTGCTCAACGCCGCCGACGCGGCCCTGTACCTGGCCAAGCGCAGCGGCCGCGACCGGGTGGAGTTCGCGGCAGCAGCGGCGCAGCCGAGTCAAGAGAGTTAAGGCATGTCCCGCCTGCAAAAAGCGCCGACGCTCAGCGAGGCGGAATATCTGGCTTTCGAGGAAAGCGCCGCCGTCCGCCGCGAATACGTGAACGGCCAAGTGTTCGCTATGGCTGGTGCGAGGAAGTGGCACAACCATATTGTCAACAAAGTGGTCTTCCCATGAATACCCCACCCACCCCGGTTGTCGTCCGCCCGGCCAAAGCCGGCGATTTAGAGGCCTTGTCCGGTTTACTGCAAGTTCTGTTTGCCCTGGAACGCGATTTCGCTTTCGACGCCGACAAGGCCCGGCGCGGCCTGAGTCTTCTGTTGGACCGGGACGATGCCCTGCTGCTAGCGGCGGAGGCGGAAGGGGATGTGGTCGGGATGTGCAGCGTGCAAACCCTGATCTCCACCGCCGAAGGCGGGCCGGTGGGCATGGTGGAAGACCTGGTGGTGGCGGAAAGCTGGCGCGGCCGGGGCATCGGCCGGCTGTTGCTGAACGAACTGGAAAACTGGGCGGCGTCGCGCGGCTTGACCCGCCTGCAACTGCTCGCCGACGCCAGCAACCTGCCGACGCTGGATTTCTACACCCGCCTGGGGTGGAGCGAAATGCACCTGGTGGTGCGGCGGAAGTTGTTGGGCTGAAAATTTGCGTAGGTCGGGTTAGCGGTCCTCCGCGTAACCCAACATTCGGCGGCGGTTCCTTGGGGTTCCGGGCGATTTCCCAACGGTCCTTGGAAGCGACGTGCTATACGGAATCCGTATAGCACCGATATACCGGATTCTGTTTAATCAACTGTTAGGCCACTCAACCCCTTCTCCGGAGTCACGAGATGAACTTGAATGAATTTGTAAAGGAAGTGCTTACCGAAATAGTGTCCGGCATTCGCGCTGCTCAAGAAGTGGAAGGCGGAGCCTTCATCGTGCCGGGTGGCGATGGAGGGCATGAGTACGCGAAGCACCCGCGCGTTTCGTCCAGCGCGCGTATCAAGTCAACCATCGTAGATTTCGATATTGCATTGACAGTTGAAGACTCAACGAAAGGCTCGGGCGGTGGCGGCCTTAAGGTCTTTGGCATCGGGGCAAATGTTCAAGGCGAAGCCGCATCGAAAGACACGACCGTTAGCCGCATCCAATTCGCCGTTCCAATCCTTTTGCCCGAGAGTCAACGGCAGTGGCACAAGGAATTCGCGGGAAAGAGCGAGTGAAAGAGTTGCCTAACCCTGCGGTCCACCGGACGCTGCGCGATAAAGCCGCGCAGCGCCGGTGACCTCCACGTTGGGCGTCATCGTGAGCGCTAAGCCGCACCAGATTGCTGATTTCCTCTTGTACGCTCGACGACCGGGAACTTGGCTTTTTGCCGCCCGCAGACAAATGGCCGTCGCGCAAATTCTTCTCGACCGACGGGCCACTTACGGCCCCTTTAGTCACGAGTCCGTTGAAGAGCGGTCGGGCTGTATTGCAGCCGCCTATTTTCACGCTGGTCTTGCAATCGAAAACGCAGCGAAAGCCAATTTGGTCCACCGCGACCCGATGTTCATCCAAAGCGACGGGCGGATTGACCTTAAGAAAACTGGCGGCAAAGGCGGCCATGGTCTTGTTCGCCTTTGTGAGTTAGTGCTCTCCGATATTGACCAAAACGAGTACCAACTGCTTAAGAAGCTTCAGGAGCATGTAGTCTGGCTAGGAAAGTACGTTACCCCAATGGATGCCTCGCCACTCTATGACGAAGCACTTATGGACATCATCCGAAATTCGTCTTCCGATGAGCAAGTGCGCTTAGGTTCATTGTTCGAACGCCTAGTTGCCACTGTCCCCGGAGAATCGAAATGACGCCCAACCCTGCGTTGCAGGCGACCTCGCGCATAAAGCCGCGCAAGGCGCCTGAACTTGGACGTTAGCCATCCAAGGAGAGTCTCTTGTCACGCGACAACAATATTTACCGCGTCTTGCTCGACAGCGATTGGGAGCTTTCCGATCTGTACACGTTTCCTCAAGGAAGACGAGGAAGACGAGGGGTCAGGAGGAAGACGAGGGGTCACCCATTAGCCTGCCTCCGTCAACAAAATGTGTAATACCCTGCCGATAAAAATCAGCATTCCCAAATCCGTCAACCGACATCCCGTTCGCGCCCGTTATTTCACTTCGTAGGCGTCGGATGAATCATCCGCACCGGTCACCC
>DATDOO010000113.1:0-2375 GCA_035293245.1 Methylococcaceae bacterium
CCCGCCGATTTCGCCGCGGAGGCTTTTCTGGACGGTGCGGAGGCCGCCTACCGGCAGTTGCAGGATGCGTGGAACCAGGGCGAACTGGCGGAGATTCGCGGGCTGACCACGGACAAGGTGTTCGCCGAAATCCAGGACCAGTTCCGCGCCGCCAAAGGTGAAAACCACGTGGAAATCCTGGAGCTCCACGCCGAAGTGCTGGACGTCACGGATGGCGCCACGGAACGGGAAGCCAGCGTGCTGTTCGAGGCGCTGCTGCGCGAAGCCCCCGATGCGGAAGCGGTCCGCGTCCAGGAAGTCTGGCGTTTCGTGCGCGCCCATGCCAGCCGCCAGCCGACCTGGTTCCTCGACGGCATCCAGCAGGTCGACTGAGGAAGGGGCTAGGGAGAGGATAGCCTTCTTTCTGGTCCCTGGTCCCTTTCCGTCAAACCCTGAACTTGTCCACCGATTGCCGCAGGGCGGTCGCCACTTCCAGCATCTGGGCGCTGGCTGAGGACGCCTGGTGCGCCAGGTCCACCGTCTTGGTGGACACGTCGCCGATGTTGTTGAGGTTGCGGTGGATTTCCTCCGACACCGCGCTCTGCTCCTCGGAAGCGCTGGCGATCTGGGCGTTCTTCTCGGTGATGGTGACGATCATGGCGTTGATGTCGCGCAGCGCCTGACCGGCCGCGGTGGCCTGGGTCACGCTGCCCTGGGCGCGCTCGCGGCTCTGGCGCATGACCTGCACCGCGCTGCGGGCCTTGGTCTGCAACTGCTCGATGGTGCGCTGGATTTCCGCCGTGGACGTCTGCGTACGGCTGGCCAGGGTGCGCACCTCGTCCGCCACCACCGCGAAACCCCGCCCCTGTTCGCCGGCGCGCGCGGCTTCGATGGCGGCGTTCAAGGCCAGCAGGTTGGTCTGGTCGGCGATGTCCTTGATGACTTGCAGGATGCCGCCGATGTTGTCGCTGTCGGCTTCCAGTTCCTGCACCACACGGGCGGCCTGCTCGATCTCCACGGCCAAGGCATCGATGGCGGCGACGGTCTGTTCGACCACCCGCTGGCCGTCGTTCGCCTTGCGCTTGGCGTCCTCGGCGGCGTCGGCGGCCTGCGCGGCGCTGTGCGCGACTTCGCCGACGGCGGACGCCATCTCGCGCATGGCGGAAACCACGTGCTCGGTCTCGAACTGCTGGGCGCGCGCGCCCTGTTCGGTGTCCCTGACGATTTGCGACAACTGCTGGGAGACGTTGGAGACGCTCTCGCCGTTGATACGGATGTCGGCGATGATCTTCTGGATCTGCTTGACGAAGGTGTTGAAACAGTAGGACAGCCAGGCCAGTTCGGTCTTGCCCTCGGCTTGCAGGCGGCTGGTGAGGTCGCCGCCGCCGATGTTCTGCATCTTCTGGATGAACTCGGACAGCGGGCGCACCAGGATCCGCTCGGTCCCCAGGTAGATGAGCACCGCCAGCGCCAGGAAGCCGCCCAACGCCGCCAGGCCGAACCAGCGAATGGCAACCCAGGTCGCGGCGTTGGATTCCTCCAGCGAACGGACGATTTCAAAGGCGCCGTGCAGGTCGCCGAGCTTCTTGCCTTCCATGGGATACCCCAGGATATCCTTGCCGTCGTCGCGTCCCCACAGTTCCTTGGACGTAGCCGGATCCCCGTGGCAGAGAAGGCACTGCGTCTGCAGGCGCACCGGGCGGAAATAACGTACCGTATCCTTCTCCACCACTTGGTATTCGTTGGCCTGGGGATGCGTATTGAAGTAATTCAGCGCTTCCTTCTCCGCGACGTCGGGGTTGTTTTCCGGATTGCGCGCGCCGTCGCGGGGCACGCGCAGGCTGAATTTGCCCTCCACGGACTTGTCGCGGATCACCGTCCAGGCAACGGCCGACGGCACGGCGGCGAGAATTTTCTCGCGGCGCTCCTGGGGATCGGGAAGCTCGGCGAACTTGCGCAGCAATTCCGGCGTGTAAATGCCGCGGGCCCATTCGTCGGATACGTTGTCGCGAATCGATTCCGCCACCAGGGTCAGATTGCGCGCGTTGCGCACTTCGGCGTCCACGGCTTCCTGGAACTGGCTGCGGCCATAGAGGACCAGCACCAGCGCCGTGGCGACCAGCATGAACAGCAGCACAAGCTGGATGATCTGCATCCCGATGGATTCGCGTTTGATCATGATTTGCTCCTCAATTGGCGGGCGATCGAAGCGCTCTGCGGCGCCCTTGTTTCGAACCTTGTTGTTATATCGGCGCAGATTGGGCCGGCTTGACCGAATTGTGCGCCTTTCCCCCGGTGCAAGTCGAGATACCGGGCGGCCACGGCGGATTCCCGTTGCGCTCCGCAAACCGCAAGCCGGGTACAATGGCAGGGCATGCTCGACGTTCTTCCTTTCT
>DATDOO010000114.1:0-3853 GCA_035293245.1 Methylococcaceae bacterium
GCCAAGCGCGACGGGATGCGGCTGATTTCCGTGGTCATGGGCGCCAAGAGCGACGCGGGCCGCGCCAGCGCCAACCAGGCGTTGCTGAATTACGGCTTCCGCTTTTTCGAAACCCGCCAGCTCTACAAAGCCAACGAGAAACTGGCCGACGTGCGGGTCTGGAAAGGCGCCGAGACCAACGTGCCGGTCGGCCTGACCAACGATCTGTACGTGACCATTCCGCGCAAGCACTACGACCGGCTCAAAGCCACCGTGGACGTGGACAAACAGATCGGCGCGCCGGTGGAAAAGGGTAAACCGCTGGGACGGGTGAACATCAGTCTCAACGACGAGGTCGTCACCCAGGTTCCCCTGGTCGCGCTCAAGGAGGTCGGCGAAGGCGGATTGTTCCGCCGCCTGGTCGATCACGTACGGATGATGGCGGAGTAACAAAGTGGCAAGGGAAAATCCGATGGTTTACCTGAACGGCGAATTTCTGCCGCTGGATCAGGCCAAGGTCTCCGTCCTGGATCGCGGCTTCCTGTTCGGCGACGGCGTGTATGAAGTGATTCCGGTCTATGGCGGACGCATGCTGCGCTGGGAAGACCACTGGCGGCGCCTGCAGGACAGCCTGACGGGCATCCGCCTGGCGTTGGCCCTGGAGAGGGACGAACTGGCGGGCATACTCGAGCGCCTGATCGTCGCCGGCGGCCACGACCAGTACATCTACCTGCAGATAACCCGGGGCGCGCCGCCCAAGCGCGACCATGCCTTCCCGGCCGATTGCCCGCCGACGGTATTCGCCATGGCTTCGCCGATCGCCTACTTCCCGCGCACGGAAGGCGTAAGGGCGGTCACGGTCGAGGATATCCGCTGGAAGTGGTGCCACATCAAGGCCATCACCCTGCTGGGCAACATCCTCATGCGCCAGCACGCGGTGGACGTGGGTTGCGCCGAAGCCATCCTGGTGCGCAACGGCCGGGTTACGGAAGGCGCGGCCAGCAATGTGTTCGTGGTGCTGAAGGGTTCGCTGGTCACGCCGCCGAAATCCTCGGAACTCCTGCCCGGCATCACCCGCGACCTGGTGCTGGAGTTGGCGCGCGACCACGGCTTTCACTACCTGGAAGCGCCGCTCACCTTGGCTGACATGGAACGCGCCGAGGAAATCTGGCTCACCAGTTCCACGCGGGAAATTCTGCCCGTGACCGAACTGGACGGGCGCCCGGTGGGCAAGGGTGGTCCCGGTCCTGTCTGGCGACGCATGGACGAACTGTACCAGGCGTTCAAGCAGGAACTCCGGGAGGGGAAATGACGCCAGAGGACCGCCTGGAGTTGCTGGATTTTCCCTGCGACTTTCCCATCAAGGCGTTCGGTCAGGGCGGGGAAAATTTCGATCTGACGGTCGTGGAAATCGTCCGCCGCCACGCACCCAATCTCGGTGAGGGCGCGGTGTCGGTCCGCGCCAGCCGCGGCGGACGCTATCAGGCGGTCACGGTCACCATCCGCGCCACGGATCAAGCGCAACTGGATGCCATTTATCAGGACCTCAGCGCCTGCGAGTCGGTTCTGATGGCGTTGTGATTTCGCTTCAAAAACAATGTAGGGTGGGTTAGGCGCGCAGTGGGATGGCCTTGATGGTTACGGTTGCTTTTCCGCGCGCCGACCAATCCGCCAGGAGCGGATTGGGACGGCGAAGCCGGCCGCGAAGCGGCAAGCCCCAAGGATGGGGCGAGCAGACCCACCGACCAGCCGTGTCGGTGCCAGCGACACTGAATGGTGGGTTACGGCGCGCACCGCGGTCAACGGAATCCCCAGCGCCATTGCGATGCGCGCCTAGCCCACCCTACATGTGAAAGACATTCGCAATCGGATTGGACAGCACATGGCCGAGACAAACAGCGCACAATCCGAGGAAAAATTGCAGCAGCACCTGATTCAGGTGCTCGATCTCCTGAGCAAGCAGAAGCTCGAGGAGACCCTGTTGCAGCACCAAACCATGCCGCGCCACGACTTGGTAGAGACCCTGCTGCACAAGCAGCACCAGGCGGCGCTCCAACATAAACTCGACCAGCTGCACGCGGCCGACATCGCCTACATCCTCGAAGCCCTGCCGCTCGAACAGCGCCTGGCCGTCTGGAAGCTGGTCAAATCGGAGCAGGACGGCCAGATCCTGCTGGAAGTGTCCGATGCGGTGCGCGAGACCCTCATCTCCGACATGGACAAGGAGGAGCTGCTCAGCGCTACCGGCCAGCTCGACACCGACGAAATCGCCGACCTCGCCCCGGATCTGCCGGAAGAGGTCATGCATGAGCTGCTGGAATCCCTCAACGACCAGAACCGCGCCCGCTTGCAGTCGGTGCTGTCCAGCGAGGAAGACACCGTCGCTTCCTTGATGGATTTCGGCATGGTCACCATCCGCGAGGACATCACCCTGGGCGTGGTGCTGCGCTACCTGCGGCGCGGCGGCGATCTGCCGGAGCATACCGACAAGCTATTCGTGGTGGACAAGCAGAACGTGCTCCAGGGCGTGCTGCCCTTGCGCCGCCTGCTGTTCCTCAGCCCCGACGCCTCGGTGGCGGAAGTCATGAGCCGCGACGCGGTGAGTTTTCTCCTGGACGACGACGTCAACGAAGCAGCGCGCGCCTTCGAGCGCTACGACCTGATTTCCGCGCCGGTGGTGGATCGGGAACACAAGCTCCAGGGGCGCATCGGCGTGGACGCCATCGTGGACCACATCCGCGAGCACTCCAAGGACGAAATGCTCGCCCAGGCCGGCCTGCTGGAAGAAGAAGACATCTTCGCCAGCGTGTGGAAGAGCGCCCAGAACCGCTGGTTCTGGCTCGGCGTCAATCTGTGCACCGCCTTCGTCAGCTCTCGGGTCATCGGCCTGTTCGAGCACACCATCGGCCAGCTCGTGGCCTTGGCCTCGCTCATGCCCATCGTCGCCGGCATCGGCGGCAACACCGGCACCCAGACCAGCACCCTCATCATCCGCTCCCTGGCGCTGGGCCTCATCAGCCGCAGCAATGTCAAGCGGCTGATCTTCAAGGAATTGTCCATCGGCCTGCTCAACGGCGCGGTGTGGGGCAGCGTGATCGGCCTGTTCGCCTATCTTCTTTACCGCAACCAGGAGTTGGGCCTCGTCATGGCCGCCGCCATGATGCTCAACCTGTTGCTGGCGGCGATCATGGGCCTGGCCATCCCCCTGGTTCGCTACAAGTTCGACATGGACCCGGCCGTGGGCACCAGCGTGGTGCTGACCGCCATCACCGACAGCATGGGCTTTTTCATTTTCCTGGGCCTGGCGACCGTGTTCCTGTTATGACGGCCATCCGGATTCGCCTCCTCGGCCAGCGCGACTACACCGATACGCTGGACGCCATGCGCCGCTTCACCGAACGGCGCGACGCGTGCACGCCCGATGAAATCTGGCTGCTGGAGCATCCGCCGGTCTACACCCTCGGCGTTCGCGGCGCGCGCGACGACCTGCTGCGCGTCGGGGACATCCCGGTGGTGACCAGCGACCGGGGCGGGCTGGTGACTTACCACGGCCCCGGCCAGCTCATCGCCTACCCGCTGCTCGATCTGCGGCGCCTCGGTCTGAACGTGCGCCAAGTCGTCGACGCCCTGGAGCAGTGCGTCATCGACGTGCTGGGACAGTACGCCATTCGCGGCGAACGGCGGGAAGGCGCGCCGGGCGTCTACGTGGACCGGCGCAAGATAGCCTCGCTGGGCCTTAGGGTGCGCGGCGGTTGCAGCTACCATGGGCTAAGCTTCAACGTCGGGATGGACCTGTCGCCTTTTGCCGGTATCAATCCTTGCGGCATGGCCGGGCTGGAAGTGACGCAATTGAACGATCTCGGCGTGCAGGCCC
>DATDOO010000115.1:0-8643 GCA_035293245.1 Methylococcaceae bacterium
GGTGACCGGTGCGGATGATTCATCCGACGCCTACGAAGTGAAATAACGGGCGCGAAGGGATGTCGGTTGACGGATTTGGGAATGCTGATTTTTATCGGCAGGGTATTACACATTTTGTTGACGGAGGCAGGCTAATGGGTGTCCCCTTTATGTCTGCTTGAAAACAGGATGTGCCCATGGCCCAAAGACGCCGTAACCGTAATAGTACTTTTGAGGATCTGGTAGAGATCGCCGCCCTGCTGCCTTGGTGGCTAGCGTTGTTATTGGCATTCGTTGCTTATGTCGTCATCCACCGCTATGCCGTCATGGACGTCCCGACGGTGGCTGTGCTGGGGCAGATGGGCGATATGGTTTCAAAGCAGTTGATCAAAACCTTGGCCACCTTTGGCCAGTACATTGTTCCCGTTGCTTTTGCCCTGGGGACGTTGACGTCCTTCATTGGCCGCCGTCGACGGGCTAAGTTGCACGATGGCGTTGCCGACCAGCCCACAGTGAATGCCCTGAACGGCATGAGTTGGCGCGAATTCGAGATGTTGGTGGGCGAGGCGTTCCGGCGGCGGGGATATGCCGTGAGCGAAACCGGGGAAGGGGCGGACGGCGGGGTGGACCTGGTGCTGACTCGGGGTGGCGAGACCTATCTGGTGCAGTGCAAGCAATGGAAAGCCTTCAAGGTCGGCGTTAACATCGTCCGCGAACTATACGGCGTCATGGCCGCACGGGGGGCCGCCGGAGGGTTCGTTGTCACATCCGGGGTGTTCACCCAGGATGCTATCCAATTCGCAACCGGTCGCAACATCGACCTGATCAATGGCGCGCAATTGCACGCCATGATCCGCAGTGCGAGGCAACCACAGCCTGCCTCTGCGAATATACCGGCGGCGAGTGTTCCGCCTGAGCCAGCGTTAGTCGCCAAGTCAGCGAACAGCTCGCCGGACTGCCCAAAATGTGGAAAACCCATGGTGCCGCGAAAAGCCAAGCAAGGCCAAAACGCTGGCCAGTCATTTTGGGGTTGTTCTACCTTCCCGGCTTGCCGCGGCATCCGTTCGGCCTGACGGCGGAAGCGGTCCAACCAGCATGTAGCACGTAGGGCGGGTTAACGTCCTCGCGTAACCCTCCTGGCCCAAGGACGCGAAGCGATCCGAGATCGCGTTACGAAAGGATCAATCGTAGCTGTAATGCTTGCGCAAAGGCTTCACCACTTCCCAGTCGCTGTCCAGCCCCGCGTGGAAAACCACCAGGTCGCCCGGCACGATACGCACCGGCTGGCCGCCTTTC
Organism: Methylococcaceae bacterium; assembly: GCA_035293245.1. Classification (GTDB taxonomy): domain Bacteria; phylum Pseudomonadota; class Gammaproteobacteria; order Methylococcales; family Methylococcaceae; genus DATDOO01. The sequence goes on from DATDOO010000115.1 coordinate 1,276, forward strand.
GGGGTGACGAGGATCTCGCCTTCCAGGATGTAGGCGGTTTCCGTTTCGTCGAAGTCGATGGGGAACTTGGAAACTTCCTTTTCCCAGATTTCCCAGTTGGCCACGCCGAGTTCTTTCAGACGTTCTTCGCTGGGGTTATGCTCGATGGTGATCTGGCTCATGCTGTTCCTGTCTCGGGTGATTTGAAAGGGCGCGTATTCTAGCATCCCGGCGGGAAGGCCCGTCCGGCGACGGGCCGGCCTCGATACGTGTCTGGATAGGTCGGTACAGGCGCCGGGAATGCGCTATTCCTTGGCGCCCGCTTCGACAAGAATCTTTTCGATGTCCTGATGCCCGCGCGTCCGGGCGAACTGAAGGGCGTTGGAAGTCGGTTTGGCGCCCTTGGACAGCAGCAGCTTCACCATCTCCAGTTGGCCCCGGCCGGCGGCCAGGCCGAGGGCCGCGCCGCCTCCGGCGTTCACGTCCATGCCGGCGTCGAGAAACAGTCCGACGGCGGTCATGTCGCCTTCGCCTGCGGATTTGGCGAATTGTTGTTCCGTGTACTCGATGCCCATCTGCTGCAAGTCCTTGCGCGCGCTCACCGGGTCGGCGGCGACGACGTCGGCCTGTAAAACGGCGCACGACAGGAATGCGGCGGAAACGGCCTTGAAGAAGGCGCGACCCGATCCGAAAGCGGCAGTACTCATGTTTGTTCCCTCAACTAAATGTTTGAAAATGCGCTGACCGGCCCGACAACAATCGTCGGCTGCAAAAACCGGCAGCGGCAAAAGCTACCCGCTCTTCGTGCGTGCCGCAAGCGCATCCTGAAGGGCTCGGCTTTGGGAACGCGGGATCCCGTTGGGCGCTCCGCGGCATCGGCCCTGGGCCAACGCAGCCGGTTTGGCTAATGTGCGGCGGGCCGCCTAAACTTACTCTCCGCAGAGACGTCAGTCGTCAGTAGATTCTGTAGCTGCACCAACCATTCAGCCGGAGAAAGCCGATGAACCGTTCGAGATTTCTTGGTCCATGGGTCTGGAGGGCGAGCATCCTTGTGCTGGTGTTGGCGGGGCGGGGCGCGCCGGTTTACGCCTTCGACGTCTCCAGCCAGATCACCCAGAGCGTCACCCGCAACGTCAGCGACGCCATCAGCCGCAACATCCAGTACCAGTTGGTCCGCCCGGAGCTGTATATCCGCAATTCCGCAGGCGAGATCCGGTACCTCGGTGCCAGTCCCGACGGCAAGTTGCTGGCCGTGGCGATGGCCGACGGCAGCTTGCGGGTCTGGGATACGGAGATCGGCGTGCAGCGTTTCCGGGTGGATTTGTCCGGTTCTCCCGCCAGCTCAGTGCAGGCGACGCCCAACCTGGTGGTCGTCGGCCAGCAAGATGGGCGGATCAGTTTCCGCGACAACCAGAACGGCGCGGAATTGCGCAGCGAGACCGCGCACGGCGGTGCTGTGAAGGCGCTGGCGGTTTCGGCGGACGGCGCCATCCTGGCTTCCGCCGGTGCGGATGGAAGCGTCAAGCTGTGGAAACTGGACGGCTACCAGCCCTTGCGCACCATCCAGCCGCCGGCGCCGGTGGTGTCCCTGGCCATCAGTCCCGACGGCAGCAAGCTGCTGACCGGGGAAGCGACAGGCGGCAGCCACGTGTGGGACATGGCCACCGGTGAAGAGCTTTCCAGTCTCGCCGGTCTCGAAGGGCCGGTGTTTTCGGTGCAATTCGCCAACCAGGGCGCCCAGGCGGCATTGGCGACCGCCGGTGACTTGGGCGTGGGCGAGGTGCATACCCGCTCGGCGGTAGCCGAAAAGGTTCCCACCCGCGGGGTCACCGCCTTTTCCGGGGACCAGGCGGCGCACATCGCGGTGGTGGGCACGGACACCGGCCAAGTGCGCATGGTCGATCTCGCCAGCAAGTCGGTCATCAAAGAGTTCAAGCCGCTCGGCCAAGCCATCCGCCATCTGGTTTACGACGACGCGCGAAAGCGCATCATCCTGGCCGGCGACGATGGCGTGCTGCGCCTGATCAGCGCCGAGTCCGGCGTGGAACTTCTGCAAATCATGATGACCCAGGCGGGTTGGGCGGTGCTGGACCCGAATGGCCGCTACGACGGCTCGGAGCAGGGATTGAACGACGTCGTCTGGCGTGCCGGTGTGGAGGAGTTGCCGCTGGAGCGCTTCGCCAAGTTTTTCGAACCCGGTTTGCTGGCGGCCTTTGCGGCCGGGAGCAACAGCGGGCTGCGCAGCGTGCCGGGCACGGTGCAGAACGGCATCGCGCTGCCGCCGAAGCTGGACATCCAGTTCCCGGAGGAGGCCGTGGATGCGGCAGCGCCGCTGGTTGAGGTCAGGGTCGTTGCCCGCGAGCAAGGCGGCGGCATCGGCGAGGTGCGCCTGTACCACAACGGCAAGCTGACCGCGCCGGGCAGCCAGTACAAGCAGGAAGACAGCGAGGAGGACGACAAGCTGGTGCGCACCCAGTTTTACCGCATCAAGCCGGTTCCCGGCCTCAACACCTTCAAGGCGGTGGGCAGCGGCCTATACGACATCGAGGGCTATTCGCCGAAAATCAGCCGCAGCTTCGCCGGCGCGGAGCCCCCCGCCACGCTGCACGTCCTGGTGGTGGGAATCAGCACTTACCAGGACAGCCAGCTCAATCTCGATTACAGCGTCGCGGACGCCACCTCCATCGCCGACAACCTGGGCCGGCTGGGACGGGGGCTGTTCCAGGACGTGCGCGAATATCGCCTGCTCGATTCCGAAGCCACCAGCGCGCGCATCCTGCAGACCGTCGAATCCCTGGAAGGGCAGGCCGGCCCCAACGACGTGGTGGCGCTGTATCTGGCCGGCCACGGACTGGTGGTGGGGGACGAATGGCGTTTCCTGCCCTACGAAACCCGCCATCAGTCCAGCCCCAGCGGCTACGCCGGACAGGGCGTGGCGGCGTCGCAGCTCTACAACGCTCTGGTCAAGGCCAGCCCGCAGCGCATGCTGCTCCTCATCGACTCGTGCCAGTCCGGCGCGACGACGGATTCGTTCCGCGACCAGGAGCGTTTCCAGCGCCGCTTCCTGCGCGACGTGGGCCGTACGGCGGGCGTGACCGTGCTGGCGGCCGCGCGCAAGGACCAGGTCGCGGCGGAGATGAGTACGCTCAAGCACGGCCTATTCACTTATATCCTGCTCAGCGGGCTGGAAGGCAAGGCCGATGTACAGCCGTCCGACGGCAGCGTCACGGCGCACGAACTGGTGGATTACGCGGCAAAAAGCATCCCGGATTTTTCGCGCAAGTACATTCGCTACCGCCAGGAACCGGCAGCGTTCGCCCTCGGGGCGGATTTCCGCATCGCGCGTAAATGAAGCGGCGCGGCAGGGGCTGGCTTGGGCTGGCCGGACTCCTGCCGCTTTGCCTGCTGGCGGCTTGCGCCACGCCGGTGGAACGGCTGGCGGCGCGCGCCGCCGATCTCGGCTACCGGCCGCTGGCCGTGCAGGGCGGGCCATTCCGTTTGCAGGGCTTTTTCAAGCAAGGGACGCCAGGCGGTGAAATCCTGCACGTCTATCTGGAAGGCGACGGCACGCCGTGGCGGACGCGGCACACCGTGGCGTCGGAGCCCACCTCGCGCCGGCCCGTGATGCTGGAATTGATGGCGCTGGACACCGCGCCGGCCCTGTACCTGGGCCGGCCCTGCTACTTGGGCGCGGCGGCGGATGCCGGCTGCGCTCCGCAACTGTGGACGGAGCGGCGTTTTGCTCCGGAAGTTGTGGAAAGCCTGGCGGAGGGATTGCGCGAGTTCCTGCGCGATCGGCCCTACCGTCGACTCGTACTCATCGGACACAGCGGCGGCGGTGCGTTGGCCGTGCTGTTGGCGGCGCGCGTGGCACAGACCGAGCGAGTGGTAACCCTGGCGGGCAATCTGGACATCGCGGCGTGGACGGCCTTGCACCACTATTCTCCGCTTGAGGGTTCGCTCAATCCTGCCGACGCCTCGCCCGCCGTGGCCGAATTTCATTTCTTCGGCGCCAACGACGCAAACATCCCGCCGGCGGTTTTCGCGCCGCTGGCCGGGAAGCGCCCGGGGGCGCAGTTGGAAGTGATCGAGGGCGTTGAACACCAACTCGGTTGGGAAAGCGTCTGGCCGCGCCTGCTGGAACGGATCGGGCCATGACCGGCGGACGGCGCGGCGCTTAGAGGGCGACCAGGATCTCGCCCTGGCCCTTCCCGGCCATATCCCCCGCGTAACGGCGCACGCGCCGGAGGCTGCCCGCCCGTTCGCCGAAGCACGTGTCCAGCCCTTGGAAGCCCTTGAGCAGCAGGGGCAGAAAGCCCAGGGTGTGGCTGCCGCAGTCGTTGAAGGTGGGCGGCAGGGCGGCGGGCGTTTTGAGCAGCAGCAAGGTGCCGCGGTTCATGGCGTAGCCGGGGTGGGCGCCCACGCTTCCCGCCACGGCGATGGTGCCGGCGATCATGCGCGAACCCAGGTAATCTCCGGCGTTGCCTTCGATCAGGATGGCGCCGCGCCGCAGGTGGTCGCCCACCCGGTCGGCGGCGTCCCCTTTGACGATGACCACGCCGCCTGCCATGCCTTTCCGGTTGCCGGGGAGGGCTGCGCCGAGAAAGTCGCCGGCGTTGCCGCGAATCAGCACTTCGCCGTCCTTCATCTCGCAGGCGGCGTAAGCGCCGACGCTGCCGGAAACTTCGATTTTTCCGCCCTTCATTTGCATCCCCAGGTAGGCCCCGGCGTCGCCGTCCACGGCGATGAAGCCGCCCCTCATGCCCTTGCCGATGTTGTCCAGCTTGGACGAGGCTTTGAGAAAGCGGATATGTCCGGCATCGTCGCCTTCCCTATGGAACGCCTCGTCCGTGCGCAGGGTGCGGTTGCCGCACTGCAACGGGATGGCGGCGATTTCGGCGGGGGATTTTCCGGCCAGATGGTCCGCCGTCAACGGCGCGCAGTCCAGGCGCTGCTGGAGTTCGAGCTTGAGGGTGAAGGACAGTGCGCTCATTTCGGAACCTTTAGGCCATGATCTTGTGCAGGTGGAACAAAAACGGCCCCAGCTTGCCGCCGTAATTGCCCGCGCTGATGCGGCGGATGCCGTTCTGCGCCCCCAGGCTGCAGGCGGCCTCGATGCCGGCGCGCATGGCTTTCTCGATGTCCCCTTCGCTGAGCCCGTCGATGACGATTTCCATCACCGATTCCACTTCCGGCGACAGTTCGCTTCGGGTCTGGCCCTTCAGCGTGGGGCAGAAAGGATCGTTGGTGGAGGCGTTGAGTCCCTTGTACTTGGAGCCGACCTTGGAGCCGGAGCGCACCACGCCGCCGGGGAAGGGCATGATGACGTTGGGTATCTTGCGCATGGCTTCGATGGCGGCTTCGCAGGCGGCCAGGGCTTGCGGCTGGGATTCGGCCTGGACCAGGAAGTTGCCGCCGCCGATGGCCTTGACCATGCCGGTGCTGTCCTCGGCGAGGAATTCGCCGTCCATGACCGGCACGCGCCAGTAGCGCTTGCCATTGATGCGCTTGGAAATCTGGAAGCCGTCGCCGTAAAAGCGCAGGTTCTTGCCCAGCGGGATCTTGTCGGCTGCGTCCAGCCCGGCGAACAATGCGGAGGTGGGCGAGGTGAGCACGCACTGTCCGGCGCGGGTCTCCACCTGTTTGGTCAGCGTCTTGCCGCCCATGGCGAAAAACATGGCCGACAGGCCGGGACGTCCGTCCGGAGTTTCTTCCGGCGACAGTTCGCGCTCGATACCCGCCTCGCAGTTGCAAGCGATCACCGAGGTGGCGAAGCCGGTCATGGCGTTGGCGGCGTGATAGGCCCATTTCAGGTCCTGCGCGGTGATGACGACCCGCGTGGCCCGCATGGGAAAGGCTTCGGCGAAACTGTCGTCGATGTGGACGCCGTTGATGATCATGCCCGGCCTCCCGCATGGCAAGCGTGGGTCAGCAGTTTGCTGCGCCCGTCGTCCTCGATTTCGTGGTCGCGGATGATGAAGTTGTCCATCTTCATGGTGTGGTAGCGGTCGAAGTAGGGTTTGAGTTCGCTTTCGATGCGGGCCCGGTCGAATTCCGGCTTCACCGTGTGCACGTTGCCCCACACGATCTTGACGACTTCGCCGTTCTTCACCACCAGCTCGCCGTCCTTGAACACGTAGTCCGGTTTGGCGAACATTTTTTCCTGGTCTTCCTGCGCCGTATAGACGGTAATGTCCGCCGCCGCGCCGTAACCCAGGTGCCCGCGGTCGGAGAGGCCCAGCAGTTTCGCCGCGCCGGCGCGGGTCATGATGGCGATTTCGTACAGGGAGTATTCCCGGTCCAGGCCGGCCAGGGTGGTCATGGCCTGGGCGTCCGGGTTGATCTGTGCCAGCAAATCGTTCCTGAACGACTTGTTCATCAGCAGCTTGATGAGGTGCGGGTAGTGGTAGAACGGCGCGCCGTTGGGGTGGTCGGTGGTGAGGAAAATGCGCCACGGGTCGTCCACCAGCAGGAAAGTCTCCAGGCCGATGGCCCACTGCAGGGCGTTGACGAAATTCTGGTCCTTGTACTTGAACGGCACGATGCCGCAACCGGCGTCGCACTCGATGTCCATGCACACCCACTTGTTGGGGCTGGCGTGGCCAGCGTTGGCGTGCTGGCGCTGGGAGTCGCCGGAGGCGGTGACGGTCTGGCCGAACAGCACCTGGCCCACGTCCACGGTGATGTTCTTGTTCTTGTTCACCGCTTCGGCGATGCGCGCCGCGCCGGAGGAGAATTTGCGGTCGCCTTCCGTGCCGTAGCTGTGGAACTGGATGTGGGTGAGGTGCATGGGCAGGCCTTCGATGCCGCCGATGCTGTTCAGCGTGGTTTCCACGTTGCCGGGCACGCCCAGGTTGCAGCCATGCACGTGCAGCGGGTGGGGCACGCCCAGTTCGTGCACCGCCCGGGCCAGGGTCTGCAGTACCTGCCGCGGGGTGACGCCGTAATAGGCGTGCCTTTCGTCCAGGTCCAGGCTGCGCTGGTTGAATTTGAAGGCGCTGATGCCGCCCGGATTGACCACCTTGACGCCGATGGCCTGGGCGGAATGGATGGTCCAGGCCACATAGTTGTTGATCTCCGCCTGGCTTTTGCCGGACTGCAGCATGCGCAGGAAAAAGTCGTCCGAGCCCAGCATGACGTAGCCGCCCACGTCCAGGAGCGGCACGTCGGCCATTTCCATGTGCGCCTGGCGGGCGTTGATGGGCAGCACCGCCGGCTCGAAACCCGCCGTGTAGCCCATTTCCGCGTAACGGTAGCCTGTGGTCAGGGTCGAAGGCACCGCGTGGCCGCAGCCGCCGTGCATCAGGCCTTCGCGCGGGGCGGGATCCTTGCGGTGGTCTTCCGGCAAAAGGTTCCTGGCGATGGTGACCTTGCCGCCGCCGATGTGGG
>DATDOO010000116.1:0-3005 GCA_035293245.1 Methylococcaceae bacterium
GCGCGGGCGGAATCCGCATCTGGTCGGCGGCGTGCTCCAGCGGCCAGGAGCCTTATTCGCTCAGCATTTGTGCCGAAGAGTGGTTCCGCACCGCCGGCAAGCCGGGGAAAATGGTGCAAATCGTCGGCACCGACGTGTCGGAAGCGGTGTTGGAAGAAGGCCGGAAGGCGGTCTACTCGGATCTGGCGCTGGGGCGCGGATTGGACGAAAACCTGCGCAACCGTTATTTCCAGTCCTGCCACGGCGGCTTGCGCCTGCTCGACAGCATCGCGACGCGGGTGCGTTTCCAGCAGTTCAACCTGCTCAAACCCTTTAGTGTGCTGGGCAAGTTCGACCTGATTTTCTGCCGCAACGTGCTGATCTATTTTCCCGACGACATCAAGCGCGACATCGTGAGCCGTTTCGCCAAATCCCTCAATCCCGGCGGTTACCTGTTTCTCAGCAGTACCGAGGCGCTGCCGTCCGGGGCGGAAGGTTTCGACGCGGTGCGGGGCCAGGCGGCGCGGTACTATCGCGTCAAATCCTGAGAATCAGGATTTACGGCGGCGTCAGTTCCGTTAGCGGCCAGCGCGCCCGGGCGCAAATCAGCGGCGGGTCGCTTTGTCCGGCCTGCAGGCGCAGGCAGCCGGCCAGGGCGATCATGGCGCCGTTGTCGGTGCAGAATTCCGGACGGGGAAAATAGACTTGGGCGTTTTCTTCCGCCGCCAGGTCGCGCAAGCGCTGGCGGATGGTGCGGTTGGCGCTCACGCCGCCCGCCGCCACCAGGCGTTTCATGCCGGTGAGCCGCAAGGCGCGGCGGCATTTGATGACCAGCGTGTCGGCCACGGCGTCTTCGAAGGCGCGGGCGACGTCCGCCCGGTCCTGTCCCGTCCCTTGCGTGTCGCGCAGCACGTTCATGGTGTAGGTCTTCAGCCCGCTGAAGCTGAAATCCAGGCCGGGTCGGTCGGTCATGGGCCGTGGAAATTGAAAGCGCGTCGAATCGCCCCGCTCGGCAAGGCGCGCCAGTGCCGGGCCGCCCGGATAGCCCAGTCCCAGCAGTTTGGCGGTTTTGTCGAAGGCTTCGCCTGCCGCGTCGTCCTGGGATTCGCCGAGGATGCGATAGCGTCCCAGTTCCGCGACTTCCGCCAGCAGGGTGTGGCCGCCGGACACCAGCAGGGCGAGAAACGGGAATGCCGGCGGATCCGCCTCCAGCAGCGGCGCGAGTAAGTGGCCTTCCAGGTGGTGTACCGCGACGGCCGGGACGCGCCACGCCCACGCCAGGCTGCGCGCCACGCTGGCCCCCACCAGCAGGGCGCCGATCAATCCGGGCCCCGCGGTGTAGGCGACACCCTCAACGTCCGTTGTTTCGGCTCCGGCCTCGCGCAGGGTTTGGCGGATCAGCGGGACCAGCCGGCGGACGTGATCCCGTGAAGCCAGTTCCGGTACTACGCCGCCGTATTCGGCATGAATCGCCGTCTGGCTGTGCAGGACGTGCGCCAGAAGGCCGCGGCGCGCGTCGTACAGCGCAACCCCGGTTTCGTCGCAGGAGGTTTCAATGCCCAGCACCGGCATGAGAAATGACTGATTCCAGCTTTGAAAAGCAAAGGCGGGGGAGTATACTTTTTTATTCAATCTTTGGCAGGCCCGCTTCAGGCCTTCGACACAACCTAGCTACCGTTCCCGAATCGAGGAGATTGCATGCCTTCTGTCCGTCTCAAGGAAAACGAACCGTTTGAAATCGCCATTCGCCGCTTCAAGCGCGTCTGTGAAAAGGCCGGTGTATTGGCCGAAATCCGCCGCCGCGAATTTTTCGAGAAGCCCACCGAGGAACGTAAGCGCAAGGCCGCCGCCGCGGTCAAGCGCCACCTGAAGAAGCTGTCGCGCGAACGCTACGCCCTGCGCAATTTGCGCGCGGGCCGGCCCTTAGAGCGGACGTCTTCGAGATAACCCGGTGACGGCAACGCTCCGCCAGTGCTTGCAGGACGACATGAAAGCCGCCATGAAGGCGGGCGAGAAGGAGCGTTTGGGTACCATCCGCCTGATCAACGCAGCCATCAAGCAACGCGAGGTGGATGAGCGCATCGTGCTCGACGACGCGCAGGTACTCACCGTTCTGGACAAGATGGCCAAGCAGCGCCGCGAGTCCATCTCCCAGTACCGGGCGGCGGGCCGCGAGGACTTGGCGATGGTCGAGGAGGGCGAACTGCGGATTATTCAGGCTTATCTGCCCGAAGCCTTGTCCGCCAGCGAGATCGGCGCGCTGATCGACGCCGGAATCGCTGAAACCGGCGCGGCGGTCATTGCGGACATGGGCAAGGTCATGGCGCTCCTGAAGCCCAAAATCCAGGGGCGCGCCGACATGGCGGCGGTCAGCGCCCAGGTCCGGGCGCGCCTCGGCTAGGCGCCGGCCAGCCGACTTACTCCTTTCGACAGGCCGGTTCAAGGCATGTCGGGAAAAATCCCTTCATCTTTCATCGACGAACTGCTTGCGCGCGTCGACATCGTCGATTTGATCGACGCGCGCATTCCGCTCAAAAAGACGGGCAGCAACTACAGCGCCCGCTGCCCGTTCCATAACGAGAAAACCCCCAGCTTCACCGTCAGCCGCGACAAGCAGTTCTATCACTGTTTCGGCTGCGGCGCGCACGGTACGGCCATTGGCTTTCTGATGGAATACGACCGCCTCGGCTTCGTCGACGCGGTCGAGGAACTGGCGACCCGTTGCGGCCTGACGGTTCCGCGCGAAGGCGGCGGAACCGGCCCGGACGAAGCTGCCGCGCGGGAGAATTTCCAGGAACTCTATGATCTTCAGGCGGGCGTTGCCCGCTTTTACGCCGCGCAATTGCGTCAGGAAAGCGGCCGCAAGGCCGTTGCCTATTTGAAAAAGCGCGGCGTCAGCGGTGAAATCGCCGCGCGCTTTTGTCTGGGCTACGCGCCGGACGGCTGGAATCTCCGGCCGCTATTTGCCGACGACAGCGATATCTTCGGCATCAACATTGCCCCCAACGTGGTCTTCTTGTTTGACA
>DATDOO010000117.1:0-2131 GCA_035293245.1 Methylococcaceae bacterium
CACCACCGCCGAGGACTCGCCCGCGAGGTCATCGAGGTCCAGGCGCACGAGCGTCGTCGCGCCGGCCGAAAAACTCCAACCCAACAACGCCAAGAACAAAACTGCGGTTCTCTGCATGACTTTTTCCCTTCGTAGAATGAACACTCCGGCGCTAACGTCCGGGCAGCGCGCGGAACCTTAGGCATCGTAAATAAATAACCTTTACATCTACCATGCTGATGTGTTATCACGTTGGGCATGGACACCGATGCCGAACTCGCCCAGTACTTTGCTGGCATGTGGCCGCATCTGGACGAACACGCCCGCCGCCTGGTGGCCGCCAGCCAAGCCGTGAAACTGGGTTATGGCGGCATTTCCCGGGTGAGCCGCGCCTGCGGCCTGTCGCGCGTCACGTTGACCAAGGGCATTGAAGAATTGCAGGCCGCGCCGCTGGCCCCGGGCCGAATACGCCACGAGGGCGGCGGACGACACGCGTTGACGTCCACCGATCCCGGCTTGGCGCCCGCCTTGGACGGCATGGTCGAGCCAACGGCGCGCGGCGACCCGCAGTCGCCCCTGCGCTGGACCTGCAAGAGCGCCCGCACGCTGGCGGCGGAACTGACGGTCCGGCACCACCCGGTCAGCCACACCAAAGTCACCCAACTCCTGCGGGAGGGTGGCTACAGCCTGCAGGGCAACCGCAAGACCGAGGAGGGGGACGACCATCCCGATCGCGACGCGCAGTTCCGGCATATCAACCGCGCCGTCAAAGACGCTTTGCGGGCGGGCGAGCCCGTCATTTCCGTGGACACGAAGAAGAAAGAATTGATCGGCAACTACCAGAACCAGGGCCGCCAGTGGCGCGAAACAGGGACGGCGGACAAGGTCAACGGACATGATTTTCCCGGTCCCGACGTGCCCCGCGCCTATCCCTACGGGATCTATGACCTGGGGCGCAACGCCGGCTTCGTCAACGTGGGCACGGACCACGACACGGGCGCGTTCGCGGTGGCTTCGATCCGCGGTTGGTGGCGCGCCGCGGGCCGCCGCCTGTATCTGCGCTCGCGGCGGCTGCTGATTACCGCCGATGGCGGTGGCAGCAACGGCTGGCGGCTGCGGCTGTGGAAATGGGAGTTGCAGCGCCTGGCCGACCAGACGGGGCTGACGCTGACGGTCTCCCATTTTCCGCCGGGCACGAGCAAATGGAACAAGGTAGAGCATCGGTTGTTTTCCTTCATCTCGTCCAACTGGCGCGGCGAGCCGCTGCGCGATTACGAGACGGTGGTGCGGCTGATCGCCGGGACGACGACCGCCAAGGGCTTAAAAGTGACCTGCCGCCTCGATCACCGCAAGTACCCCGTTGGGCGCAAGATCACGGATGAAGAGTTTGCCCATGTCAATCTGAAGCCCGACAAATTTCATGGCGAATGGAACTACACGATTCATCCAGGCAACTAATGCCAGATGTAAAGCTTATTCATTTACGCTGCCTAACTATGAAAATGGTCTAGGACGAAGCTGTAATAGAAGGGACCTGTCGTCGCGGATAGCCCGGCTCAGAGGATGGTGCGGGAGGGGGGATTTGAACCCCCACGCCTTTCGGCGCCACCCCCTCAAGATGGTGTGTCTGCCAATTCCACCACTCCCGCAATCACTGGCCGCAAGGCCTGCTGAAAAAACCGCTTACGGAGCCGGAGGATTAGACGGAGGCTGAACCGGCGGATTGCCGGGAGCCGGGGCTGTCTCCGTCTGGGCCGGAGCGCCGGAAGCCGGAGGTCCCGGAGGAATCACCTGCACATCCGGCTGCGGAATCACCCCTGGGGCCGGAGGAGTCGCACTCCCCGAGGCGGGCGCAGCGGGCTCCTCGCTCAATACCGACTGCCCGCCTGTCCCTCGAACCTGATTCGCCATGATCGCCAGCGTCACCGAGGTCACCATGAATGTAACGGCGAGCACGACGGTCGCCTTGGACAGGAATGTGGCCGTGCCGCGGGGTCCAAAGGCCGTTTGGCTTCCCATACCGCCGAACGCCCCGGCCAGGTCGGCGCCCCGGGCGCTCTGCAACAACACTATGAGGATCAAGAAAACGGCGACTAGAACGTGAAATGCCGTGAGTAACCCAAACATGCGCTTCCACCGCCTTGCCGGTCTT
>DATDOO010000118.1:0-3429 GCA_035293245.1 Methylococcaceae bacterium
AGAGCGGTTCGCGCAGCACCAGCCAACCCCGCCAGCGGAACAGGCGCAGTCCGTGCAGCAGGGCGGCGAGCAATCCCAGGACGCCGGTTGGCCGGGCCTGCGGCCAGAGGATGAAAGCCACGCCAAACAAGGCCAGCGCGACGACCGCGCCCAGATCGAAGCGGTCGAACACGGGCAGTTGCACCGCAAGCTCCGGTCGCCGCATGCGCAGCCAGTTCTGGGTAAAAGCGGGAATGATGCGTCCGCCCACCAGGGAAATCATGCCCAGAACCAGAAACAGGCCCAGATGCAGGCTGGCCTGCATTCCGTCCGCCCCTTCCGCGCCTTTCGCGGCGGAAACGAAGAAGAACACTTCCGCCAGCAGGAATCCGGCCAGCAATACCGGGACTTTATAGTTGCGTTCACTGCGTGCGGCGTACACTTCACGGGCCATGAGGCCCACGAGTCCGCCCCAGAACGACAGGCCGGCCACCGCCCAGAGACTTTGCCCGAGGGCGCCCGGCAGGAATGCCGTGATGCGCGCCGCCAGCCACAGGGCGCACAGCATCTGCAACAGCGGGCCGGATACCGGCGGACGCTGGGTCCACGTCGCTACGGCGGTCAGGAGAAATCCAGCGATGGCCCCGCCGGCAAAGCCAAAAATCATTTCGTGGCCGTGACGGTAGGATGCGGGCAATGCATCCGGCCAAGGCAGTGCGCCACCCAGGAACAAACCCCAGGCGGCGGCGATCAGCACGGCAAATGCGCCGGTCAGCAGAAAGAACGGACGGAAGGCGTAGCTGAAAAGAATGCCGTTCCGGCAAGATTTCGACAGCATGCGGCTCAAGGTCATCGGCTTTCCTATTGTTCTTATGCGTATCTGGAAAATTGGGCTGCTGAATTATAGGGTCTGGCAGCCCAAGGTATGGACAAGCGGTATTTCCGTAGGTTCGGGCCGGTTTTCATGCCGGGCTTTCTGCCGGGTTGTCATGCCTCCGGGATTTCTTGCAGACTATCCCCGTCACACCCGCTTCAAAGGGCCGGCTCATGTCCGAAGGCAAAGTTTATCCCAACCGGCCCCAGGGCCACCCGACGCATCTGACGCCGGAAAGTTACGCGGCCCTGTACCGCCGCTCCATAGAAGACGCGGACGGCTTCTGGGGCGAGCAGGCCCATCTTTTCCTCGACTGGACGGCGCCCTTCGATCGGGTGAGCGATTGGGATTTCTCCCGCGTCCACATCCGCTGGTTCGAGGGCGGCAAGCTCAACGTCAGCCACAATTGCCTGGACCGCCATCTGGCGGTGCGCGGTGAACAGACGGCCATCCTGTGGGAGAGCGACGACGGTTCCGAAACCCGCCGGCTGAGCTACCGCGAACTGCACACGCAAGTGTGCAAGTTCGCCAACGTGCTCAAGTCTCAGGGCGTCGCCAAGGGCGACCGGGTATGCCTGTACCTGCCCATGATTCCCGAGGCGGCGGTGGCCATGCTGGCCTGCGCCCGCATCGGGGCGATCCATTCGGTGGTGTTCGGCGGTTTTTCCGCTGAAGCCCTGCACGAGCGCATTCTCGACGCGGGCTGCGAGGTGATGGTTACCGCCGACGCAGGGCTGCGCGGCGGACGTAGCGTGCCGCTCAAGGCCGCTGTGGACGAGGCTTTGGCAAGCTGTCCCGGCGTGCGCCGCGTGGTGGTGGTGCAGCGCACCGGCTCAGCAATCGGCTGGAATCCGGAACGGGACCTCTGGTATCACGAAGTCATGGCGGACGCATCCAGCGACTGCCCGGCAGAAGTCATGGACGCCGAAGACCCGCTGTTCATCCTCTACACCTCCGGCTCCACCGGCCGGCCGAAAGGCGTGCTGCACACCACGGGCGGTTATCTGCTCCACGCCGCCATGAGCCACAAGTACGTGTTCGACTGGCACGAGGGCGACATCTACTGGTGCACCGCCGACGTGGGCTGGATCACCGGCCATTCCTACGTGGTGTACGGGCCGCTGTGCAACGGCGCCACCACCTTGATGTTCGAAGGCATCCCCACCTGGCCCAATCCGGACCGCTTCTGGCGGGTGGTGGACAGGCACGGCGTCAACATCTTCTACACCGCGCCCACCGCGCTGCGGGCGCTGATGGGGCAGGGCGACGACTGGGTGCGCGGCACCAGCCGCGCCAGCCTGCGCATCCTCGGCACCGTGGGCGAGCCCATCAACCCGGAAGCCTGGGAGTGGTACTACCGGGTGGTGGGCGAAGAGCGCTGCCCGGTGGTGGATACCTGGTGGCAGACCGAAACCGGCGGCATTCTCATCACCCCGCTGCCGGGCGTGACACCGCTCAAGCCCGGCTCGGCGACGCAACCGTTTTTCGGCGTGCGTCCCTGCCTGGTGGACGACCAGGGCAAGGTCATCGAAGGGCCGGGCTCGGGCGTGCTGTGCATCGCCGCCTCCTGGCCGGGACAGGCGCGCACGGTGTACGGCGACCACAAGCGTTTCGTCGAGACCTATTTTTCCGCCTATCCCGGCCTGTACTTTTCCGGCGACGGCGCGCGGCGCGACGAAGACGGCGACTGGTGGATCACCGGGCGGGTGGACGACGTGCTCAACGTCGCCGGCCACCGTCTCGGTACCGCGGAGATCGAAAGCGCCCTAGTGTTGCATCCGTCCGTGGCGGAGGCGGCAGTGGTGGGCTATCCGCACTACCTGAAGGGGCAGGGCATTTACGCTTACGTGACCCTGAAGTCGGGTATCGAAGCCAGCGAGGCGCTGAGGGCGGAACTCATCGCCTCCGTACGCCACGAAATCGGCCCCATCGCCACCCCCGACCTGATCCAGTGGGCGCCGGCGCTGCCGAAAACCCGCTCCGGCAAGATCATGCGCCGCATCCTGCGCAAGGTGGCGGCCAACGAACTGGACAACCTGGGCGACACCTCCACCCTGGCCGACCCCGGCGCGGTGGCGGAACTGGTTGCCCACCGGCTCAACCGCTGATTGGCTGTTTATGCTTTCCCCCGCCAGGCTACTGAAGCAAAACCTTCCCTGGCTTTTCGGCCGGGAGGTGGAACACCCGTTCCTTCGGCGGTTTTTGCTTTATGTGCTTTTGCCTGTGGCGCTGCTGCTGGGCACGTACACGCTGGCCGGTTTTGCGCTCTTGCCGGGACTGGCGGAGCGCAAGCTTCCCGAGCTGGTTCAGGAAAAAACCGGCGCCAAACTGACGCTGGGCGCGGTGCGTTTCAATCCGTTCCGCTTCATCCTGGAGGCGGACGGTATCCGCCTGCTGGATGCGGCCGACCGGCCGCTGCTCAGCCTGGAAAAGCTGCATGTGGACGCCAGCCTGACGGACAGCCTGGCCGCACGGCGTCCGCTGATCCGCAAAATCCGCCTCGGCACGCCGCAGGTTCACTGGCAGCGCCTGGCGGACGGCGCCAGTAATTTTTCCCGCCTGTTCGAGAGCTTTCC
>DATDOO010000119.1:0-12720 GCA_035293245.1 Methylococcaceae bacterium
TTGTTGGCCACGGCTAAGCTGCGACAACCGGTCGAACCAAATCTTGAAGTCGGAGGTTTTCATGAGGACGCCCTCCTGGGTTGGATGCGTTTATCTCATTGGACAAAAAATCCATTTCAACGTTTAACGCAGACATAGCCAAAAAATTGGCCACGACCTGCCGCATACGGCCATCGGCAATCCAGAAGGCCGACCAAGTCGGCACCGGTTCGAAGCCCCGCGTCAGCTTGTGTTCGCCGTGGGCGCCGGGCTCGAAACGCTGCAGGCCTTCCGCGATGGCGTATTCGATGCCCCTGTAATAGCACAGTTCGAAATGCAGCCCGGGGCATTCGATGTCCGTGCCCCAGTGCCGGCCGAAGAGCGTCGTCTGATTGCGGAAACAGATGGACGAGGCCACCGCCTGGCCGCCCTGCCAGGCGATGAACACCACCATGCGCCGCCCGATGCCTTCGCCCATCCGGCGGAAAAACTCCAGGGAAAAGGCCGGGTGGTTGCCGTAGCGCAGGAAGGTGTTGCGGTAATGGCGATGGATGTCCGTCCACAGGGATGCGTCGATCTCGTCGCCATGGCGAGCCTCCATGCGCAGGCCCGCTTCAAGCACCACGCGACGTTCCCGTTTCAGCTTCTTGCGCTTTTCAGCCGTGAAGCCCTGGAGAAAATCCGCGAAATCCCGGTAGCCGCGGTTGAGCCAGTGAAACTGCACGCCGCGCCTCAACAGCAAGCCCGCCGCTGCCAGCAGGTCGCGCTCCGCCTCACGCACGAAAAGGCACTGCCAGGACGACGCTCCCCATTCCGCCACCCATGCCTGCGCCGCGGCGATGAGGGCGGGGCCGACGGACGACTGCATCCCCTGCCGGGCCAGCAGCCGCGGACCGGGCGACGGGGTGAAGGGTATGCCGCTCACCAGCTTCGGATAGTAGCCGAGCCCCCTCTGTTGCCAGGCCGAGGCCCAATTCCAGTCCTCGGAAAAGTCGCCGAACGAGTGCTGCCTGAGATACAGCGGCAGCAGCCCGGCCAGCCGGTTGTCGCCGTCGCGCAGAGCCAGATGCATGGGCCGCCAACCCAAGGCTTCGCCCGCCGCCCTCGTCTGTTCGGCCGTGCCGAGGAAGGCGCGGCTGGCGAACGGGTCATCGCCCGTGTCCAGGCTTTGCCAGTCCGCCTCCGGCAGATCAAGGGCGCTGGCGAGCAGGACGCGGCGCATGTTCAAGCACCCGCACGGCGCCAAACCAGGCAACGGTTGTTGGCGGGCATGGCCCGGTCGTCCAGCAGTTGCAGGCCGATGCCGCACGCCAAATCAGATGGGGTAGCGCGGCGGCGAAGAAAACCGCGTGCTGGCCGGTGCCGCTGCCGAACTCCAACACGTGGCTACGGTCCATGAAATGCTCGCGCAGCAGCGCGAGGATCGGCTCCCGGTTGCGGTCGCAGGATGGGGAGTAGGATTTGGTGGGTTGGTCCATGCGCGGCACCGGCCTATGCAGCCGCTTCCAGTCCCTGTAATTCCTTAAGACTCCGGCCACCAACATCTTTCCACTCGATGCGGCCATTGGCGCTACGTCCAAGCACCACCGCAGCAGCCGTGGAAGGTGAACTGAAGACATAGTCCTGGGTAAAACGGATTCGATTCAGCCACCATCACTTATCCAAGATTGACGCCGTAGTGGACGACACGGATGCTACGACCACTCCGATGTTTGTGGTGAGTCTGGAACACCCAGATTGCGGAGTGATCCTCGCAGGGCTTCTCTTGCTCGAGGGGGCGTTCCTTATCGAGGTGCGTCCTCAGGCCGATCCATTTCCCCTCAATACCGGATTCTTGAACGTAATCGAATACGTAGCCGGTCCGATCACGGCCGGTCTCGTAGCGATCGAGCAATTGAGCCATGCCTTCTACATGGTATTTCGGACCGTTCCAGCACTTGGCTTCAGCCAGCCAGCGACGCTGGGGGTATGAATGCTCGATCTCGATGGTAATGTCCACGTGCCCATTCGTATTCTTTTCACGATCCGCCCGCAGCCCAGGCATCGATATTTTTCCGGCCAAGGTTGTGCTCAGTAGATTTTCCTTCGCTCCGTTCAGGTCGTTGGCGTTGTCTTCCAACCAGCGCACGGCCTGATCAATCAGTCGTTCAAGCGCCTTGTCGTGGTCTTCGACTGATCCGTTGGGATTGAACAAAAGAGCCAATTCGGGATAGCGTTGTGCCCAATTCGACAGCGCATCTGCTGATCCCATCACCCGGCAACCTCCGACATTCCGTTTGATGCGCGGCTTGCAGCAAAAGGCTTCCAGCCAACCAGAACCTTGGAGGCAAATTGTTCGCCTTGGTTAGCCAGTTCTCCTCGCGCATACATGCTCGCAAGGCCTGAACGAATTTCTCCAAGCGCTACTTCCTGGCCGTCGGCTGTGATGTCGTCGCGCTTGGTATAGGTTCGCTCCAGCAATGCAATGTCGTCGGTTGAGAGCACCTGCAGGACGGTCAGCACATCATCGACGGCGACCTGTAATTCGCCGGCCAGTTGTTCGATGCCGCTCAACATGATGGGCTCACCGGCGTTCAATTCGAAATAACAGGCCAATCCGTCTCCGATACCGCGCCACTTGGCGGCGGAACCGAAATGCTTGGCAATTTCCCCTAGAGCGCGCGCTCGCCAGGCCTTGGGTTGTGCACGCTCGGAGCGGCGCGGCTGGTAGGTCAAGTCAAAGACCCGCTCCGATAGCCATTGTTTGAAATCCGTGTTGTCGCTGAACTGCTTGAACAATTCGGTATGGTCAGTGAGCATGCCAAGGATGGCACGCTGCAAGGCTTTGTCATGCTCGACGCGGGCGTTCTGCTTGTCGGAGAACTGCATGGCGTTTCGATAAGCCCGGTCAGCCGCTACCTTGGCGGGGATGTCCTCGGCGATTACCCGGCGAATTTTGTCGACATCCTTCCATTCGATGCTGCCGAACTCGTCGTTGAACTCCTTGAGGATGTTCGACAGTTTGTCGATTTCGGGTTCGCCGCGGCCGCTTGCACCACCGGTAGGTATGGGGCCGACTTCGGCATCTTCATCCGCCAGCGCAAGTCGCACCGTCGCGCGCATTTCCGGCCGATAGCTTTCCATGTCGACGGCCTCCAACACGCCGCTCGACAAATCGTCATCCGCAGGAGCCGGCAGCTTGGGGATCAAGAAGTTGAGGAAGATCGACAGCTTTTCCCATTCCGGCACACCGTAGGGCAGTACGCAGCCCAGGAAGCCGTATGTGCGCACGAAGGTTTTGGCGTCGCCTTTGAACTTAATCTGCGCGTCTTCGCTCATTTCCGTATAGGCGTCCCGGCAACCGTCGATAACGGGATCCAGCATCTCGCGCTCGTCGCCTGCCAGGTAGCGGGCGACGAAATCTTCAACCATGGACCAGGAATAGACTTGGGCGGCGTCGAGATCGTTTTTCAATCCATGCAGCTTGTTCGGGTCGGTTTCGTCGGCCAGCAATGTGGTCTTGTAATAGCGCTGGAATGCCTGCTTGACCGGTTCGGCCTGGTCGTTGACGAAATCGAGAACGAAGACTTCCTTTTTCAAGGGATGCGCCCGATTCAAGCGCGACAAGGTTTGCACCGCCTGAATATCGGCCAGCACCTTGTCCACGTACATGGTGTGCAGCAACGGCTCATCGAAGCCGGTGGTGAACTTGTTGGCGACGATCAGGAAGCGGTACGGGTCGCTCCTGAAGCGGCTTTCGATCAGGTTCGACGGAAAGCCGTTCAAGTCGGCCTCGGTTACCTTGCTCGCGCCCTTCTTCTTTTCGTCGGTGGAGAAGGCGACGATGGCCTTGTAGGGGCTCTTGATCTCCTGCAAGTAGTCCGAGATGGCCTTGAAGTAATCCCGTGCCCGCTGCCGGCTCTGGGTCACCACCATGGCGCGCGCCTGGCCGCCCACCTTACGCCGCGCGATCACGCTGCCGAGGAAGTGATCGACCATCACCCGCGCCTTGCGCTGGATGGCATCGGGGTGGCCTTCGACATAGGCGTGCAGCTTTTTCAGGGCGCGCTGTTTGTCGAACTCCGGATCGTCGGCGACTTTCTTCTCCAGGTTGTAGAAGCTCGCCACCGGCGTGTAGTAACGCAGCACGTCCATGATGAAGCCTTCCTCGATGGCCTGCTTCATCGTGTAGAGGCGGTGGGGCCGGTGCTTGATCTTCTCGCCCTCGGGCCACGACTCGCCGAACAATTCCAGGGTCTTGTTTTTCGGCGTCGCCGTGAAGGCGAAGTAGCTCACGTTCGCCGGCATGCGCCGGGAAGCGATGCGCGCCTCGATTTCGCGCCCCACAAAATCCTCGTTGCTCTCGCCGGGCAAATCGGGGTCGTCCGGATCGTCGTCGGACGATGCGGGCGTCTCACGCTGCTTCAACGCAGCGCCGACCTTGGCCGAGGACTTGCCGCCCTGGCTGGAATGGGCCTCGTCGATGATCAGCGCAAAGCTGCTGCCGCGGTGTTCGTCACCCACCAGGTCGAGAATATGGGGGAACTTCTGCACCGTGGTGACGATGATGTCCTTGCCCGATTTCAGGTAGCGCGCCAAGTCCTCGGACTTGGCGGAATGGCCGAAGATCGAAGCCACATGGTCGAAGGCCTTGATGGTGCCGGCAATCTGCTTGTCCAGGTTCTTGCGGTCGGTGACCACGATCACCGAGGCGAATAAATCCGGTTCGCCCGGCTGGTCGTGGCGCTTGAGCTTGGAGAGGCGGTGGGCCAGCCAGGCGATGGAATTGCTTTTGCCGCTGCCCGCGGAATGCTGCACCAAATAGCGCGTGCCCACCGGATCGGCCTTGGCCCGCCGCAGGAGGTAGCGCACCACATCGAGTTGATGGTAGCGCGGCCAGACCTGCTTGCGTCTGACTCGGCCCTTCTCGTCCTTCTCCTCGACGATCTGCGCGTAGTGTTCGACGATCTCGGCCAGGGACTCCCGCGCCAGCACCTCCCGCCACAGGTACTGGGTGCGGATGCCGCGCTCGCCGTCCACCGGCGGATTGCCGGCGCCGCCCAGGTGGCCCCGGTTGAAGGGCAGGAACCAGGACGTCTTGCCGGTGAGCTGGGTGCAGAAGTACACCTCCAGGTCGTCCACCGCGAAATGCACCGCGCAGCGGCCGAACTGGAACAACAGTTCGCGAGGATCGCGGTCGCGCTGGTATTGCAGCACCGCGTCGGCCACGGTTTGGCGCGTGTAGTGGTTTTTCAACTCGAAAGTGGCCAAGGGCAGGCCGTTGATGAACAGCACCAGGTCCAGCGCCCGCCGCGTCTCGTCGCGGCTGTAGCGCACCTGGCGTGTGACGCTGAACACGTTGGCCGCGAACAGCGCCGCTGCTTTGTCGTTGCCCGGCGTCGGCGTGTGGTAGTAAAGCTCCAGGCTCGCCGGCCCATGCTTGATGCCCTTGCGCAGCACATCCACCATGCCGCGCCGCGTGATTTCCCCTTGCAGCCGGTGCAGCAGCTGCCGCGCGGCCGTGCCGGTCAAGGAGTCGGCGGCGATTTTGAGCTTGGCCAGTTCCTCCGCCTGGGTGCTGAACCAGAAATGCCAGAGCTGGCGCAAGTCCAGGGCCACCTCGCGGTCGTAGTCGTGGGGATGGCCCTCGACGTAACCGGCGCCGCCGTAGGGCTCCGGCTCCTCCGCGATGCCATGCCCGGCCGGGCGCGGCGACCGGCCGGTGAGGGCCAGGACGATCAGCCGCTCCAGCCCTGCTTCACTCGTGTCCGTCGTCGTCATCGTCGGCTCCCTGTTCCCTCATATCGGCTTCGTCTTCCTCGTCCATAGCGGCGGCCTCGCCGATCATATCGTCCGGTCCCGGCACCCAGCCGCGTACATCCAGTTGCCCGGTGACTACGTCGGCGATCAGGCGGTCGCGGTATTGCTGCATCAGCGTGACTTCCCCTCTCGCCTGCTCGGAAGCAACGTCGAGATCGCCTGTTTCGTCGGCAATGGCGGACAGGATGCGTAGCTGCTCGGTCTTCGGTGGAAATGCAAGCCTGAGGTTCCCAACCGCAGTCCAGTCGGCACGAGGCATCTTGGCGCCCGCCGTCGAACTGTTGACGATCTCGATGACCTTCTTGGTTCGGAGGAGTAGCTCAAGGTAAGCGGGCAGTACTTCGGCATCCTTGATGCGCAGCACGAAGAATTCGCTGACGCACACGCCGCAGACCTGCGGCCTAACCACCTTGGCAAGGTATGGCCGCATACTTGCCAAACAAAACGTCGTCCTTCCTGAATCGCTTGACGGTACTACTGAACACCGCCGCACCTTGTGGCGGCTTCATTTTCCCGGTCCAACTCTCGGCGTGCTCCAACGCCAAATAGATTTCGCCGTCTCGCTGTGAGTCGGTCTGGTCAGTGACATTGTCTGCAACGAACTTAAGGCGACGCGCAAACCAATGCGCCGGCACGTCCCCCAGCCATTTGATGCCGGAGGGCTTGAGCGTCGCATCGCGATCGAGGCCGCGGGTGACGGCGCGGTGGATGAGGGTCTGTTTCTGTTCGTTCAGCAATTCGATCAGCCGCCGCTTGTCGCGGATGAAGCGGGCGATCTTGGCGTCCTGAGCGCGCAGGTAGGCGACGATTTGGTCTTGCTCGTCGCGCGGCGGACAAATGAACGGGATGTCTAAAAACTGCGTCGGATAAAGCCGGAGCCGTGATGACTGAATTCCGGTCGAGCGACAGTTGTACTCTGCCACATAGGCATGAGAGCGCAGCAGGTAGTCCAGGTAGCGCGGGTTGTATGTTTCAGGGTCATGGGCACGATAGATGCCGTAGGCGGGACTGACCAAACCCACATGCTGTGAAACACCAAGCGCCGCCATCCACGCCCACATGGTGTTGATGACGATGTCGCCGGGCTGGCACCGTTTATGGCCGATATAACTTTCAGCCTTGAACATCGTGACGTTCTTCTGGCTGCGTGGCGTTACGCCGGTCAGATGCGATACCGACAGCAGTTCTTCCCTTCCCGTAGTAGAACGGTCATTCACTTCGCGGAGGAATGCCTTGGCGCGCCGCTCATCCCAATATTTCGGTACCTGTCTAATCCATGGGTGCTCTGGACGGCGATAGTCCGGATAAGTACCTTGGTTCTGGCTCATGTCTCGCCCTCCGCCCGATTCTCCAGCCTTGCCCGCGTGCGGGCGATGGCTTCGTGCAGCCGGTGCGCCAGCACGTCGCGGGGCGGCAATTCGGTCAGATATTGAGCAACACGGATGCTGGCGCGGTCCAGTTGCAGCAGTTCGATGCTTTCCTCGCCGCCGTCGGCGCAGAGGATCAGGCCCAGGGGAGCTTCCTCGCCGGGCTTGGCGTCGTGCTTGGCCAGCCAGCGAAGGTAAAGCTCCATCTGGCCCTTGTCGGCGGCCTTGAACTTGCCGAGTTTGAGTTCCACGGCCACCAGGCGGCGCAGGTCGCGATGGTAGAAGAGCAGGTCCAGGTAGTGGTCGTCGCCGTCGATGACCATACGCTTTTGCCGCGCCACAAAGCAGAAACCGCCGCCCAACTCGATCAGAAAGCTCTCGATGTCGCGCAGGATGGCGGCTTCCAGGTCGCGTTCGCTGTAAGCGCCGGCCAAGCCGAGGAAGTCGAGAACGTAAGGATCGCGGAACACCAGGTCGGGGCTCATGCGGTCGCTGTCGCGCAAGGCTTCCAGTTCGGCGCCGACGGTGGCCTCCGGCTTTTTCGATAAGGCCGTGCGCTCGTAGAGCATGCCGTCGATTTTCTGGCGCAGGGTACGTACGCTCCAGCGTTCGAGGCGACACATCTCGGCGTAGAACTCGCGCTGCAAGGGCTGTTTGAGGGGGATCAGCGCGATGAAATGGGTCCAGCTCAAATGTCGTATCAGCGATACGACAATTCGCTCGTCGGGAAAGACCTCGGCGAATTGAATCATGCGTTGCAGGTTCTTCTCCGAGAAGCCCGGTCCGTGTTCGGCGGCCAATTGTCTACTCAGCGAGGAGACAATCTGCTCGCCGTACCTGGCGCGCTTCTCGCTCAGCACGTCCTGCCGAATGCGCTGGCCGACGCGCCAGTAAAGCAAGGTCAGGCTGGCATTTACCGCCGTGGCGGCGTTGGTTCGCGCCTCGGTAATCAGCCGGTGGATGTCGTCGACCAAATCGACGGCCGGGGCTGCAACGGAAAATTTCGCCTCGCTGTCGTCCGGTGCCTTGCTCATGCACCGTCCCCGACGATTTTTTTCAGCAAGCCTTCGGTCTGCCGTTCGAGGGCCAGGATATCGCGGCGGATTTCTTCCAGCGTGCGCATGGGCTTGGGCCGGTAGAAGTGGCGGGCGAAGGAGATTTCATAGCCGATTTTGGTGCTGTCGGCGTCGATCCAGGCGTCGGGAGCAAAAGGCTGTACTTCGCGCTTGAAGAAAGCTTCGATGCCGCCCGCCTCTTGCAGCGGCACCTGCTCGGTGTCGCGCAGTTCGGGGTCGGGTTCGAAAGTGGTCAGCCAGACCTGCGCTTTGGCCTTGCGCTGCCCCTTGGCCGGGGCGTCGTCCGCCGCATCCGCATAATAATTGCCGTAGAGCGCTTCGCGCGCGGGATCGGTCGCCGGGTCGGTCTTGATGCGTTTGGCGATTACCGGTGGAGCCGCTTCGTCGCGCCAGCTTACGGCGCGCAGCAGGATTTTCTTTTCGGCGGGGCTGAGTTTGATACCCAGCGCTTCCAGGGCGCCGTCGACCCGTTCACGGAACAGGTTGAAGTCGGGAAAGACGTCGCTGCCAAGTTCTTCGGCCAAGCGGCGGGCGGCTTCCACCAGGCGCAGGTCGCGCTGCCAAGCGTCGACGTCGAGCAGTTTGCGGCGGCGCTTTTCCGGTACGGCCTTGCGGCGCGGGGACGACTCCTCGTCGGCTTCGCTGTCGTCACCGCGTAACCAGTGCTCCATTTCGGTCCTGATGCGGGCAAACTCTTCGTAGAGGCTTTGGCCGAAGCGTTCATACAGCTCGCGGCGCAGGCCGTCGTCGCCGCTGGCAAAGCGCAGGCCTTCGATGCTGGCGCGCTTGAATTGGCTCCTGAGACGTAGCGGACGCTCAACGGTGATTTTCCAGTAGCCGAAGGCTTCGTTGTCGAAAACTTTGGAATGACTTGTGTCGTCGGCGTCGTCGAAAGCTTGCAGTGTGGTCAGGATTCGTTCGATGTCCGCTGTGCCCAATTCGCAGTTCTTCTTGCCGTAGTTGCGGCGCAGCGGCTGGGACCATTCGCTGGCGTCGATCAACTGCACTTTGCCGCGCCGGTGCCTGGCCTTGCGGTTGGTCAGCACCCAGATATAGGTGGCGATGCCGGTGTTGTAGAACATGTTGAGCGGCAGGGCGATGATGGCTTCGAGCCAGTCGTTCTCCAGCACCCAGCGGCGGATGTTGCTTTCGCCCTGGCCGGCGTCGCCGGTAAACAGGGCCGAGCCGTTGTGAACCAGAGCTATGCGGCTGCCCAAGGGCGTCTTTTTTTTCATCTTGGACAGCTTGTTCACCAGGAACATGAGTTGGCCATCGGATGAACGAGTAGCGAGTTTGAAGCTTGGGTCGCCCGCATGGTCGACAACGAAGCGGGGGTCTGAGATGCCGCTTTTGCCTTCCTCGCCGCCCAGGCGGGTGAGATCGCTTTTCCAGCTCTTGCCATAGGGTGGGTTGGAGAGCATGAAGTCGAATTCGTGGCGCGGGAAGGCGTCGTTGCTCAGGGTGGACATATCCACACCGCCGACGATGTGCTCGGCCTCCAGCCCCTCACCCTTGATCAGCAGGTCGGCCTTGCAGATGGCATAGGTCTCGGGGTTGATCTCCTGGCCGTAAAGGTGAATGGACACCTGTTTTCCATGTTCCTCCGCTAGCCGGTATAGCTCTCCCTCGGCAACCGTGAGCATGCCCCCGGTACCGCAAGCGCCGTCGTAAAGCAAATAGGTGCCGGATTCGATCTGGTCGGCAACGGGCACAAACATCAGCTTGGCCATCAAGCGCACCACATCGCGCGGGGTGAAATGTTCGCCGGCTTCTTCGTTGTTTTCCTCGTTAAAGCGGCGAATCAGCTCTTCGAACACCGTGCCCATGGCGTGGTTGTCGAGTCCAGGCAACACGACGTGGCCTTCCAAGTCGCGGACGGGCTCAGGCGACAAATTGATGTCCGGATCGAGAAACTTTTCGATCAAAAGCCCCAGAATGTTGGCTTCCACCAGCTTGGGTATCTGGTTGCGGAAGTTGAATTTGTCGAGAATCTCGCGGACGTTATCGGAGAAACCGTCTAGGTAAGCTTCGAAATTCCGCCGGTGCTGCTGCCCCGTTTCAGCCGACTTCAGACCTTTGAGGGTGAACGGCGAGCTGTTATAGAACGCTTGGCCCGACGCGCCGCACAAACCGGCATGCTTGTTTGATACACCGGCCTTGTCGAGTTGCGCGCTCAGAGCGCGGACTTTTCCCTTTGTTGGTTCCAATACCGCATCAAGCCGACGCAGGACAGTCATCGGCAAAATTACATCGCGATACTTGCCGCGCGAGTAAATGTCGCGTAGCACATCGTCAGCAATGTTCCAGATGAAGTCTTGTATGCGTCGTAGCTCAGCGGGTTCCATGTACTTTAGCGATGTGGTCAGTTGTCGGTTTGGTGAACATAGCCCGGCTAAGCGGCATCGTATTTTAAGTTCTCGTCTTGCCGCCCGCCGCAACGTGCGCCTCTTGAATTCAGCCCTTGCGCCCAGAGGATGTAGGAGGCTCGATGGCAGTTACAGGTCATGCGGATGCCGAAATGCCCCACGTAGAGCAGGCAAACCGCAAAGCCGTGGCCCTATTTGAGTGGAACCCCCCGAAATGCCACGCGGCATGGATGTCGGTTTGTCCAGGGCTCTGCATAGCCCAGCCGGCGCAGGAAAGTAAATCGTCGAGATTCCGCGTGCCCGCGATTCCGGGGTTCGATTGTCCTTATCGGCCATGGGAAATAGCGCCTGTCCTTGCTAGCAAATCATGCGAAAAGAGAATGCGGAAACACGGTACCGCATAGGCAGTATCTTCGAATAGAGCCCCCGGACCAATTAAGGCGCAAGATCACTGCGCGCCGCCTTCCCGACCCGCAAAAACGGCAACAGCACCCCGCAGACCAGGATCAGCGCACACCCCGCCAGCGCGGGCAGCGTGGGCGTCATGCCGAACAGCGATACGCTCCACATCAGGCCGAACACGGGGTAGAGGTAGTTGACCGCCGCGTTCAGGGCGGCGGGGGCCAACTGGTAGGCGCGGGTCAGGGCGTGCTGGGCGGCGCTGGCGCTCAGGCCGGCCATCAGGAGAAACGCCCAGGTTTCGCGCTGCACGGGCCAATACCAGCCGACCACGGCGAAATAGATGAGGTGCAGCAGAAGCGCCACCAGGCAGAAGTAGAACACCACGGTTTCCGGCCGGTTGCCGCGGCCGGAGCGGGCGACCATGAGGTAGGCCAAAGCGGTGAACCAGCCCGCTGCCAAGGCCATCCAGCGCCCCAGGGCATCCGCCTGGCCCAAACGGGGATCGAGCAGCAGCCACAAGCCGGCCATGGCGCCGGCGATGGCCAGCCAGGCCGCCCAGGTGTTGCGCTGCCCCAGCACCCACGGCGCCAGCAGGGCGATGAACACGCTGTTGCTGGACTGGATGAAGGCGCTCTCGCCGATGCCGATGCGCTGGATGGCGGAGAAGGACAGCATGAGCGCCGTTCCCCCGAACAGGCCGCGCAGCCACAGGGAAACCCGTCCGTCGCCGAACAGCATCTTGAGCCTTCCGGGCGAGAACAGCGGCCCCCACAACACCAACAGATTGATCGACACGCGGATGAAACTGGTCACCGGCGCGGGCATGGCCGGTTCGACTTTGAGCGCCGCCTGCACGGACGCCGCCATCAGGGAAAACAGAAAGCAGGCCGACACCATGAACCACAGTCCGCGGCGAATGGAGCGAATGTCTGGCGGCAAAACGGGGGAACCTTAATAAGGCGGGAGCGCCGGGGGAGAGTAAAGCAGGCATCGTGCCCGCTCAAGCTTGACAAGCGACGCAGTGCAGCGCCAACCTTGCCGCCCTCTTCCAAGCCGGAGATCGCCTTTCATGGTCTGGGACATTTCCCCCATCGCCTTCACCCTCCACCTCGGCGCGCTGGAATGGCCGGTGCGCTGGTACGGTCTGCTGTTCGCCGGGTCTTTCCTGTACGGCATTTATTTCTTCCAGTGGCTCTACCGGCGCGAGAACCGGCCGGTGGAAGACGTGCACGATCTGGCGCTGTATGTGGTCGCCGGAACATTGATCGGCGCGCGGCTGGGACATGTGTTCCTTTACGAGCCGGCGTTTTATCTCGCGCACCCTTCGCGGATACTGGCCGTGTGGGAGGGCGGACTGGCCAGCCACGGCGCGTTCGTGGGCATTTTGCTGAGCGTGTGGATTTACTCGCGCCGCGCGGCCGGGCAGTCCTTCCTGTGGCTCATGGACCGCATCGCCCTGGCGTTGCCGTTCGCCATCAGCCTGATCCGGCTGGGCAACTTCTTCAACTCGGAGATTCTCGGCCGGCCGGCCGATATACCGTGGGCGGTGATTTTCGCCCGGGTGGACGCCCTGCCCCGCCACCCGGTGCAGCTTTACGAGGCGGCGGTCTACCTGCCCATCTTCGCCCTCGGTCTGCGCCACTACCTGCGGCGCGGTCCCGACCTGCCCGCCGGCTGGATGCTCGGGTTTTTCCTCGTCTGGGCGCCGGTTGCGCGCTTTCTGCTGGAGTT
>DATDOO010000120.1:0-9844 GCA_035293245.1 Methylococcaceae bacterium
TCTCCCGCCGCGTCCCGCCGAAACGCGGAAAAAACGCCGGCGTGTCCGCGCAATAGCGGGCATAAGCCGCGCCGAAGCGCGCCGCCGCCTCGGCTTCCTCGCGGCGCGCCAGGCGCAGGTACAGAAAGCTCAGCACGGGAAACATCGCCAGCGTCGGCAGCGTCGGCCATTGCAGCAGAAAGCCCAGCATGACCAGGATGAAAGCCGCGTACTGGGGATGGCGCAAGCGGGCGTACGGCCCCGTGTCGGCCAGCCGGCCTTCGCGCCGGGCCGTGTACAGCACCGGCCAGGCGGCGGCCAGCAGCCAGAAGCCGCCGAGGACGAACACCATGCTCAGGAGGTGCAGCGGGTCGAAATGCGGGTCGCCCTCGAGGCCCAGCAGGGTGTGCCAGAGGTGGCCGGCTTCGTGGGAAAACGGATCGACGCCGGGGTAATGACTCGCCAGCCAGCCGGAGAAGAGGTAAACGGTGAGCGGAAAGCCGTACATCTCGGCGAACAGGGCGACGAGAAAAGCCGAGAAGGTTCCGAAGGTGCGCCAGTCGCGGGCGGTATACGGCTTGAAGAAACTGAAGGCGAAGAGAATGAAGAGCAGTGCGTTGGCCGCCGCCAGTCCCCAGAGGCCGTAGGCCGGCGCTTCGCTCACGGTTTATCCCCATCGTGGCGCCCGTGTCCGCCGTGCAGGAAAAGATGCATCAAGGGGCAAGCCAGCACCAAAATGTACGGCAAGGCACCGAAAAGGTGCGCGCGGTGCTCGGTCCAGAGAAAAAACGACCCCAAGGCCAGGAATAACGCCAAGGCGCCGTTGCGCCGCCATTTGGACGGAGGCGCGCGGTTTTCAGGCATTCCGTGATTCATACAGCCTCCCGTATTCGACGCCGATCGTCGGCCATGCCCATCCCTCGGCGCAAATCCCGGCGAGCGGTATCGCCCTGCTGTCCGATACCGCTCCGGGGGCGAATATCCCTACTTCGCTTCTTTGGCCATCTGGCGGTGCGAGTCGGCCATCATGCGGTTTTCCTCCGCCGCCTTCTGGTAAAGGTTGATCAACATCTGGCAGTGATCCGCCATGGACGGCGTCTGTTTCGGGTGGAGATAGCTTTCCTTCTGGTAATGAGCCAGCAGCTTTTTGTGTTCCACCACCCTGGCGTCCATGTCCTTGGCCGCGTCGTCGTAGTGCTTGGCCAGGTCCGTGTGGTCGGCGGCGGTTTTGGCCCCGGCGACCGCTGCGCTCATGTCCATGGGGTGGGTTTCCATCCGTGCACAGGCGGTCGCAATGACGGCGCTGACGAAAAGGGCCAGAAAGATTTTCTTGTTCATGGTTAGTGCTCCGATAGTTACTGACGAGGTTAAAAAACGGACGGCGTGTTGTGGGTATACCGGTGACTCGAGCCTCCTTTATAGTCGGATTCATGGGTTTCTTGAAGGCTTACGCGGTTTTCATGGCGGAAAGGCATGGCTGTGTCCCTGCCGCTTTCCGGCTTTGGGCAGCGAATATCCTTTCACCAGCGCGTAAATCGCCGGAATCACCAGCAGGGTGAGGACGCTGGAGGACACCATGCCCCCCACCATGGGCGCGGCGATGCGGCGCATGACTTCCGAGCCGGTGCCGGAACTCCACAGGATAGGCAAAAGCCCTGCCATGATTGCGGTTACCGTCATCATCTTGGGGCGTACCCGCTCCACCGCGCCTTCGACGATGGCGGCGTAAAGGTCGCCGGGGCCGACCGGCCGGCCGGTCGCCTCGCGCTCGCGGCGGATGGCGGCGTAAGCCTGGTCGAGATAGATGAGCATGACGACGCCGGTCTCCGCCGCCACGCCGGCCAGGGCGATGAAGCCCACGCCCACCGCGACGCTCAGGTTGTAGTCCAGCAGCCACAGCAGCCAGACGCCGCCCACCAGGGCAAAAGGCACGGACAGCATGACGATGAAGGTCTCGGTGAGGCGGCGGAAGTTGAGATACAGGAGCAGGAAAATCAGCGCCAGGGTCACCGGCACCACCAGCTTGAGGCGCTGGGTGGCGCGCTCCAGGTACTCGAACTGGCCGCTCCAGGCTGCGTAGTAACCGGGCGGGAATTTCACTTGACTCTGTACCGCCCGCTGCGCCTCGGCGACATACCCACCCAAATCGCGGCCGCGCAAATCCACGAACACGTAAGCCGAGAGCAGGGCGTTCTCGGTGCGGATGCTGGGCGGGCCCTGGGACAGGCCGATGCGGGCGATCTGCCCCAGGGGGATCATGTTGCCCTGCGGCGTGGGCACCAGGATGTGGCTGGCGATGGAGGGCGGGTCCTGGCGCAGCTCCCTCGGGTAGCGCACGGTCACGGCGTAGCGCTCGCGGCCCTCCACGGTGGTGGTGACGGTCTCGCCCCCCAGGGCGGTGGAGATCACATCCAGCACGTCGCCCACCCTCAGGCCGTAACGGGCCAGGGCGTCGTGGTCCGGCTCGATATTCAGGTAATAGCCACCCGTGGTGCGTTCGGCATAAGCGCTGGTGGTGCCGGGCACGGTCTTCACCACCTGCTCGATCTCCCGCGCCAGGCGCTGGATTTCCGCCAGGTCCTGGCCGAACACCTTCACTCCCACCGGGGTGCGGATGCCGGTGGAGAGCATGTCGATGCGGTTCTTGATGGGCATGGTCCAGGCGTTGCTGACACCGGGGAATTGCAAAGCCTGGTCCATCTCGGCGATGAGCTTGTCCATGGTCATGCCGGGCCGCCACTGGTTTTCCGGCTTGAGGTTGACCACGGTTTCGAACATCTCCAGCGGCGCCGGGTCTGTGGCGGTGTTGGCGCGCCCCGCCTTGCCGAACACCGAAGCGACCTCGGGGAAGGACTTGATGATGCGGTCCTGGGTCTGCATGAGCCGGGCCGCCTGGGTCACGGACATCCCCGGCAGGCTGATGGGCATGAACAGGAGCGTGCCTTCGTTGAGGGTGGGCATGAACTCGCTGCCGAGTTCCCGGGCGGGAAGGACGGTGACGGCCAGGGTCGCGAGGGCCAGGGCCAAGGTGAGCTTCTTCCAGCGCAGCACCCAGCCGATCAGCGGCCGGTACAGCCAGATGAGCGCCCGGTTCACCGGGTTCCTGGCTTCCGGCAGGATGCGGCCGCGGATGAACAGCAGCATGAGCGCCGGCACCAGCGTCACCGACAGCAGCGCCGCCCCGGCCATGGCGAAGGTCTTGGTGTAGGCCAGGGGGTGGAATAGCCGGCCTTCCTGGGCTTCCAGGGCGAAGACCGGCAGGAAGGAGACGGTGATGACGGCCAGGCTGAAGAACAGCGCGGGCCCGACTTCCTGACAGGCGGCGAGGATCAGCGCGGGGCGCGGCACGTCCGGCGCGGCGCGCTCCAGGTGCTTGTGGGCGTTCTCGATCATGACGATGGCCGCGTCCACCATGGCGCCGATGGCGATGGCGATGCCGCCCAGGCTCATGATGTTGGAACTGAGGTTCAGCCAGCCCATGACCAGAAAGGCGATGAGCACGCCCACCGGCAGCATGAGGATGGCCACCAGGGCGCTGCGGGCGTGCAGCAAAAACAGCACGCACACCAGGGCCACCACCAGGCTTTCCTCCAGCAGGGTGTCGCGCAGGGTGCGGATGGCGCGCAGGATGAGTTCGGAACGGTCGTAGACCGCCTGCATGGACACGCCCTCGGGCAACGCGGCTGTCAACTCCCGCTGCTTGATCTTGAGGTTGTCGATCACCTCCAGGGCGTTCTTGCCGGTGCGCGCCATGGCGATGCCGGCGACGACCTCGCCTTCGCCGTCCAGTTCGGCGATGCCGCGCCGCTCCTCCGGCGCCAGTTCCACCCGCGCCACGTCGCGCAGCAGCACCGGCGCGCCGCCTTCGGCCTTCACCACCAGCCGCTCCAGGTCGGCGATACCGCGCAAATAGCCCTTGCCGCGCACCATGTATTCCCGCTCCGCCATCTCCACCACCCGGCCGCCCACGTCGTTGTTGCTGCGGCGGATGGTTTCGACGATCGTCTGCAAGGGTATGCCGTAAGCCTGCAGCTTGTGCGGGTCCACGGTCACCTGGTACTGGCGCACGAAGCCACCCACGCTGGCCACTTCCGCCACGCCAGGCGCTTTGGTGAGCTGGTAGCGCAGGAACCAGTCCTGAATGGAGCGCAGTTCCGCCAGGCTGTGACGCGCGGAGGTCAGCACGTACTGGTACACCCATCCCACCCCGGTGGCGTCCGGGCCGATGCGCGGCGTGACGTTCATGGGCAGGCGCGCGCTGGCGGCGTTGAGATATTCCAGCACCCGCGAGCGTGCCCAATACAGGTCCGCGCCTTCTTCGAAAATCACGTACACAAAGGAAGCGCCGAAATAGGAAAACCCCCGCACCGCCTTGGAACGGGGCACGCTGAGCATGGCGGTGGTGAGGGGATAGGTCACCTGGTCTTCCACCACTTGCGGCGCCTGGCCGGGAAACTCCGTGTATACGATCACCTGGGCGTCCGACAGGTCGGGGATGGCGTCCAGGGGCATCTTCAGCAGCGCGTAAACGCCCCCCGCCGCAACCAGCAATGTAGCCAGCAGCACCAGGACGAGGTTGCGCAGGGACCATTCGATGAGACGGGAGAGCATGTCAGGGGTCTCCGTCTGAAATGGAATCCCCGTGCCTGTGTTTTTCTCTCTTCCAGCCGTCTTCGCCGGTTAACCCAGACGCAATTTCCTCGGCTCCTTCCCCGTTTGGGGGAAGGACGGGATGGGGGTGATCAGAAGTAACTTCCGCAACCTTGTTCGACTCGCCCCCACCTGTCCTCCCCCGTGGGGGGAGGGACGTAATAACAGACGCTCCGGATTCTTCGTCGGTAAACTCCGACCGAGGCTTTTTGACCCCTTCCCCCTTTGGGGGAAGGTCGGGATGGGGGTGATCAAAGCTGGCCTCCGAGACATTCGCTTTCCCGGCTTCGCGTAGATCGCACGTCTTCCTCGGAGCCAAATCGATCAAAGTCCTGCGAATAACCTCCAAAACTGCTTCTCTCTGCTGCAACACTTTATTATTCCAAAACCGCAGTACGGTGTAGCCATTCCGCTCCAGCCAGGCGGTGCGCCGTTCATCTTCCTTTTGCCTGGCGGAATGCTGTCCTCCGTCCACTTCGACGACCAGCATCCGTTCCAGACAGACGAAATCGACGATATATGGCCCGACCGGGCATTGGCGGCGAAATTTGCAGCCTGTGACTTGCCGCATCCGGATACCCTGCCACAAGGCCCGCTCCGCATCGGTCATGTTGCGGCGCAGATTTCTGGCCTGCCCGACACCGTTCATGGCTGTCCTCCTTTTCCCCCGCCGAATCCCCCCAAAGCCGCTTTCAGATTGCTCTCCGCGTCGATGAGGAAGTTGGCCTGGACCACCACGGTTTCCCCTTCCGCCAAGCCTTCCAGGATTTCCGCGTAACCCTCGACGCGCTTGCCCAGGCGCACCGGGCGCGGCTCGAAGCTGCCTTCGCCCTTTTGCACCAGCACCAGCTGGCGGACGCCGCTGTCGATGACGGCGGAGTCGGATACGGCGATCACCGCTTCGTGGGTCGGGTGGGCCACCAGTTCGACGCTGCCGTACATGGCGGGTTTGAGCAGGCCGTCCGGGTTGGGCAGTTCGATGCGCAGCTTGGCGGTGCGGGTTTCCGGCGTGACGGTGGGGTAGATGAAGGCCACTTCGCCCTGAAATACGCGCTCCGGCCAGGCATCCACCTTGACCGTCGCCGGATGGCCCTCGTGGATGTGGGCCAGGTCCTGCTCGAACACGTCGGCCAGCAGCCACACGCGGGACAGGTCGGCGATGCGGTACAGGGTCTCGCCGGCCATGAAGCGCATGCCCTCCACGGCGTTTTTTTCCAGCACCACTCCATTGGCGGGAGAAGCGAAGGGCACGGAGCGGACCGGGCCCGGCCGGTTCAGGAAGCCCTCGCCGACGCTAAAATTGCGCAACCGTTTCCGGGCGGCCTCCGCCAGCGGATCCTGGGCGTCGCCGGCACGGGCGATGCGGTATTCCTCCGCGGTGGCCAGGAGTTCCGGGCTGTACACGTCCATGAGGGTCTGTCCCTTGCGCACCGGCTGGCCGGTGGCGTTGACGTACAGCCGGTCGATCCAGCCCTCGAAGCGCGGGGCCACGGCGACCACGCGTCGCTCGTCCACCTGCACCGTGCCCACGGCGCGCACCGTGTGGGCGATGAGGCGCTTTTCCGCCGTCTCGGTGCGCACCCCCAGCTTCTGGATTTTCTCCGGACTCAGGGTGACCTGCCCGGCGGCCTGGGCCTCGTCCGCATAGACCGGCAGGTAGTCCATGCCCATGTTGTCCTGCTTGGGCACGGGCGAAGTGTCGGGCAGGCCCATGGGGTTGCGGTAGTAGAGGATCTTCCTCTCCGCCTTGGATTCGGGCTTTTCCTCGGCGTACACAGGCACGTAGTCCATGCCCATCTCGTCCTTGGCCGGAATCGGCGAGGTCACGGACGGATTCATGGGATGGCGGTAGTGGAGGGGCTGGGCCTCGGCTTGTTCCGGGACGCCCTGCATTGAGCCCAGCCAGTGGCCGGCGAAGAATCCCAGGGCGACGGCCAGCAAACCGACGACGATCGCGGTCCTGTTCACAGTCCCTCCTTGCCGGCGGCGAAGGCCAGCTTTGCCAGCGCCTGCCGCACGTGCACGAAAGCCTGCCAGTAGCGCGTTTCGTATTCGAGCACGGCAATCTGGGCGCGGATCAGATCGAGAAAATCCACCTTGCCCACCCGATAGCCGGCGAGCATGGCGTCCACGGTTTGTTTGGCCTGGGGAAGTATGTCGTTTTGGTACAGCGCGACCTCCTCGCGCGCGCTATGGAAACCGGCCAGCGTCGCGGCGACGTCCGCCTGGACTTTCCGCAGCGCGTCCTGCAAGGCGTATTGCTCCTGCAGGAGTTCGCTCTGGCGCTGATCGACTGCTTTGCCCTGTTTGTCGGCGGCATAAAGGGGCAGGTTCATGCTCACGCCGACGCTGGCGAAGTCGCTGCGCCGCGCGCCCGCCGGCGTGTCCTGGCGGGCGGCATAGCCCGCATCCACGGTGAAGTCCGGCAGATAATCCTTTTCAGCCAGCTCCACCCGCGTCTTCGCAGCGTCAACCGCCTTGCGCTTTTTCGCCAGCGCCGGGCGGTTGTGCTCCGCCAGGTCGCGCAGCGTGCTCGCGGAAGGGACTTCCGGCAGCGCTGCCTCGTCCGGGGCGGCAAGGCGCAGAGGGGTATCGCCCGGCCGGTCCAGCAGGGCGTTGAGGCGGGCGATTTCACTGTGATGCTGGCGAATGTGCCCCAGTTCCATTTCCCGGAGCTTGGACTGTTCCAGCCGGGCGAGGAGCACATCCTGCTGTGCGCCTTCGCCCACTTCGTAGCGTGCCTGGGCGACTTCCGCCAGTTGCCGCAGCTTGACTTCGTTGGCGGCGAGCACTTCCAAAGCGCGCTCGCGGAAATGAATCTGCCACCACAGCACCTTCACGTCGCGCACCAGCCGCAGGCGGGCTTCCTCGATACTGTCCCTGGCCGCCGCCGCTTCGTATTCCGCCGCCTTTTCCTTGAGGGCGAGCTTGCCGGGAAAGGGCAGCTCCTGGCTGACGCCGACCTGGAGGAGCGTCATGTCCTCGTCTCTCAGGTCGAAACTGTCGGTGGGCAGATTTTGCGCCTCGAAGCGCAAAGTCGGATCGGGCAGCGCGCCGGCCTGGGAAGGCACGGCGGCCATGGCGTCGCTGCGGGCGTGGATTTCCGCCAGTCCGGGATTGCCGGCCAGGGCCTCGCTTACGGCGGCTTCCAGGGTCAGGGAGGGTGTGTCATCGGCCGGCGCCGCGCCGCTCAGGGACAAACCCAGTGCGGTGCAACCGGCGAGATAAAGCGCCCGCGTCGTAACGGGGCGCAAAGACGGACAAAAGGACATAGTCGCTCTCTCTGGATTCAGGACGAAACGGCGCAGCACAAGGCGCGCCGGACGGCTCGATCAAGGAGAGGCGTTAATTCCGCAGGACGCAGAAAAGGTGGAAAAGCGGGACGGAAGGAGGATCGGGAGGGCGAAAACGCGGTCGGCCCACAAGAAAGATATTCGCCGGCGCGACGCGCCACAGCCAGACGATGGCAACCAGAACCAGCATCGGCAACGCGCCGGGTTTGCTCCAGGTCTTGTCCGCGGACTGGACCTCATCCAGGCAGGGCTGGTCGGCACAGCCGTTTCCTGCCGGCATGTCGTGACCGGCGCCGTTAGCGTGCTGAGCGGCCATCGGACATTCGGGGAGCGCTTGGTGCGCCTGGTGCAACAGCGGACGGGTGCAGACGAAGGAAAAGCTGGACGCCAGCCATACCGCCACCACGCCCAGCAAAAACAGCCGGATGGCGGGACGATGGACGAGGCGGCGCGACAGCGAAAGCACGGCGATGGGCTCAGGGGCGAAGTCGATTTGATTTGAATTTAGGCAGTGGAGACGCTGCTGTCAATGCGTGCCGGCCCGAAGCGGGGCAGGGAGCGTCTGCTCGAAACCGGTTTTTGCCGCCGGGAATGTTTTTGCGCGGCGCATGGGGTATCGTTCCACGTTGGGCTATTCCCTGCTGGTACGCAATAACAATCGGCCCATCGACGATGAGGATAATCACCATGAAAAAAATCACCTTTCCCTTCGCCCTCCTGGCTTTGGGCGCCACCGCCGCTTACGCCGGGCCGGAAATGAAACCCGGCTTGTGGGAAGTCACCATGACCATGGACATGCCCGGCGTGGTCATGCCTCCGGTGAAGCACAAAGTCTGCATGAGCGCCGCCGACGTCGCCAGCGGTGAATCCACCATCCCCAAGGACGATCAGAGCGGCTGCACGGTAGGGGGGTACTCGCTGAGCGGCAATACCGCCACCTGGACGATGACCTGTCCGGACATGAGCGGCAGGGGCCACATGACTTACGGTAGCGACAGCTACAGCGGCTCGACCGAACTCAAGATGGACGTGGACGGCGAAGTCATGGAAATGAAGCAGACATACAGCGGCAAACGTCTCGGCGAATGCCAGAATTGAACCGGGGGAACTGAAATGATCAATCTGATTCTCGCCGCGATTTTCTTCGTTGGCTTGCACATCCTGGTTGCCGGCACCAGCCGGCGCGAGGTGCTCGTGGCACGCTTCGGCTTGCTGGCGTTCCGCGCCGGTTTCGCCACCCTGTCCCTGCTGGGCCTGGTGTGGATGGCTTACGCCTGGCGCAACGCGCCTTATGTCGAGACCTGGGGACAGCTCACCGCCATCAAGCCCCTGGTTGCCATCCTGATGCTGCCGGCCTTCGTGCTGATGGTGTGCGGTCTATCCTCGCCCAACCCCACCGCCGTGACCGGCGAGCGCCTGCTGGAAGGCGATCCGGAAGTGCGCGGCATCCTGCGCATCACCCGCCACCCGTTCCTGTGGGGCGTCGGGCTGTGGGCCATGCTGCATGTCCTGGTCAACGGCGACGTCGCCGCGCTGATCCTGTTCGGTTCCTTCTGGGGGCTGGTGGCGGCGGGAACCCGCTCCATCGATGCCAAGCGCCAGCGTGCCTTCGGCGAACACTGGACGCGCTTCGCCGCCCGGACCTCGGCCCTGCCGTTCCAGGCCATGTTCGACGGCCGCCAGCCGCGCGATTGGCGGCTCCTGTATGCGGAAATCGGCTGGCCGCGCCTGGTCGGTGCCGTGGTGGTTTGGCTGGCGGTCATGCATATACACGCCCGACTGGGCGTCTCGCCGTTTCTTTGAAGGTCGTCAAGCTGGGTGGGAGCCTGTCGAACGGCTCCCACCTCCGTCCCTGGCTCGCCGCCTTGGCGGAACACGGGCCGGGTCGGGTGGCGCTCGTTCCCGGCGGCGGGCCCTTCGCG
>DATDOO010000121.1:0-6063 GCA_035293245.1 Methylococcaceae bacterium
GCTGGCCATCTACGACGACATCCCGGCGGAACTGCGCGACGCCATCGAAGACGTGCTTCTCGACCGCTTACCCGAAGCCACCGAACGGCTGTTGCCCCTGGCGGAAAAATACCGCGGCGACGGCGGCACGGCGGAAAAGAAGGAAGACCTGGAATGGCGCTCCTGGCCCGTGGCCAAGCGCCTGGAGCACGCTCTGGTCAAAGGCGTCGACGAGTTCGTGGACATCGACACGGAAGAGGCGCGCCTGGCTTTGGGCCGGCCGCTGCTGGTCATCGAAGGACCGCTCATGGCCGGCATGAACGTGGTCGGGGACCTCTTCGGCGCCGGCAAGATGTTCCTGCCCCAGGTGGTGAAATCCGCGCGCGTCATGAAAAAGGCCGTCGCCCACCTGATGCCTTACATGGACGCCGAGCGTAGCGCCGGACAGAGCAACGGCAAAATCCTCATGGCCACGGTCAAGGGCGACGTGCACGACATCGGCAAGAACATCGTCGGCGTCGTTTTGCAGTGCAACGGCTTCGACGTGCTCGACCTCGGCGTCATGGTGCCTGCCGACAAGATTCTGCACACCGCCCAGGAGGAAAAGGTGGACATCGTCGGCCTGTCCGGCCTCATCACCCCGTCCCTGGACGAAATGGTGCACGTGGCCAAGGAAATGCAGCGCCTCGGGCTGGACATCCCTTTGCTCATCGGCGGCGCCACCACATCAAGGGCCCACACGGCGGTGAAAATCGAACCCCATTACCAGGGGCCGACCGTGTACGTCACCGACGCCTCCCGTGCTGTTGGAGTTGCCACCAGCCTGCTCAGCCGCGATCTGCGCGCGTCTTACGTACAAGGCATCCGCGAGGACTATCGCCAGGTGCGCGAGCGCCACGCGCAAAAACGCGAACGCACCCAGAACCTGAGCCTGGCCCAGGCGCGCGCCAACCACTTCCGCGGCGACTGGAGCGCCTACGTTCCGGTGAAGCCGTCCTTCCTGGGCACGGTGGCTTACGACAATTTCCCGCTGGAACACCTGGCGGCCTACATCGACTGGTCGCCCTTCTTCCATGCCTGGGAACTGGCCGGCTCCTATCCCGCCATCCTTCAAGACCCCGTAGTGGGCGAGGAAGCGCGCAAGCTGTTCGACGACGCCCAGGCCATGCTGGAACTCATCGTCACGGAGCGCTGGCTTACCGCCAAAGGCGTGGTGGGTTTTTACCCGGCGGCGTCGGTGGAAGACGACATCGTGCTCTATACGGACGACAGCCGCAGCCACGTCCTGGCCGAATTGCGCCACCTGCGCCAGCAGCAAGCCAAGCCGGAAGGCCAGCCCAATTACTGTCTGGCGGATTTCGTGGCGCCGCGCGATTCGGGTAGGGAGGATTATCTCGGCGCCTTCGCCGTCACCGCCGGCCACGGCATCGAAGCCCACATCCAGCGCTTCGAAGCGCGCCACGACGACTACAGCGCCATCTTGCTCAAGGCCCTGGCCGACCGCCTGGCGGAAGCCTTCGCCGAGTGCCTGCACGAAAGGGTGCGGCGCGAATTGTGGGCTTATGCGCCGGAGGAAGAACTGGACAACAAGCAGTTGATCGACGAAGCCTACGCCGGCATCCGTCCCGCGCCCGGCTATCCCGCCTGCCCGGACCACACGGAAAAAGCTGTCCTGTTCAAGCTACTGGAGGCGGAAGCCAACACCGGCATCGTCCTGACCGAAAGCTTCGCCATGCACCCGGCGGCGGCGGTAAGCGGCTGGTATTTCGCCCATCCGGACGCCCGCTATTTCAACGTGGGCAAGCTGGGCCGCGATCAGGTGGAGGATTACGCCCGGCGCAAAAGCATGACGTTGCGGGAAGCCGAGCGCTGGCTGGCGCCCAATCTGGGTTACGAGCCGGAGTGATCCGGCTCCGGCCATAAACATTTGCCGCCGCTAGCCTTGCGGATAATCTCCAAAAAACCTTGGTGCCGGGCCGTTTCCGCCTCGCTGGCGCGCACCACCCGCAGGGCAGGCCGCGCGCCCGACGCGCGCGGTCCTTGCGCAATAGGATGGGTGGACACCGAACGCGCGCCCCCGCCCTCCTCTTCTTCTCCCAACAAAGTCATCTGCCCGCCGGTCATGGCAAGGTAAACGTCGGCGAGAATCTCCGCATCCAGCAGGGCCCCATGCAGCTCGCGGCGGCTGTTGTCCACACCGTAGCGCTTGCACAGCGCATCCAGGCTGTTGCGCTGGCCGGGGTGCTTTTTGCGCGCCAGAGCCAGGGTGTCGGTTACCGTGCAGTAGCCACCCAGATCGCCGTAACTTTCACCCAGTCGCTTGAGTTCGTGGTTGAGGAAGCCCACGTCGAAAGGCGCGTTGTGGATGACCAGCTCCGCGCCGCCGACAAAGTTGAGGAAATCCTCGGCGACTTCGGCGAAGCGCGGCTTGTCGGCGAGATCCTCGTCGCGGATGCCGTGCACTTCGCTGGCGCCGACGTCGATGCTCCGCTCCGGGTTGAGGTAAACGTGGAAGCGGTTGCGCGTCACGCGCCGGTCGAGCAGTTCGATGCAGCCGATCTCGATGATGCGGTGCCCCTCTTCCGGGGAAAGGCCGGTGGTTTCCGTATCCAGTATGATCTGGCGCATAACTATTTTATAAACTCCGCCGCACCCCGGTTGGCCAGCGCATCGGCGGCTTCATTGCCGGCATGGCCGTTGTGGCCCTTGACCCATTCCCACTCCACCTGGTGGCGCTGCGTCGCGGCATGCAGGCGCTGCCAAAGGTCCTGGTTCTTGACCGGCTTCCGGTCGGCGGTAAGCCAGCCGCGGGCAACCCAGCGCGGCAGCCATTCGGTGATGCCCTTGAGCACATACTGGGAATCCATGCTGATCTGCACCCGGCAGGGCCGCTTCAGGGATTCCAGCCCCTGGATGGCCGCCATCAGTTCCATGCGATTATTGGTAGTCTGCGCCTCACCGCCGTGCAACTGCTTTTCCACGCCGTTGTAGCGCAGCAACACCCCCCAGCCGCCAGGACCGGGATTGCCTTTGCAGGCACCGTCGGCAAAAACCTGTACCGGCTCGCTCATGAGCGATCCACCTGAAACGGATTGCCGCGCAAAACCCCGGAAAGGCGCTCGGCGCGAGTTGCCCCGGATGCATGCGGCGCCCGCGACGACGCGCCTACGGCCCCTTGCGGCAAAATCTGGGGGTGCGAAACGGCACGGGAATTCAAGGGAATGTAATGATAGGTGCGTTTGATGGCGCGAATCGCATACACCGTCGAAAACGTCGCGACGACATGGTCCCCCAGCGACCGGCAGGGATAGGAAACCCGCGCCAGCGAAGCGGACATCCCCGCCTTCCACTCCGCCGTGAATTGCAAAAGGCTCAGCCAATCCAGCACCCGCCCCGGAGAAATGCACCCCCAATGCAGGGGCGAACTTCCCGCGGGACGCCACCAGGCGTGCAGGCTGAGCGGATTGAAGCCGAGAATGTGCAGGCGGCCTTCCGGCTTGAGGACGCGCTCCGCTTCACGCAGCAACTGGTGGCGATCCGGCTCGAACTCCAGAACATGGGGCAAAATCAGCACATCCACGCTCTCGGTGTCCAGGGGCAACTGGACGAATTCCGCCCGAATCCACCGCGTACCGGGAGAGATCGCAAGGGACATGTCCGGCTCGACAATCAAGGCGCAGCCGCAATCCGCGTCCAGATAGCGCTCCTCCCAGCCATTAACCCCAAGTTGAGCTAGGTTTTTACCGTACCCCATGCACACGGCGCCGCGCAGGTAGTCCGCTTCCAGCCCTTGCAGGACAACGCCTGAGCGGGTTCCGGCGAACCAGGCCCGCAATTCCCCCCTGGGGTCTTTACAAAATGTCTCGGACATGCAGCAGGGGCTCAATTTGTGTATCGTCAAACGATGATACTAGAATTGTTCCCTGGTCTAGCCATCGCAGGAACATAAGAACAATGAAAAAGCTGAAATACTGCTTGCCTGTTCTGTGTTGCACATCGGCAATCTTGCTGTCTCTGCAAGGTTGCGCCCAAAACAGCGCCAAACCGGGGGCTGCCGCCAGCCTGAAGGACTCATCCTATCAGGCGTGGGCGAACGGTAATCTCTCCCGTTCCATGGGCAAACACAGCAAACCGGACGAATCGGGCGCTTACTCCACCTTGTGGGACCGCCTCTTCGACCGTTACGCCCTCCCCACCTTCGAGCACGAAGCGATCGACCGGGAAGTGGCGTGGTTCATCAACCACCCGGATTATATCGAACGCGTCCAGGAACGCGCCGGACCGTTTCTGCACTCCATCGTGGAACAATTCGAGGAAAACGGCATTCCCGGCGAAATCGCCCTGCTGCCGGTGGTCGAGAGCGCATTCCGCCCGGCGGCCTATTCCCCCAAGGACGCGGCCGGCCTGTGGCAGTTCATTCCCTCCACGGGCAAGCTGTACGGCCTGAAGCAGAACCGTTTTTACGACGGCCGCCGCGACGTTCACGAGTCCACCCAGGCGGCGATCAAATACCTGAAAAAACTGCACAACGACTTCGACGGCGACTGGCTACTGGCGTTGGCGGCCTACAACGCCGGCGAGGGCACGGTGTCCCGCGCCATCAAGCGCAACCTGGACGAGCACAAACCGACCGACTTCTGGTCGCTGCCCCTGCCTCAGGAAACCAGAACCTACGTACCGCGCCTCCTGGCGGTGGCCCGTTTGTTCGCCAACTCCGACGAGTACGAACTCAGCCTGCGCGACATCCCCAACCGCCCGATGCTGGAAAACGTGGACGTCGACACCCGCATCGACCTGCGCATGGCGGCGACCATGGCCGATATCTCCGTGGAGGAATTGAAGAGCCTCAACCCCGGCCTCAGCCACACCCATATCGGTCCGGAAAGCTCGCAGCGCTTGCTGATCCCGGTCGAAAAGACCGGTCAGTTCCGCGAACAACTCGCGCGCCTCGACGAGGGCGCGAGCATTCCGGGCTGGAGCGGCGGCGAGAGCCTGGCCTCGATGGTTCAGCAGTTGGAGGAAACTCCCCCGCCGACCCGTTCCGGCAAACTTTCGCCCAACAAGCTGCGCGCCGGAACCCAGTTGCTCGCCAAGGCGCCGGGCAAATCGGACTACGAGGCCAGCCTGAAAGACTTCGAGACCCAACTGGCCCTGGCGCCGACCAGCGCCGGACCGAGAAAGACGGGCTACGTGATCCGCAAGGGCGACACGTTGGCGAGCGTCGCCAAAAAGCACGCCGTCAGCCCGGACAAGCTGATGAAGTGGAACCATTTCAGTTCGTCCAATGCGAAGCTCAAACCGGGTAAAGCGCTGCTGGTGTGGACTTACCCGCAAAACACCGGGAACGTGAAAAAGAGAAAGACGGCTTCGGTACTAGCCAAGGCGGAGCCGCGCAAAGTCGAGACGGCCAAGCCCACCACCGTGGCGGCGAAAATCGACACCACGCGCGAAGCGCCCAAACTCCCCGTCATTTCCCGCACCGACACCACGCGCAGCAAAACCAAGTCGGGTGAGAAAATCACCAAGACCGTCGCCAACAACGGCCTTCATCCCGTCCAGTACACCATCAAGTCCGGCGATTCGCTGCGCGCCATCGCCCAGCGCTTCAACGTGAATGTGGACGATCTGCGCAAGTGGAATACGGTCAAGGACGTCAAGGGACTACAGCCCGGACAGATTCTCACGGTCAAACACACCATCTGACGCGCGTCCGGACCATCCGCTCAAAAAAGCCGCCTGGAGTAATTCCCGGCGGTTTTTTTACGCGCGACTACTTCGACCCGACGGCTCTCGGGCGCTTCGCGCGCCAAGCATTCGCGGCGCTGCGGCGATCAGGCGTTGCGTGTAGGGATGATTGGGCGCGGTGAGAATTTGCCGTGCATTCCCGTGTTCGACGATCCTGCCCTGCCACATGACGGCGATTTCGTCCGCCAGTTCCGCCACCACGCCCAAATCGTGGCTGATGAACAGATAGCTCAACCCGTCCTGCTCCTGCAACGTCCGCAGCAGGCGGACGATCTGCGCCTGCACCGACACGTCCAGCGCACTGGTCGGCTCGTCGCAGACGATCAGGCTCGGCCTGAC
>DATDOO010000122.1:0-10573 GCA_035293245.1 Methylococcaceae bacterium
CAACTGGCCGTCCTCGTCGCGGATCATCGCCGGGCCGGACACCATGCGGAGATCCGCCAGTTGGGCGATGGGCACCTGGGCCCCGCCGGGGGTGGAGACCAGCACCCGGCCCAGCTTGTCCACGTCGTCGCGCTGCTCGCGGAGATAACGGATGTTGATGGGATAGCGCTCGCGGCCCTCGACGGTGGTGGCGATGCTTTCGCCGCCGATGGCCGATTCGATGACCCTTCCTACGTCCATCACGGTCAAGCCATAACGGGCGATGGCTTCGCGCTTGATGGCGAAATCCAGG
The DNA here is from genome assembly GCA_035293245.1 of Methylococcaceae bacterium. Lineage (GTDB taxonomy): Bacteria > Pseudomonadota > Gammaproteobacteria > Methylococcales > Methylococcaceae > DATDOO01. The sequence continues at coordinate 293 of DATDOO010000122.1, forward strand.
AAATAGCCGCCGGAAACCCGCTCGGCGTAAGCGCTGCGCGTGCCGGGGACCGACTGGGCCGCCATCTCGATGTTCTTGCCGATGGACTCGATGGTCTTGAGGTCGGGGCCGAAGATCTTCACGCCCACCGGCGTCCTCACCCCGGTGGTGAGCATGTCCACCCGCGCCTTGATGGGCATGGTCCAGGCGTTGGTCACGCCGGGCAACTGGAGCGCCCGGTCCATCTCCTCCACCAGGGATTCGTAACTCACGCCGGGCCGCCAGGACTCCTTCGGCTTGAGATTCACCACCACCTCCATCATGGAAAACGGCGCCGGATCGGTGGAGGTTTCCGCCCGCCCGGATTTGCCGAATACCCGCTCCACTTCCGGGAAAGTCTTGAGGGTACGGTCCATCTGTTGCAGGAGCCTTCCGGCCTCGGTGACGGAGATGCCGGGGAAGGTGGTGGGCATGTAGAGGATGGTGCCTTCGTAAAGGGGCGGCATGAATTCCGAACCCAGTTTTTGCCAGACGGGGACGATGGCCAGGGTGCAGGCCAAAGCCAGGAAGACCACCTTGAGCCGATGGCGTAAAGCCAGCCGCAGCACCGGCGCATAGAGCTTTTGCAGCCCCAGGCTGACGGGATGGCGGCGTTCCGGGAGGATGCGGCCGCGCACCAGCAGGGGCAGGAGCGCCGGAATCAAGGTGATGGCCAGAAAGGCGCTCATGGCGATGGCCAGGTTCTTGGTCCAGGCCAGCGGCTGGAACAGCCGGCCTTCCTGGGCTTCCAGGGTGAAGACCGGCATGAAGGCGATGGCGATGACCAGCAGTGAGGCGAAGATGGCCGGTCCCACTTCCTTGGCCGAGTCGATGAGGATCTGGTTGCGTTCGGCCAACCTTCTTTGCATTTCCGCGGGCGTTAGTGCCGTTCCGGTCCCTTCCCCCCACGGGGGAAGGTTAGGATGGGGGCGATCAGAATCAGTTTCCGCAACCTCATTCGACTCGCCCCCACCTGTCCTCCCCCGTGGGGGGAGGGACGTACTAACGGACGATTCCGTCAATTCAACCGCATTGCTCCTTTCCTCCCACTCCTCCAGCCGCTTGTGGGCGTTGTCCACCATGACGATGGCCGCGTCCACCATGTCGCCGATGGCGACGATGATGCCGCCGATGGACATGATGTTCATCCCCACCCCCAGAAAATGGATGGGGATGAAGGCGATGAGCACCGCCAGCGGCAGGGTCAGGATGGGAATCAGCGCCGAGCGTAGATGCAGCAGAAAGCCGACAATGAGCACGCTGACCACCGCCAGTTCCTCGATGAGGTTTTCCGTGGCGGTGGCGACGGAGGCGCGGATCAGGTCGCTGCGGTCGTAAGTGGTCACCACCCTGACGCCTTGGGGCAGGGACGGCTCGATCTCCTGGAGCTTGGCCTTGATGCGGGCGATGACTTGGGGCGTGTCTTCCCTGAAGCGCATGATGACGATGCCGCCCACCGCCTCGCCCTGGCCGTCCAGTTCCACCAGCCCGCGGCGCATGTCCGGCCCCAGCGCCACCCGCGCCACGTCGCGCAACAGGACCGGCGTGCCCTTGCCGCTGACGCCGACGGCGATCTGTTCGATGTCCGCCACCGACTTGATGTAGCCGCGGCCCCTGATCATGTATTCCACGCCGGAAAACTCCACCACCCGCCCGCCCACGTCCAGGTTGTTCATGCGGACGCGTTCGATGATTTCGTTCAGGGACAGCTTGTAGGCCTGCACCTTGGCCGGGTCCAGGTTGATCTGGTACTGGCGCACGAAGCCGCCGACGCTGGCCACCTCCGCCACGCCGTCCAGGGCGCTCAGCCAGTAGCGCAGATACCAGTCCTGCAGGGAGCGCAGTTCCGCCAGGCTGTGGCTGCCGGATTCGTCCACCAGGGCGTACTGGAACACCCAGCCCACGGCGGTGGCGTCCGGCCCCAGCCGCGGCGCCACGCCTTCCGGCAGCCTGCCGGCCAACTGGTTCATGTACTCCAGCACCCGCGAGCGCGCCCAGTAAATGTCCGTGCCGTCCTTGAACAGCACGTACACGTAGGAAAAGCCGAAATCGGAAAACCCGCGCACCACGGTCACGTTGGGGGCGGAAAGCAGGGCGGTGACGATGGGATAGGTGATCTGGTCTTCCACCAGGTCGGGGGAACGCCCCATCCACGGGGTGTAAATGATGACCTGGGTGTCGGAAATGTCCGGCAGGGCGTCGATGGGGGTGTTCTTCAGCGCCCACAGCCCGCCCGTCGCCAGCGCGAACACCAGCAGGAAGACGATGAAGCGGTTCTTGGCGCTGAATTCGATGATTTTCTCGACCATGCGGCTACCTCGCTGTTCCGATCCTGGTTTTTTCAGCGTAGCGTCCGGCGGATGGCCGTTACTCACCGCTGGTTCGCTGACAAGGCGCTCTTCAGATGAGACGTAGCGCTGGGCGTAATAGGCGATAGCCGTATTACGCCGGATGAGGAGTCACCCTCCTCCGGCGCAATATGCGAGGACGCTGTTTCGCCCGTTTGCTGAACCCTCAGAGGTCATCCGGTCGGCATTCCAAACAAGGGATAGAACCACGATCAAATTCCCCCGTGTCTAGCCCAAAACTCCCCTGGCGTCACGATGGGATAGCGTTCGGCCAGCGCCAGCAAATCCTTGTCCCCGGTGATGAGGTAGTCGGCGCCCGATGTCGTAAGCGCCGCCAGCAAGGTTCCCAGCACGGGCTGGTCGTCAATGTCGCGCAAGTTCGGTTCTACGCCGGGCAGCGGCTCGATGACTTCGGCTTGTATGGAAAGAATATCCACCAAGTCGCCCATCTCCGCCGCCGACAAACCATGGCGATGCGCCAGGCGGGGCAGTGCGCGGCGCAACTCCTCCACGATGTAAACGGAAAGCAGCACCTCTACCGAACCGTGACGCCATGCGGCCATGATCTTGCCCGGCACGCTGGCCGGATAAGCGAGACCTGAGAGCAACACGTTGGTATCGAGCACCACGCGCAGGGTGGGCACGGTTGTTCAACGCGGCTTGGCGGGTGCGCGTGCCTGTGCCCGTTCAAGCTCAACGGCAGCTTCGACTTCAGCCATCCCTTCCGCCTCGGGCAAATGCGCAAAACCGGCCTCTATCCGTTGGCATAGTGCGTCGAAGCGGTTCTGCATGCGGCGAATGCGCTCGAACAGCCGGGCATCGACCAGTGCGGCTACCGGCTTGCCGTCTTTGTTGATCACGACACTGTCGTGCCGGTATTGCACCTGGTTGAGCATTTCGCCCAGATTCTGCCGGAAGGTAACCGCGCTGGTTTCGGTAATCATGACGCCCTGGTTGATATGATCCTATCGGTCATTGTGGCCAAAGGTCCTGGGGCGGTCAATGCGACGTGCGCTTGCCGGATAGCCACTCCCGGCGGTAACGAGTCGAGCAGTAATAACTTGAACAATAAAGCCATTTTTCTGGGTTGGGTTGGTCAGATACATTTCTCCAACGGTTCAAGTTATTTTTGCGCTGGTTCCCAAGCTCCAGCTTGGGAACCCGGCCCCGGAAGCTCCAGCTTCCTCTTCCCGATCCCGGAGTCTCCCCATGCCCCGCAGTCGCTACCGCATCCTGGAAAAACAACACCCGCACTTCCTGACCGCGACGGTCAACCACTGGCTGCCCATCTTCACCCGTCCGGAGACGGTCAACATCGTGCTGGATTCCTGGCGGTTTCTGCAGCGGGAAGCCGGCTTCGAGCTTTATGGCTACGTCATTCTGGAAAACCACCTGCACCTCGTCGCCGCGTCCGAGGATTTGAGCCGCGACATGCAGCGCTTCAAATCGTACACCGCCAAGGAAATCGTCGCGTATCTGGAGCAACGCCGATCCGCCAAGGTTCTTGAACTACTGGCGCTGTTCAAACGTGCCCACAAAACCGAGTCCACCTATCAGGTCTGGGAAGAAGGCAATCATCCGCAGATCATCGAATCCGAAGCGGTGCTGCGCCAGAAGCTGGATTACATTCATCAAAACCCGGTGAAGCGGGGCTATGTGGATGAGCCGGAGCATTGGCGGTATTCCAGTGCGCGGAACTATGCCGGTCTGGAGGGATTGATCGAAGTGACCCGGGCTTGGTGAGGTTTCGGGAAGCTGGAGCTTCCAGGGCCGGGTTCCCAAGCGGGGCGGGAGCTTGGGAACCAGAGAATGGGGTGCAACCTACGGCGGAATACGCGAGGACGTCATTCCGCGGGCTAAGTGAGTTCATTCTTTCGCTTGCGCCATTCGTCCCAAGAGCACGGTGGAATTCGGACTCTGCTCTGTCCGCTCCAGATGAAATACGCAATCACACCGCCATCAATTTCGGGATGGACATGCGTTACCAGTCCGCCGACCGACACTACGTTGTCGCAATGCCCGGAATGCCTCCCGCCGAATGCACCGGAGAGGGAGAACGCGAAGTCATCACCGTATGAGCCGTCACCGACAACTTTCTGATATGGCAAAAGCCGGAATCGTGCTTCAAGGAATTCTTCGCTTAGCCGCTCTCCGTGCCATTCGAGAGGGTCTCCGAAATGCCCGTATCCCGACAGGTAAATGTCGCCGCGCTCCGAGACTTCGCACAGCAACGTAGCGGTGCCGTCATAGACGTTCACTTGAAAGGCCGGGACCGATAACTTGCGACATAACTCCGAGAGGCGCATTCGCGAAGTACCAGTGGCCCTCTCGCTCAATAGTTCCAGCGGCGCGGTCTTGACTACAGTCCAAGATTCAGCGCCGGGAAACACTACGACACCCCACAAGTCATTTTCCAAAGCCGCTGCGTACTGCATGGGTTCGTAGCTGAAACGCTCGCGTTTCGGAGGTGCTGCAACGCGCTTCATCCCTTCACGGGCGAAACTTGATTCCAATGCGGCGACGACCAAAGCCGGGTCATTCGCCTTCACGTATGTCGTGTTTTCCCAGTATCCCAACGGAGCCTCCTATGAATCCCAGCGGGTAATTACAAAGTTCCGCATAGTACCCGGCAAAAAACGACACGCGCCAAGCGCGATAACCGCACGCCATTGTCTCGCGTCCAACGACCGCCCCAAGGAGCATTTCAATGCTTCATCCCCGCCATGCCCCCCACCGCCGCCTTCAACTGGCTTTCTGAATCCAGGAGGAAGTTGGCCGAGGTGACGATGTGCTCGCCCTCTTTCAGTCCTTCGAGAATTTCCACCCAGTCGCCGCTCCTCTGGCCGGTCTTGACGCTGCGCCATTCCAGCTTGCCGCCGCCGTGGTGGATGAAGATGACCTGCCGCTCGCCCGATTCCAAAACAGCGTCCCTGGGGACGGCGAGGCGCTCGCCCAGGGGCACGGCGAGTTGCACGTCGGCGTACATGCCGGGCTTGAGGAGTTCCTTGGGGTTTTCCAGTTCGAAGCGCACCTTGGCGGTGCGGGTTTCCGGATCGACGGTGGGGTAAATGAAGCCGATGCGCCCGCTGAACGTGGCCTGCGGCGCGTAGGACAGGCTGACCGTGGCGGTCTGTCCCGGCTCGACGAGGGGCAATTCGTATTCGTAGATGTCGGCCAGAACCCAAACCTGGGACAGGTCGGCGATGGTGTACAGCACCTCGCCGGGCATGACGCGCATCCCGGCCATGGCGGTCTTTTCGATCACGGTGCCGCTCAAAGGCGCGTGGAAAGGCAGGGCTTTCAGCACCTTGCCGGTGCGTTCCAGCTCCTGGATGTGGGAATCGGCCACGTCCCACAGTTGCAGGCGGCGGCGCGACACGTCGAGGATGGTCTTGGCGCCTTCCGCCACCTCGGGAAATTCGCTGCCGCCCAGCGTTTGCGCGGCGCGCACGGCCAGCAGGTACTCTTCCTGGGTGGCCAGTAGTTCCGGGCTGTAGAGGGTGAACAGCACCTGGCCTTTTTTGACTTTCTCGCCGGTGGTGTTGACCAGTAGCCGGTCGATCCAGCCTTCGATCTTGAGGTTGACGCGCGCCATGCGGCGTTCGTCCATTTCGACGCGGCCCACGGTGCGGATGAGTTTTTCCACCGGCCGGCGCGCCGCTTCCTCGAATTTGACCCCGATGGACTGGAGGCGCTCCTGGCTCAGGGTGAGGGTGTTGGGGGCTTCTTTGGGCGTGGGCGCCTCGTGGGCGGTGTGTTCCCCTGTTTCGGCCGTCGCCGCGCCGCTCAGGACCATGAAAATCAAGCCACTTGCGAGTGAGACGGACCTTTTCATGGCTGCTCCCCCACAATCGCCTCCAGCCGCGCCAAGGCTTTCTCGTGCTCCACCATCTCGCCGTGCAGTTCGATTTCGTTTTCCTGCAGAGTCAAAAGGCTGTTGAGCAAGGTCAGAAAATCCACCTGTCCCACCGCGTAGCCGGCCTGGGCCGAGGCCAGGGTGAGGCGCGCCTGGGGGATGATGGCGTCCTTGAGCAGGGCGACCAGTTCGGCGGAGCGCTCCGCCTGGGCCAGGTTGTCGCGGATTTTGGCGGCCAGTTCCTGGCGGGTGGCCTGCCAGCCTTGCGCCGCCGCCTGCTGCAGGGCCACCGCCTCGCGCACGCCTTCCTTCTGCTTGCTGGCGAAATACAAAGGCACTTTAACTCCCAGCATCACCTGGTAGCCGTCCTGCTTCATGGTGGAGTTGCGCACCCCCTGGGCGCTGACCTCGAAGTCCGGCAGGTATTCGCGCCGCGCCAGGGCGGCGGCCTGCTCGCCGCGCTCGATGTTCTTCTGTTGGGCCTTGAGGAGGGGCGCCGCTTCCTCGCTCAATGCCAGTAACTTGTCCGCATCGCGGCGGACGGGCGTCAAGGCGATTTCACCCGGCGTGCCCAGGGGATCGGAAGGCGTCCGGTTGAGCAGGCGGTTGAGTTCCGCATGCAGGGAGCGCCTTTTCTGCTCCAGGGTGGCCAGGCGCGCCAGCAGGCGCGAGACCTCCGCCTGAGCGCGAAACACGTCCTGCTGGGCGCCTTCGCCCACCGCGTAGCGTACCTCGGCGGTCTTGGCGAAATCCTGCAACAGGCGCTTGTTCTTTTCCACCACATCAGAGCTGTCGTGGACGAAGTGCAGGTCGTAATAGGCTTCCTTGAGCCGGGCCACCACGTCCAGGCGCGCCGCCCGGTACTCCTGCTCCATGCGTTCCGCGTCGCGGGCCGCCACCTCCCCTTTCAGGCCCAGCTTGCCGGGAAAGGGGATTTCCTGGGTGACGCCGTACATGGTCTCCCTTTCGTCCACGTTGCGGTAGCCCACGTTGAACAGGGGATCGGGCAGGGTGCGCACTTGCGAAATGACGGCCCCGGCGGCCTCCGCCTGGCGTTCGGCGGCCTGGATTTCCGGATTGTTGCGCAGCGCTTCCTCCACCAGTTCCGGCAGGGCCAGCACCGTTTCGCCTTCGCGCGGATGCCCGCCCCAGGCCGCCGCGGCCAGCCAGAAGGGGAACAGCCAGCGGGCGATTTTGGCTTTCATGGGGCTGCGTTCCTCCTCAGGATGACTTTCCGTAACTCCAGCACGATCAGGGGCAGGAAACCGGCGCCGATCCAGCCCAGGCATTGCTCCAGGCCGATGGGCTCGATGGCGAACAGGATTTGCAGAGTCGGCACGTGATGGATGGCCAACTGGAGGGCGAAGCTCGCCGCCACGATGAGGAACAGGCGAAGGTTGGAGAACAGGCCCAGTTCGAACACCGTGCGGCTGTTGCTGCGCGCGCCGAAAGCGCGCAGCAGTTCGGCGATCACCAGGGCGGTGAACGCCGCGTCGCGGGCCTGTTCCACGCCGCCGCCCCAATAGAATTCCCAGGCGAAAGCGCCCAGGGCCACGGCGGCGGTGAGGCATCCGGTCAGCGCCGTCAGGCGGATAAACTCGCGGTCCAGCAATTGCGCCTGGGGCGGGCGCGGCGGACGGTCGAGCACGCCGGGATCGATGGGGTCGGTGGCCAGCGCCAGGGCCGGCAGGCCGTCGGTGACCAGGTTGATCCACAGGAGGTGGAGGGGCAGGAGCGGCAGGGGCCAGCCGAGCACGGCGGCCACCAGCATCACCGCCAGTTCGGCGGCATTGCCGCCGAGCAGGTAGGCCAGGGTTTTGGCGATGTTGTCGTAAATGCCGCGCCCTTCCTCCACGGCGGCGACGATGGAGGCGAAGTTGTCGTCGGTGACGATCAGGTCGGCGGCCTCCCGGGTCACTTCCGTGCCGGTGCGGCCCATGGCGATGCCGATGGAGGCTTCTTTCAGCGCCGGGGCGTCGTTGACGCCGTCGCCGGTCATGGCTACCACCGCGTCGCGGGTTTTCCAGGCGCGGACGATGCGCAGCTTGTCCTCGGCGGTGACGCGCGCGTAGACGGCGATGCGCGTTGCGTCGCGGGCCAGTTCGACGTCCGTCATGCGAGCCAGTTCCGCGCCGGCGACCACCGCATCGCCGCTTTGCAGGATGCCCAGTTCGCGGGCGATGGCGCGCGCCGTGTCGGGATGGTCGCCGGTGATCATGACCGTCCGGATGCCGGCCTTGCGGCAACGGGCCACCGCTTCTTTCGCCTCGCCGCGCGGCGGGTCCTGGAGTCCGAACAGGCCGAGGAAAATCAGATCCCGCTCGATTTCTTCCCCATTCAACTCGCCCTCCCCCTGTCCCCCTCCCGTGGGCAGGGACCCAATAGCAGGCAATTCAACGGCATTGTCCGCCAGAGGACGTTGCGCCACGGCCAGGACGCGCAGGGCGTCGTGGGCCATCCACTCCGCGGCCAGAGCGATGGTAGCCTTCTCCGCCTCGCTCAGCGGCCGGGTGACGCCGCCGCTGCGGAAGTGGGCGCAGCGTTCCAGAATCGTTTCCGGCGCGCCCTTGACGAAAGCGCAGTTCCCGTCGGGGTGACGGCGCACCACGGTCATGCGCCGGCGGTCGGAGTCGAAGGGCAGCACCGCGAGCCGGGGCGCGGCAGCCTCGATGTCGGCCCGCGCGATACCGCCTTTGGCGGCAGCCACCAGCAACGCGCCTTCGGTCGGGTCGCCGACCACCGAAAAATTCCCCCTGCCCCCCTTTTCCCAAGGGGGGAGAGAAGAACCGGAGTCCTTCTCCGACAGCAAGTGGCGCGAAGCCTCCAATCCCCCCTTTCGCAAAGGAGGGCAGGGGGGATTTGCGGCCGGCTTCTCCATCGATCGATCGACGATTTCCGCGTCGTTGCAGGCCGCCGCGGCGTAAAGGAGGGCGTAAAGATCGGGTTCTTGCGACGGCGCTGTTTCCGCACTCTCGAAAAGAAAAGCGCCTTGGGCGGCGTAACCCTCGCCGGTGACCTTGTACAGCCGCCCGCCGGCCAGCAGGCGGCGGGCGGTCATCTCGCCCACGGTCAGCGTGCCGGTCTTGTCGGTGCAGATGACCTCGGCGCAGCCCAGGGTTTCCACCGCCGGCAGCCTGCGCACCAGGACGTTGCGGCGGATCATGCGCTGCACGCCCAGCGCCAGGGCCACGGTCACCACCGCCGGCAAGCCTTCGGGAATGGCGGCCACCGCCAGGCTGATCGCGCCGAGAAACAGCTCGAAGGGCGCGACGGAGCGCAGGAGCCCCAGGACGAATACCACGGCCACGATGCCCAGGCAGGCCCACAACAAGCGCCGCGCCACCTGATCGAGACGCCGCTGCAAGGGCGTCTCGCCGCTTTGCGCCGTCTCCAGCAGCCGGGCGATGCATCCCAGTTCCGTATCCATGCCGGTAGCCGTCGCCAGCGCCCGCGCCGAACCGCCGACGATACCGGTGCCGAGAAAGGTCATGTTGCTCCGCTCCGCCAGCGGGGTGGCGGCGGGCAGCACGCCGGCCGCCTTGTCCACCGGCTGGGATTCTCCGGTCAGGGATGCCTCGTTGGCGCGCAACGCCGCGGAGTCCACGATCCGCGCGTCCGCCGCGGCCCGATCGCCCGCCTCCAGCAGCAAGACGTCGCCAGCCACGACTTCGGCCGCGGCGATCTGCACGGCATGGCCGCCGCGCAGCACGCGGGCCTTGGGCGCGGTGAGGCGCGCCAGGGCCGCGGCGGCTTTCTCGGCGCGGTATTCCTGGGCAAAGCCGATCAGCGCGTTGAGCACTACGATGGCGAGGATGGCGATCCCGTCCACCTTCTCGCCGAGAACCACCGACAGCGCCGCCGCAACCATCAGCACCCCGATGACCAGGCTGTTGAACTGCCCCAGCAGGATGGCCAGCCAGGACACGCCCTTGCCCTTGCGCAACTCGTTGCGGCCGTCGCGTTCCAGGCGCCTCCGGGCTTCTTTCGGGGTTAACCCCTGGTTCGGGTCGGTTTCGAGGATGGCGGCGAGAGACTCCAGGGGCTGATCGTGCCAGGTCC
>DATDOO010000123.1:0-7556 GCA_035293245.1 Methylococcaceae bacterium
GGGTCACATCCAAAGACGATCTGAAACAGCGCATCCTCAAAGGCATCGCAGAGATCAACGCGGCACCAGTGGTGTTTCGCTGGAACAAGTTCGACCTCGGCGTCACTTAATATGTATTTGTTTTACTGGAACGAACTACTACGATGCCTTCGTCGCAAAATTCGCACCGCTTGCGGATACCACCCCGCCCGTTGTCACACCCCATGTGATCGGGACTCTAGGGAACAATGACTGGTATATCGGGGATGTGACCGTCACTTGGACGGTTAATGACGCGGAGTCTCCAATCACCTCCAGCGCGGGCTGCGACACAACTGTACTCAACACGGATACGGCGGGACAAACCCTGACGTGCATTGCAACGAGCACCGGTGGGACCGCCAGCAATAGCGTTACCGTGAAGCGGGACACAATAAGTCCAGTCTTGACGGGCATCCCGGCCAGCCAGACCATCGAGGCCACGAGCGCCGCCGGCACGGCTATCACTTATGCTGCCCCCAGCGCTGACGACGTGATGTCAGGGGTATCCGGCGCGGTAATCTGTATTCCTGCCTCAGGAGCAGCCTTCGTGGTTGGGTTGACCACCGTAACCTGTACCGTGCAGGACAATGCAGGTAACAGCTCGGCCGCAAGCTTCCAGGTGACCGTGATCTACAAGTTCACTGGATTCTTCCAGCCTGTGGATAACCTTCCAACGCTCAACTCCGTCAAAGCAGGCAGTTCGATCCCTGTGAAATTCAACCTGGGTGGTAACCAGGGCCTCAACATCTTCACGGCGGGCTATCCGGTGTCCCAGAGTATCGCCTGCAGCCCAGGAAGTACGAATGACATTGAGGAGACGGTGGCGGCCGTATCGAATAGTCTCGCGTATGACCCGAGCACCGACCAATACAGTTACGTTTGGAAGACTAGCGCAGCTTGGTCAGGTACGTGTCGGCAACTCGTCGTCAAACTCAACGACGGTACCGAGTACAAGGCGAATTTCAAGTTCAGGTGATGCACGACATCGCGCCCATGTGGAAACCAGAGAAAAGAGCTTCCTATGATTTTACGACCTGAACGAATCGCCTTCCTCGCCTGCCTGGCTCTCCACCAACCGGGCGCGGCAGGAGCCGAACTCAACGACACCGGCATCGCCACCTGCTCCAACGAAACCCAGAACGGCTTGCCCTGCCCCGTTAACGGCTATCCGGGCCAGGACGCCGAGTACGGGCGCGACGCCACCCACAACGACGACTCCGACGGCCGCGCCGGTTTCAGCTTCACCAAGCTGGACGGCAACGGTCAGGCGCTATCCGCCGGCGCCGCGTCCTGGAGCTGCGTGCGCGACAACGTCACCGGCCTGGAGTGGGAGGTCAAAACCGACGACGGCGGCTTGCGGGACAAGGACAACACCTACACCTGGTACAACCCCGACTCGGCCAGCAACGGCGGCTCCGCCGGCACCGCCAACGGCGGCAGTTGCACGGGCAGTAACTGCGACACCCAAGCCTACGTCCAGGCCGTCAACGCCGCCGGCCTGTGCGGGCACGCGGATTGGCGCTTGCCGGAACGGGAGGAACTACGCTCGCTGGTGGACTACAGCGTGGCCTACCCCGGCCCGACCATCGACCAGAACTACTTTCCCAATACCCGGAACACCGTGTTTTCGTCGGCGTCCCCGTATGCCGGCGTCTCCACCTACGCCTGGCTCGTGAGCTTCGACTTTGGCTACGACTACCCCGCCGGCAAGTTCTCCGCCCTGGGAGTCCGTGTCGTGCGCGGCGGACAGTGATTTTGCTCGTTCCCACGCGCTGCGTGGGAATGCATTTCCGGCGCGCTGCGCCGCGAGTAAACGTAGCCCGGAGGCGCGTCAGCGCGTCCGGGAACCCACGCCGGCAATACCCCCGTCGCCAGGGCTGCGGCGATGCCGTTCCCGGACGACCCTCGGCGGGGCCTCCGGGCTACCCTGCTGCGCTGCGATGGCGGGGAAGCCTGTGTAGGGTGGGCACCGCCCACCATCATCGGCATCGAACGACATGATCTACGGTGGACGGTGCCCACCCTACTGTCTGCATTCCCACGCGGCGCGTGGGAACGAGGAATGAGGAATGAAAAAGAAAAAGGGGATTGTCGCAATGAACATACGATGGCTTGTTCCACTCCTGCTGCTGGCGGCGCTCTCGCCCGCCTGGGCGCAAACCTGCATCTCCAGCATCGCTGCAACCACGCCCAGCGCGCGCTTCACGGACCACGGCGACGGCACGGTGACGGACGGCAGGACCGGCCTGATGTGGGAACGCTGCGTCCTGGGCCAGACCTGGAGCGGCGGCACCTGCACCGGTTCCTACGCCACGTTTACCTGGAGTCAGGCGCTCGGCGCCGCGGAATCCCGGGCCTTTGCCGGGCATAGCGACTGGCGCCTGCCCAACATCAAGGAACTGGCTTCCATCGTCGAAATGAAGTGTTATTCCCCCGCGAGCAACCTGGCGGTTTTTCCGAACACCCCATCAAACGCGTTTTGGTCGGCGTCCCCGGTTGCCGGCGACTCCTTCTACGCCTGGGGCGTGTACTTCGGCAGTGGCTACGACAACACCGGCGGCCAGGACAACGCCATGGGAGTCCGGGTTGTGCGCGGCGGACAGTCCGTTGGGCCGTTGGTTACGCCCGAGCAGCCGGTTTACAGCCTTCCGCCGCCTGTAACCCAGCCGAAGGACAAAAGCAGAAATCTCGTGTTGTTGATTCACGGCTGGAACAGCAGCCCCGCAGATTGGGCGGACGGGATGAAGCAGAGCATCATCGACAAGTTTCCAACTCACGTGAGCGGCACGGACCCTTGTTTTACACCCATTGAAACCGATAGCGCCACGTGGCAAATCTGCACATTCAAGTGGAGCAATCTGGCTGAAAGTCCCTGGACTGCGTGGTCGAGGGCCAAGGACGTCGGGAAATACCTCGCCAAGGAACGGCTTATCGGGAAATACGATTTCATCCATTTCATCGCCCATAGCGCGGGGTCGAGGGTTGCGAGCGAAGCGGCAAAGCTGATAAACCTGGACTCGCTTGATCCTCCCGTTGTCCATGCGACGTTTCTGGATGCATACGATCCACGCGGCAATTTGTCCGATTACGGCGACGCAACCCATTGGGCGGAGCAGTATTTCGATACGAGACCCATTGGCCTGCACCTCCTCGGTGAACTGGATCAAACAAAGATTCACTTGCGTAAGGCCTACAATTTCGATGTCACCGCCCTGGACCCCTACGATCCATCGCCGGACCCCATTGAAGTGGCTGGCGCTCACGCGCACGCGTGGCCTTATCAGTGGTATCGGTCTACCGTGGATGATCCAGCAATCTTTGAAGATGGTTTTGCGCTGTCGCGGGAATCCGGAAACAGTCTGCTTCCCAGTCACAGTCTCAGGAAGCGGGGCCATACTTGCTCATATTCATCCGTCATCGACAGAACCTGCTCGGAAAATGGCGAACCGGAACTCATCATCAATGGGAACATAGCCTGCACTAACGTGCTGCAGTGTTACACGACGGATATCAATGCATTGATCAAGAGCGATACCGGCACGGTTTCCCTGCCAGCGCCGGACCTTATCAAGCTCATCAACGGCTCTCCGGTGTGGACAAAGCTGCCGTTGGAAATCAGCGGACCCGTCAATTTTCTATCCTTCAACCATGCCTACCGGCGCGATGCCGAAGGTTTGTTGTCGGTGTTCTTCGACGATCAGTTGATCTACCAGGCGGATCAGCGGCTCGATCAGACAGGGGTGGCGAATCATTCCGGCAACGTGCCCATCGGGGAGGTGGCCGGCGGCTCCCATTCGTTGACCATCCGGCTCGACGCATACAACGGCACCCAATCCGAGATCGATATTTCGAATATTCAGTTGGGCAGGATGGAAGCTATCCCCAACGCATCCGGCGTACCCTCCCTCGCGGTTCTCTCGCCCAACGGCGGGGAAGTCTGGACGGTGAGAAGCAGGCGGGAGATTCGCTGGGCGTCCTCCGGCATCCCCGACAATGGGCGCGTCAAAATTTATTTTTCCGGGGACGATGGCGCCAACTGGAAGCTTTTGAAGCGCAGTCGTATGGACCGTGGTGTGGCGGTCTGGGCGATTCACCCGAGGGCCGCTACGACGCAGGGCCTGATCAAGGCCTGCTGGAAGGAGCCCCGCTTGCCGGAAACCGTCTGCGACGTGAGCGACAGTCCCTTCCGGATCAACAAGCGGCCGGTGGCCAACGCTGGAGCGAACCAGGCGGTGGAAACCGGGCAGGAAGTGAGTCTCAACGGCGCGGAGAGCCTGGACCCCGACAATATCCCTTCGCCGCTGAGTTACCAATGGACACAGGTCAAAGGTCCAATCGTGACGCTTGGCGGAGCCAATACCGTCGCGCCTTACTTTACGCCAACAACGCCCGGACTCTATGTGTTCAAGCTGGTGGTCAACGACGGCGCGGCGGATAGCAGGCGGGATTTGGTTGAGGTTCGGGTAAGGCTGCCTTGATCGAATTTGCCTGGCTCCCACGCGCTGCGTGGGAACCCGTCCCGACCGCGCTGCGGTCCATATTCCGTTCCTGGGCGCAGCGCGCCCGAACTACGTTCCCACGCGGCGCGTGGGAACGAGAAAGTCGGTGAATATGACAGCTATGTAGATACTCTGTTCCAAAGCAATACTGGAGCTACAGATGGACGCTGAGAACGGTCAACAATGAAAAACATGACGTATGGATTTATCGTTATCTCATGCGCATTCGTCGGCGGATGCGAATCGGCACATTACGTCGCGAGCGAACTCAGTGGTACAGCAAAGCCGGAAGGAGGAATACAGGAGTACATTCCGCCTTCCAAGAGCTACAAGGCTTCCGCGCCGGCGCTTCGCCGTGCAGTATTGGAAGCGCTGGACGAACAAGGCTATGTCTATGAGGAAAATGCCTCCACCGGCACGATCAAGACTGAACCGAAAATGCTGACCGACACAAGCAAATTCGGATTCGTGGGCGCCTATTACTCCGCGAAGCTGTTTATCCGGCTTGAAGGACAAACGATTGCTTTCCGGGCCAGATTCGACAAGAAATCCAATCTGACGATGGAAGAGCTGAATGTCGAATTTCCCGAAAAGGAAAACGAGCTTCGCAAGAGCTTTTTTGCTGCGCTGGATAGAAGACTTTTGCACGAAGAAGACGTAAGAGAGCAAAAGTGATCAATTTAATCGTATCCAGTTATACGGTGTTGCTGGATTTGGTATTGATTGTCTTGCTGCTGGCTGGAGCTGTCGCCGCATACCACCTCGTTCCGGATGCCTTGTTCAGCCGCGACTTTTACGAAATCAGGAATGTGCTCAAGGTATTGATGGGTCTGGGCGGCACATTTGTTTTGGAGGTTCTGTTGGTAGGGCCGTTTCTGCTTCTCGCAGATATCCGCCTCGCGGTTCGGCGGATCAATAGCCAACTTGCCGAACGAGCCACCGGCAGGCTTGGCACCGAATAACCGCATGGGAATCAAGTCTGCGGGCGCAATAGCGGCTCTCTGCGTAGTGCCCCGGCGACAAGAACGCGGCATCCACGCTGCCGCAAGAAGTCAGCAGATCTGGTAGAGCCCGTCCAGCACCAGCGCATTGGGACTGACCATGCCCACCAGGTTGCGCCCGTCCACGACCGGCGCCCGAATGAGGTTGTAATGGGCAAACAGGCGCGAGCAGTAGCGGATATCCATTTCCGGGTGCACGGAGATGACCGGTTTGCTCATGATTTCGTAGACATTCACACGGTCCGGCGCGCGGTCCTTGGCGAGCACGTGGCGGGCAATGTCGCCGGCGGTGACCAGGCCGAGTTCGTCGTCGTCGTGGCGCCGGTTGACCACCAGGACGGACGTCTTGAGCGTCTTCATCATCTTGAGCGCATCGCTGACCGTGGCGATGCCGTCGATGGTGCCGTAGTCCGTGCGCATCACGTCGCGTACGCGGATAACTTTCTTGGGGCTCATATTTCTTCCTCGACCGCCGGCGTCAGTTTCTTGATCTGCTGGCGGACGCCCACGGCATCCTCCACGTCGATCTGAAAGGCGATGCCCGTCCCGGGACTGTCGTCGAAGCGGGCGGCTACGGCGATGGATTCGAGAATCGCACGGCTCATGTGCTCTTCCACCAGCAGCATGACCACGTCCCGCTGGGTTTCCAGATCCAGGCCGAAAAAGGTCTTGGCCTGCTTGATGCCCTCGCCGCGCGCGTGGCCGATCACGGTGGCCCCCGTCGCCCCATGGGTACGGGCGGTGTCGAGCACCAGGTCGGTCTTGCTGTCTTCGACAAACGTAACGATCAACTTGAATCGCATGTCACTTCGCCTCGCTCTGGTGGGCCGCACGGCGCCTGCCCAGCCAATCGGCGATCCGCGCGTAGGTAAGGATTGCGAGTATAGGGAACAGGCAGGCAAACGCAATGAGGCCGAAACCGTCGACCACCGGGTCGCGCCCGGGAACCGACGACGCCAGGCCAAGGCCGAGGGCCGCCACGAGCGGCACCGTAATGGTGGAGGTCGTCACCCCGCCGGAATCGTAGGCCAGGCCAATGATGATGCGCGGCGCAAACGCCGTCTGGATCAGCACCAGCACATACCCTGCAAAAATGTAGGCAACCAGGCTGCCGCCCGTGACGATGCGGAACGTACCCAAGCCGAGCCCTACGGCGACGCCGACGGCGACGGCCAGCCGCAAACCCCAGGCGTTGATGGCGCCGCCGGAGATTTCCTGGGCCTTCAGCGCCACGGCAATGACCGAAGGCTCGGCCAGGGAACTGGCGAAACCCAGGCACACGGCGAACAGGTAAACCCACAGGTAATCCGACCAGAGCACCGCCGGCGCCGACGGGGATATCCCCAGAAAGCCGGGATCGGCGAGTTGCCGCGCCATTAGTTCGCCCAGGGGAAACAGGGCCATCTCCAGCCCCTCCAGGAACAGGGTGATGCCGATCAGCACATAAACGAAACCGACGAACACCCTGCGCGGATGGGCAATGGGCTGACGGAGCACCGCCCACTGGAAACCGACGATGATGGCCAGGATGGGGGCCAGATCGCGCAGGGTCTCCAGCAGTGTCTTGGCCAGAGCGTTCAGCCCATCCATCGGATCACCATGCCGTAGGCCATGACGAAGATCATGGGGGTCAGCGAGGCCAGGGCGATCAAGCCGAACCCGTCCAGTACCGGGTGCCGACCGCGGATGGCGGACGCCAGCCCCACGCCGAGGGCCGTCACGAGGGGAACCGTGATCGTGGAGGTGGTCACGCCGCCCGAGTCGTACGCCAGGCCGACGATTTCCCGCGGCGCAAAAGCGGTAGCCACCATGACACAACCGTAGCCGATCACGATCAGGTGCGACAACGGCCAGCCGCGGATGATGCGGATCACGCCAATGACGATGGCCAGCCCCACCGCCAGGGCGACTGCGAAACGCAGTCCCAAGGCGTAACCGGCGCGAGCCGCGTCCGTGTCGGCAATCATGGCTCCCTTGGCCGCCATCAGCGCCGCCTGGCCGGCGACGGCGATGAGCGCCGGCTCGGCGACGGTGG
>DATDOO010000124.1:0-4946 GCA_035293245.1 Methylococcaceae bacterium
GGCCACCAAGTACCTGGAAAATTATCTGGGCTGGCGCAGGTGGCTGGAACGTTGCGGCGAACGGAACTCCCCGTTGGGTGGCCTCCAGGCCGCCCTTGGCCTGGAAAAGCATTTTCAACTGTTAATGCAGACATAGCCTTATGAAACATTTCAGCGCAATCGTCGACTCGGTCGAGCAGGCCGCCGAATTCCTCGGCGGCAAGGCCGTGCAGGATGCCGCCGCCTCGGCACGGAGCGCGCTGGTGCAGGTTTTCGTCGGCCACCGGGATGAGATGTGGATCGGGCGCGTCGTCGAGGCGATCGGACCGGTTCTGCCGCACGCGGTCATCGTCGGCATTTCCTCGGCCGGCGAAATCGCGGACGGCCGCGTTTCGGTGGAATCGACGGTCGTGTCCGCCTCGTTCTTCCACTCGGCCAGCCTTCATCCCTTCGCCCTCGCGTCTACTCCCGGCGACGAACACGCGGCGGGAAAGGCGATTGCCGAAGCGTTCCGGGCGATTCCCGACCTCAAAGGCATCCTGCTGCTGGCGCCGGCGACGCGCGTGGATTGCGCGGCGGTGCTGCGGGGAATCGAGTCCGGCCTGCCGGATACGCCCGTATTCGGCGGCGGCGCTGCGGAAACGCTCGCGTCCAAACAACCGCGCGTTTTTCTCGACACCCGGCTTTTCGAGCGGGGCTGCGTCGCCGTGGCCCTGGCGGGTGCCGGCCTGCACCTCGAAACCCATGTTTTCCTCGGCTGGAAAGCGCTGGGCCCGAAGATGACCTTGACCGACGTGGCGAACTTCGACATTTGCAGCATCGACGGCCATCCGGCGCTCGATGCCTACCGCAAGTATCTCGGCATCACGCCGGGCGACGAGGATATTTATCTGATCGAGTTTCCGCTGTTGATCGAGCGGCATGGCGCGCTCATCGCCCGGAATCCGGTGTCCTCGGGCAAGGAAGGCTGCGTGACGCTGGTCGCCGACATCTACCAGGGCGAAACGGCGCGGCTGGGATATCTCGACGTGGATTCGGTGATGCAGAACGCGCGCGACACGCGGGCCATGCTGGAAAGGCAATCGCCCGAAGCCATTTACCTCTATTCGTGCATTTGCCGCCGCTTCACGCTCCAGCAAGACGTGGAACTGGAAACCCGCCCGTTTCAGTCCCTCGCCCCGGTGGCGGGCTTTTTCACCAGCGGCGAGTTCTGCCGCAGCGGCGACCACTTGCAGTTGCTCAATTCCACCCAGGTCGTGGTCGCACTGCGCGAAGGCGACGCCAAGGCCGTCCCGGCGCAACAAGAGGCCGGCTCGGCCACCGCTACGGACCGCTACCGTTTCCGCCACGCGCGCATCACCAGCCACCTGTTCCACTTCATTTCCGCCCTGAGCGAAGAAGTGGAAGAAGCCAACCGCCGGCTCCTGTACCTGGCCGAGCACGACGCCCTGACCGGGGCGCTGAACCGGCGGGTGCTGGACGCCACCCTCGACGCCGAAGTTTCCCGTGCGGCGCGCTACGGCCGGCCCCTGTCCTTCGCGATGTTCGACCTGGACCACTTCAAGCGCTTCAACGACGATTACGGCCACCCCGCCGGCGACCACGTCCTCCAGAGCGTCGCCGACGCGGTGCGCCATACCATACGCGACAGCGACACCCTGTACCGCTACGGCGGCGAGGAGTTCCTGTTGCTGTTGCCGGAAACCGCCATGAGCGGCGCACTGGGCATGGCGGAGAAAGTGCGCGAAGCCATCGGCCGCCTATCCCTGCACGTCGCCGGACAAGCTTTGCCGGCCGTCAGCACATCTTTCGGGGTGGCCTGTTACCCGCACCACGGCAACAGCGGTCTTGTGGTACTCAACGCGGCGGATGCGGCGCTGTACCGGGCCAAGGAGTCGGGGAGGAATCGGGTTTGTCCTGCGGCGGATGTCCCATAGCGAAGGAAGAACGAAAAATGATTGCGCCCTACGTGGGTCTCGGCATTGCCAGGCCGGAACTTCGAACGAGCACACGAGCACACCCGAAGCCGGCACGCAAAAAGCGGAGCGGACTTCGTGCCGGACGCCCGCATGAATCGGATGTTTGGATGAAAACATGACCGTTCACAGCGCCGGAATACTCGCCTACCGGTTTCGCAGTGGCGAATTGGAAGTCCTGCTGGTGCATCCCGGCGGGCCTTTCTGGGCCGGGAAGGACGCGGGTGCCTGGTCCATTCCCAAGGGCATTTACGAAGACGACGAACAACCCCTGGAGGCGGCGCTAAGGGAGTTCCGGGAGGAAACGGGCTATGCCGCCGCCGGCCCGTTTATCGAGTTGGGCGAGTTGCGGCAGGCCAGCGGCAAGATCGTGCACGCCTGGGCGGCGGAAGGCGATTTCGATGTGTCCCAACTCAGGAGCAACACGTTTACCCTGGAATGGCCCAGGGGCTCCGGACACGTGCGGGAATATCCCGAAGTGGACCGGGGAGCGTGGTTCGGTAGGGGGGAGGCCAGGGAAAAGATTCTGGAGGGACAAAGGGAATTTCTGGACCGGCTGCCGCGAAGGCTTGTTCGTGCGCTGTAGGGAATATTGCGACGGTGGCGCAGATAAAGGGGACGGATTTATTTACAGTTGCCCGCGTGAGGTTGGAATGGCACCGTATACTTCCCAAAAGATCGGCGGATGTGCCCGCCGAACATTTTTCCGGTTTCAGGAGAACAGGCTGTGTACCTGACGTGCGATCCAGAGCCAGAACCCGATGTACTGACCGACGGGGCGATCCTCGTCACGGCCACGCGGCGGCTGGCCCGTGCCCTGCGGCAAGCGCACGCGGCGCGGCAGCGGGACGCGGGCCTGCGTTGCTGGGAGACGCCGGCGATTCTGCCCTGGGACGCCTGGCTGGACGAAGTGACGCGCGAGTGCCTGCCGGCGGCGCGGCTGCCTACGTCTGCCCAGGAGCTATGGCTGTGGGAGCGCGCGCTCGCCGACTCGGGCGACGACGACGGCCTGTTGCAGGTTCGCCTTACCGCTGCCAAGGCGCGGGAGGCGTGGAATCTCTTGCATGTCTGGCGTCTGCCTTTGGAGGCATTGCGCGGGCAGGCCACGAAGGAAACGGAAACCTGGCTGCGCTGGGCCGGCCATTACCGCCGTCTGTGCGCCCAGCACGGCTGGATCGACGCCGCGCGGCTGCCGGACGAGGCGGCGCGCGCTCTGACGGAAGAGCACGTCGCGGGCCGGGCGTTGCTGCTGTGCGGTTTCGACGAACTGACGCCGCAACGGCAGGCTTTTTTGCAGCGCTGGCGCGAACTGGGCGGCACGGTGCGGGAACTGGAGGCGCAAGCGGGCCGCCCGGCGCCGCTCGGCACCCGCCGGACTTACGCCGATACGCACGCGGAGATCCGTGCCGCGGCACACTGGGCGCGGCGGAAGCTGGAAACGAACCCCGACGGACATGGCACTCGCGCCACCCCAGAATATGAAAGCCGCTCGCGCCATGACCGTCTCCCTCACCCCGGCCCTCTCCCAAAGGGAGAGGGTGAGCAAGGTTGCTGCGAGTTTCATATTGACGCGCGCGTCGGCATCATCGTTCCGGCCGTGGGGGCGCTGCGCGCCGAGCTGTGGCGCGTGTTCAGCGAAGTGTTTCATCCTTCCAGCCTCTTGCCGCCGTTTCCCGAACCATCGGCGCGCGCGTTCAACCTGTCGCTGGGGGAGCCCCTGGCCGCCCAGCCGCTGGTCCACGCCGCGCTGGACGGTTTGGCGCTGCTGCGCGGGGCCGCGGAGTTCCGCGTCTGGAGCGCGTTGCTGCGCTCGCCTTATCTGGGCGAGGCGGACAGCGAACGCGACGCCCGCGCCCGGCTGGAAACGAAACTGCGCACGCGCCGCGCGCCGGAACTGTCGCTGGATGAGGTTGTGTGGAGCGCGCAGAGGTTCGCCGCCACTCTCGCCCTCGTCCAGAGGTTGGAGGCGCTGAAGGAACTGAGCGCGACGCTCCCCGATCGGCAGACCCCGCACGAATGGCTGGCGACCTTCGAGGTTGCGCTGCGGGCGCTGGGCTGGCCAGGCGAAAGGACGCTGGACAGCCGCGACTACCAAGCCGCCCAGGCCTGGCGGAATTTGAGCGTCGACTTAGCCGCGCTGGCCCCGCTCCGCCCGCACCTCGGTCTGGACGAAGCCCTGGCGAAGCTGGAGGAACTGGCCAATGACGCGCTTTTCCAGCCCGAATCTCCGGACGCGCCGGTGCAGATACTCGGTCCTCTGGAAGCGGGTGGGCTGGAGTTCGATTATCTCTGGCTGCTCGGCTTGCACGAGGACATCTGGCCGCCCGCGCCGGAACCCAACCCGTTCCTGCCGCTGGCCTTGCAGCGCCGGCACGGCCTGCCGCGCGCCAGCGCCCAGCGGGAACTGGACTACGCCCGCCTCCTCACCGAACGCCTGTTGTCCAGCGCGCCGGAGGTGGTGGTCTCGCACCCCCTGCGCGACGGCGAGCGCGAACTGGCCCCCAGTCCCCTGATCGCTGCTTTGCCTTTGTCCAGCACCGATGACACCCCGCAGGAGCCATTCCACTTGGGGCCGGCGCCCTTGAGTTGCGTCGAGGATGTGCAAGGTCCGCCCCTGCACGCGGCGCGGGGCGGCGCGGGCCTGCTCAAATCCCAGGCTGCCTGTCCGTTCCAGGCGTTCGCCCGCTACCGGCTGCGCGCCTGCGATCTGGAAACCCCCGCCGAAGGTCTCGACGCCGCGCAACGCGGCAACCTGGTGCACCGGGTGCTGGAACTGCTGTGGCGGGAACTGGCCTCGCTGGAGGGCCTGCTCGCGCAAAGCCCGGAGGATCTTGCCGCCATGGCCGCCCGCGCCGCGCGCCAGGCGCTGAATGACGCCGAACGCGACTACCCTTTCCTGCGGCGCCAGGCGCGCCTGCTGGAACTGGAAAGCGGCCGCCTCGCACGCCTGGCCCTGGACTGGCTGGAGGTGGAGCGCCGGCGGGCCACGCC
>DATDOO010000125.1:0-2492 GCA_035293245.1 Methylococcaceae bacterium
ACAAGGAGAGACGCCGTGCCCGATACCAACCACACCTTTTTCGTCACCTGCCCGCTGGGCGTCGAGCCGCTGCTGAGCCGCGAACTGAGCGGGCTGGGCGCGGAGGTGCCCCGCGAGCAGCGGGCGGGAGTGACCTTCGCCGGAACGCTGGAGACGGCTTATCGCGCCTGTTTGTGGTCGCGCTTGGCCAACCGGGTGTTGCTCAAGCTGGGCGAATTTCCGGCGGCCGATTTCGACGCGCTATATACCGGGGCGCGCGGCATCGACTGGCCTGCTGTGCTGGATGCGCGCGGGACGTTCGCGGTGGGCTTCACGGAGTCGCGCTCGACCCTGGGCCACAGCCACTATGCCGCGTTGAAGGTGAAGGACGCCATCGTCGATGCCTGCCGCGAAATTACCGGACAGCGGCCCGATGTAGACACCGCACGGCCCGACGTGCGGGTGCACGTCCACGTGGAGGAGGCGCGGGGAGAAATCTACCTGGACCTGTCGGGCGAAAGCCTGCACCGGCGGGGCTACCGGGACGAGGGCGGCGCCGCGCCGCTGAAGGAAAACCTGGCCGCCGCCATTCTGCTGCGCGCCGGCTGGCCGGAAGCCGCCGCTGAAGGCTGCGCGTTCCTTGACCCCATGTGCGGTTCCGGAACCTTGTGCATCGAGGCGGCGCTGATCGCTGCCGACAGCGCGCCGGGGCTATTGCGCGACTATTTCGGCTTTTTCGGCTGGCGCGGCCACGACGGGTTGCTGTGGGCGCGTTTGCGCGAGGAAGCCCAGGCGCGCCGCGCGGCGGGGTTCAAATCCGTGCCGAAAATCGTCGGCTACGACGAAGACCGCCGCGCGGTGCGCGCCGCCCTGGAGAATGTCGCCCGCGCCGGACTGACCGGCTTGGTGCACATCGAAAAGCGCGAACTGGCCGACGCCGCCCCCGTCGCGCCGACCGGTTTGCTGGTGGTGAATCCGCCTTACGGCGAGCGGCTGGGCGATGAAAAGACCGTCCCGGCGCTGTACGAGCGGCTGGGCGAAGTATTGAAAAGCCGCTTCCAAGGCTGGCGGGCGGCGGTGTTCACCGGCAATCCGGAGCTGGGGTTTCGATTGGGCATTCGCTCGGAAAAGCCGCTGCATTTGCGCAACGGCGCGCTGGAGTGCGTGCTGCTGCGGCTGACGGTGGAGGAGTCGCGCTTCTTCACCCCGCGCGATGCGGGCCAGGACACTCCGGCACGGCAGGCAGTGCGCGACGCCCTGCGCCTGGCGCGGCAGCGCAAATCCGCGGGTCACGGCGGCGCGGAGGATTTCGCCAACCGGCTGCGCAAGAACCTGAAGCATCTGTCCCGCTGGGCGAAGCGCGAGGGGGTAGATTGCTACCGGGTCTACGACGCCGATCTGCCCGAATATGCCTTGGCTGTGGATTTGTACCAGGGCGAGGAGCGCTGGGTGCTGGCGCAGGAATACGCCGCGCCGCGCAGCATCGACCCGGCGCTGGCGGAAGCACGGCTGGCCGATGCGCTGGCGGAAATCCCCGCGCTGCTGGACATCCGGCCGGATCACCTGTTCCTGAAAGTGCGCCAGCGGCAGAAGGGTGCGGCGCAGTATGAAAGGGAAAGCGAAGCGGGGCGCTTCCACACCGTTTTCGAGCACGGCGGCCGCTTTTGGGTGAATTTCGAGGATTACCTGGACACCGGGCTGTTCCTCGACCACCGCGTCACCCGGCAAAAGCTCGGCGCATGGGCCAAGGATAAGCGCTTCCTCAACCTGTTCTGCTACACCGCCACCGCCACCGTGCACGCCGCGCTGGGCGGAGCGCGCGCCAGCACCTCGGTGGATATGTCCGCCACTTACCTGGACTGGGCGGGGCGCAATTTCGAACTGAACGGGCTCGACAGAAGCATGCACGAAAGGATTCAG
This sequence comes from Methylococcaceae bacterium, assembly GCA_035293245.1. GTDB lineage: Bacteria > Pseudomonadota > Gammaproteobacteria > Methylococcales > Methylococcaceae > DATDOO01. The sequence goes on from DATDOO010000125.1 coordinate 1,900, forward strand.
GCCGATTGTCTCGCCTGGCTGGAGAATGCGCGGAGGGAAAGGCGGCGTTACGACCTGATCTTCCTCGACCCGCCGAGCTTTTCCAATTCCAAGCGCATGGCCGACGTGCTGGACGTGCAGCGCGACCACCCGCATCTGATCCGCGCCTGCCTCGATCTCCTTGCGCCCGGCGGCACGCTGGTGTTTTCCACCAACCTGCGTACTTTCCGCCTGGAGGCGGAAAGTTTGGGCGATTGCCGCATCGAGGACATCAGCCGCGCCACCCTGCCGCCCGACTTCGCCCGCAATCCGCGCATCCACCAGTGCTGGACCATCCGGCCTGAGGAGTGAATCCACCGTGGTCTGGTCGTAAAAACAAATCGGAGAGTAAGCCGGTTCCTTGCCGATGGTTAGGTTCAAGTTGGTCTTCTCTGTTTGCCGCCTGGTTTCCCGGCGGTGCCACACGATCTTCACCTTGCATCGGTTCGTCCCCGGCTCCTCGCAGAACCGGACTTGGAGCGTTACACCATCCGGCTCCCAGCTTGAGTCATCCACAGTGGCTTGGGATAGAGGTCGTGCACCACTCGGGCCTTGGGCAGGATCGGACGGATTAC
>DATDOO010000126.1:0-23749 GCA_035293245.1 Methylococcaceae bacterium
GTGGCCACCAAGTACCTGGAAAATTATCTGGGCTGGCGCAGGTGGCTGGAACGTTGCGGCGAACGGAACTCCCCGTTGGGTGGCCTCCAGGCCGCCCTTGGCCTGGAAAAGCATTTTCAACTGTTAATGCAGACATAGCCATTACAAAGCAGATAGCAGAATGTTTCGACCCGGTATTGGATGGAAAGCCGGTTGATGGTTTCCAAGGCGAGGATGTACGCCTCGACGCCCTTGTCAACCAACCGCCCCTTGAGGCCAGGATTTCCACGTTGTCCTTTCATGACCTATTCCTCCCCGGGGCCGGCTCGTCCTCGCCCCAGACGCGGGCGAGGGTGGCCTCAATCTTCTTCTCGAAGCGGGTGATCAGTTCGCGGTTGGCGGCCACCAGCGCCTGCTCGGCTTCGATCTCCGCTACGATGGCTTGCTGCGTGGCGAGGGGTGGGAGGGGGATTTGGTATTCCTTGAAGAAGCCGTTATAGAAGCTCTGGACTGTAACCCCAGGTTTGATGCCATCTGCAAGGATCAAAGCTGACCTTGTCTTCAGCACATAGAACAGAAACTCTGAACTTATTGCGCTGCCCTTCGGCTGGAATGCAATCAAGTCCTGATTGATGCACATTGGTCGTGAAAGCAGCGCCACTGGGAATGAATGCTTCAGAATGCCCGAACGAACCACACAGACGACGGTTTGTGCAGGGAACAGTTTCGTGGCACTGCCGGACACAGCAGCTTCCGAGATGTGGTCCTCTGTATCGACGATGACATCCGACTTCATGTCCTTCGGCGAGACCCAAGGAATGTCGCCAATCCAGTAACTCGGCTCGTCTTTCGATGGCGTGCCGCCACTCGACGTTGAGAAGTGTTCTCCAAGTGGGACCATCGGCCAATCGGGGCGGATTGGGATGTGAGGGCGGTAGTGGTTGAGGACGGCGCGGGCGCCGTCGATGACTTTCTGGTAGCCCTCGATTTCCGCCACGATCTCCTTCTGCACCTCCAGCGGCGGCAGGGGGATCTCAAAATCGCCGAGCGACTTGGTGTTGATGCCTGCTTGGCCGACCCACCTCGTTGCTCGCTCGGTGAACTGACCCTTGCGCCAAGCACTGTGAAGTAGCAGCGAGAGGAAGCGAGGAATGCAGATGTCCCGGTTGACGCGAATGCGCGTCATGTGATTGGAGAAGCCGCCGCGTATCGGGGCTTCGATGAGACACGTTTTCCCAACCAGTTCAACGCTGTTCGTGTTATTGAAGAGCACATCGCCGGGTTCAAGTGCGTATTCCTCGCGGCCCTTGTACTCCTCTTCCGAAATCGACTTCATGCCCTCCGCGACAAATCGGCCGTCCTCGTTGACGTTCATTGGGCGCACATGCGGCACGCCGACCGTATCAACACCGGATTGACCGCTCGCAAAGCCGGCTCGCAGGTCGCTTGCGATGTCCTTGATCGGACGAAACGGAAAAGCCGTGAGCGCTGCCCCATTCTCCCGATACCGCTCCCCGCTGAGGTTGTAGTCGCCATTCGCCGCGATCTTTTCTTTGGGGACGATCAGGCCCAGCGTAACTTTTACCTCCGCTCCCTCACCCTGCCCTCTCCCAGAGGGAGAGGGTTCACCGCTGCGGAGGGCTTGGAGGTAAGCGGCGAGTTCGGCCTGGACTTGCGGGAGATCGTTCTTCTCGATGGCGCGGCGCTGGGCGCCGAGGCCGAAGCCGTCGTTTTCCACTTTGAAAAAGGCGATGCTGTCGCTCGCCCTGGCCAGCGACTTGTCGAGAATCAGGATCGAGGTCTTGACCCCGGAGTAGGGATTGAACACGCCGGCAGGCAATGACACGACTGCGACGAGGTAGCCCTCCACCAGCATCTTGCGCAGTTGGGTGTAGGCGGTCTGGCTCTGGAAGATGATGCCCTCGGGCACGATGATGCCGGCGCGGCCGGTGGGGGTGAGGTGCTCGGCCATGTAGTCCACGAACAGGACCTCGCTGCGCTTGGACTGTACCGAGAAGCGATTGTGCGGCTTGATGCCGCCCTTCGGCGACATGAAGGGCGGGTTGGCGAGGATGACGTCGGCGAATTCGTTCCAGCGCTCTTCGGATGTGAGGGTGTCGTATTCGTAGATGTGCGGATCGGTGAAGCCGTGCAGGTAGAGGTTCACCAGCGAAAGCCGCACCATGTCGGGCGAGATGTCGTAGCCCTTGAAGTTCTTGGCGAGGCGACCCTTGTCGTCGGGCGTGAGGGTGCTGTGGCCCTTGGCGTCGGTGTTGCTGCGCAGGATGTGCTTGTAGGCGGAGATGAGGAAGCCGGCGGTGCCGCAGGCGGGGGCGAGGATGGTCTCGTGTTTCTGCGGGGCGAGCACTTCGACCATGAAGTCGATGATGTGGCGCGGGGTGCGGAACTGGCCGGCATCGCCCTGGCTGCCGAGGACGCTGAGCAGATACTCGAAGGCGTCGCCGAGGCGCTCGCTGTGGTCATAGCTGAACTCGTCGATGATCTTGAGGAAGGCCTTGAGCGTTTCGGGGTCGCGGTAAGGCAGGTAGGCGTTCTTGAAGATGTCGCGAAAGAGCGGCGGGATGCCGGGGTTCTCGGGCATCTTGGCAATGCCCTCGCCGTAGAGGCCGAGCATCTCGTGGCCGCCGAGCGAGGGGGCCATGAGCTTGGCCCAGCCATAGCGGGAGTAGGCGCCGGTGAAAAACTTGCGCTTGCCGCCGAGTTCCTCGCTCTCGGCGTCCATGTCGTCCATGAACTTGTAGATCAGGGCGATGGTGATCTGCTCGACCTGGGATTTTGGGTCGGGGACTTTGCCGACGAGGATGTCGCGAGCGGTGTCGATGCGGCGTTTGGTATCGGTGTCGAGCACGGGGATTCCTGAAACGGATTATTCGGACGGGAAGCGCAGTTTCGAAAAGTTGCGCCCGGCCTGGATGGCTCGCCGCTCGATATCCGCTGCCGACTCAAGCCAGCCTTGCTGCTCCAGAAACAACAGGTAGGCGCGCGTGCTGATCTTGCGGCAGTTGCCCGGCAGCAAAAAGCTGGCGCGGGCGATTTTGTGGTCCTCGAACAGGAACACGCCGGTTTGTCGCGGCTGGTCCAGAGCGAAGTCGTTCATGATTTCCTGGATCGCCAGTTCGCCGAGATTGGCGGCGCGGGCGGCGACGGGGTTTGTCGCCAGCCTTTGCTGGTGATGCTGGAAGGTGCGGGTTGGGCGCATCGATACCTGGCCAGAGGCGGCCCACTGCGCCAGTTTCTCGCTGGTCGGCGTCTGGTTGCGTGTCACTTCGTGCAGCACCATATCGACCAGCACAATCGGCCAGCCGGGTTTGAACAGCAGGTCGAGCGCATCGGCATAGGCCAGCGTGATCAGCGGCCCGGCGTCGGGCAGCAGAGCAACGTTCGCGGCCATCGCGAGCGGCTCAGCTTGCCAGCGATTTCAGTTGATCGACCATATCGCGCGTGTCGGCGTCCGGCAATCGCGGCATCGGCAGGTGGGCTTGCGCCATCAACAGGAAGAGGTCTTCCTCGCTATCGATTCCCAGCGCACGCATGGCTTCGTCGCCTGCAAGCCGCCCCAGCGAAAAGTCGAGCAGCCGCCGGTAATTCTGGTTGCCTGTCGCTTCGGCCGCCTCGAAGGTTTCGACCAGATGGCGAAGCTCGGCGTTGAAGAGGGCATTGACCGAGGTGTCGGTCTTGGCGGCAATGATTTTGGCGCGCTTGAGCAGATCGCGATCAACCGCGCCGGTGAAATTGACGGTGCTTGCCATTTCTTGCCTCCATGGAAGTAACACATTAATAAGTGTATCACGCCAATATGTGTGCCAGGAAGCGCCTCGGCACCTCATGCATGTTCAGGGCGCGAACTGGTTCAAGGACACGTAATCCTTGACGTATTCGGGAACGAGCGTGCGGTACGGCTGGGGCACGGCTCTGAAATCGTGGGTGCTGAAGTACGGGTTGGTCGCCAGATCGGTGAACTGCCGGCTGTCGATGATGTCGCGCACCCGGTTGCTGGTGACGTAGGCCTTGAAGTAGGTCTTGATGGCCGGGATGGCCGAGGGCGGCTCGGGTACGCGGTCGGCGACGAACTTGGAGAACTCTTCTTCCAGCAGCTCATCCCTGGACTTGAAGCGCGGGATGAGGCCGAAGACCTTCTCCAGGATTTCGCGCAGGGTCAGGCGGCGGTCCACGGCGGCGGCTTTGCGCAGCTTGTCGAGGGTGTAGTACTCCTCGGGCTTGTCGAAAACCTCGCGGTTCACGTAGTCGATGACGCGGTCCCACTGCCCGGCTTCGACCGCCTTGGCGATGGTTTCGTTCTCGCGCACCGCGTCCTCGAATCTCTCGAAGAACATGCGGTCGATCTTCATGCCCTCGGCGGTGATTTCCTCGACGCGCAGCGATGCGAGGATGTCGGCGCCGAGGTGTTCGTAAGTGCCGCCGACGACCACCGGACCGGTGCCACCGTCTTCTTCGCGGCCCCTGCCCTGGGGCCGGGGGAGCTTCAGCACCTCGTCGTAGTTGAACTCCTCTTCGAAGTATTCGCAGTTGGCGAAGAAGTCGAATAGCTTGAAGGCGGTTTTGACGGGCTGCTGCACGCCTTCCTTGACGGTGGCGTCGAATAGCAGCTCGCGGAAGTCGTGCTTGCGGGTGCCGCGTCCCTTGATCTGGATGAAGTCGGTGGGCGAGAAGATCGGACGGAACAGAGCGATGTTGAGGATGTCGGTGCAGTCGTAGCCGGTGGTCATCATGCCGACGGTGACGCAGATGCGCGCCTTGCTGGTCTTGTAAGCGGGCAGGAAGTTGGCCGAGCCGAGCAGGTTGTTGTTGGCGAAGTTGATGGTGAACTGCTGGGCGTCGGGTATCTGGGAGGTGACCTGCACGGCGAAGTCGGACTGGTACTTGGCCGGGAAGATGCGGTCGGCCATTTGATTGAGTATCTGGGCCAGCTTGGCGGCGTGGTTCTGGCTGACGGCGAAGACGATAGCCTTGCCGATTTCGCCGCTGACCGGGTCGCGCATGGCGTTTTCCAGAAACGTCTTGCACAGGAGATGGTTGGTGGTGTCGGCGAAGAAACGCTTCTCGAACTCGCGCTGCTTGAAGGCCTGCTGCTGGTCCTCGCCGGTGTCGTCGGCAAACGAAACGACGAAGCCCTGTTCGGAAAGCAGCGTGGTGGTGACCTCGGTGCGGGCGTCCACGACGGTCGGGTTGATCAGGAAGCCTTCCTTTACGCCATCGAGCAGGGAGTAGCGGAAGGTCGGCTGGCTGTTCTCGCAGCCGAAGGTGCGGTAGGTGTCGAGCAGCAGGCGACGTTCGGCCTCGCGCGGGTCGCGGGTGGTGGGATTGGTCTGGTCGAAACGCTTGAGGTAGTCGCGCGGCGTAGCCGTCAGGCCCAGCTTGTAGCCGATGAAATAGTCGAACACCGCGCGGGCGTTGCCGCCGATGGAGCGGTGGGCTTCGTCGGAAATGACGAGGTCGAAGTCGGTCGGCGAAAAGAGTTTCTGGTACTTGTTGTTGAAGAGCAGCGACTGCACCGTGGTGACGACGATCTCCGCGCGGCGCCAGTCGTCGCGGTTCTCCTTGTAGATGACGGTCTGGAAGTCCGCGGACAGCAGTGCGGCGAAGGCTTTCCTGGCCTGGTCTTCCAGTTCGAGCCGGTCGACCAGGAACAGCACCCGCCGGGCATTTCCGGAACGGAGAAAAAGCTTGATGACGGCGGCTGCGGTCAGCGTCTTGCCGGTGCCGGTGGCCATCTCGAACAGGAAGCGGTCCTTGCCCTCCTTGACGGCAGATTGGACGCTGTGGAGGGCCTTCAGTTGGTACGGACGGAGAAAGCGCAGCTTGTTGGCTTGAATGTAGGCCGGACGCTCGCCTTCGTTCCTCCAGCCGGCCTCCGCCTGATAGTTGGGGCGCTGCGTGAAGACGATGTAGTCGTCGCCGACCCGCTCCGTAGTCAGGCGCTGCGGGTTCGGCGTGACTTTTCGGTAGCCGCTGACCGAATCCGGTGTCGGGAAAGAGGTGATGACGTACGGATTGCCGCGGTCCAGATCCCAAAAATAGTGCAGGTTGCCGTTGGAGAGGATGACGAAGCGGCAGTTCTGGGAGCGGGCGTACTTGCGGGCCTGCTCCTTGCCGACGAGCGGGTTTTTGTCCTCGGCCTTGGCTTCGAGGACGAGCAGCGGAAAGCCCTTTGCGTCGAGGAGCAGGAAGTCGACGAAGCCTCTTTCGGTCTTCTCGAAGTTTTTCCCGAGGACATCGAGATCGGTCGACTTGATCGCGACGCTGGGTTCGAGGCGGATGTTGGCGGAGCCGTCGCTATCCGCAAAGAAGCGCCAGCCTGCCGCTTCGAGCAGCTTGTTGATCTTGATGCGGGCTGTGGCTTCTTTCATGCGCGCTGCACTCCCTTGTTGGTCTGCGGACGGCCGTCTGCGCCTTTGCCTGGCCGGTGATTGGGGTCACAATCACGCCCGCCGTTGTATCCGTCGAGGCCGAGTAACCACCCTCACCCCTGCGGGGCGACCCCTCCTTGAAAAGGAGGGGTGGCACGTAGCGCCGGGATGGTAGAGCGGCCTTTCAGGTCCTGCCGGGGCCGGATGGCAGCGGGCGGGACTCAGACAGCCCCGCTCCGTGGACGCCTGTCCATGGAAAGTGCCGTGTTTCGGACCGAAACTGCACGCGGCCCATGAACTGCGGTTTCTGATTGTGGGCGCCTTAGTCCCACCGCCCAGGCTCAGACGTTGAAGCGGAAATGCACCACATCCCCGTCGTGCATGACGTACTCCTTGCCTTCCAACCGCCATTTGCCCGCGTCCTTGGCGCCCTGCTCGCCCTTGTAGGCGATGAAGTCGTCGTAGGCGATGACTTCGGCGCGGATGAAGCCTTTCTCGAAATCGGTATGGATCACGCCCGCCGCCTGGGGGGCGGTGGCGCCGATGGGGATGGTCCAGGCGCGCACTTCCTTGACGCCGGCGGTGAAGTAGGTGGACAGATTCAGCAGCCGGTAGGCGGCGCGGGCGACGCGGTTCAGCCCCGGCTCGGCCAGCCCCAGATCCGCCAGGAATTCGCCTTTTTCCGCTTCGTCCAGTTGGGCGATTTCCGCTTCCAGGGCGGCGCAGACAGGGACCACCACCGCGCCTTCGGCTTCCGCATGTTTGCGCACCGCGTCGAGCAAGGGGTTGTTCTCGAAGCCGCCTTCCTGCACGTTGGCCACGTACATCATGGGCTTGGCAGTCAGGAGGTGCAGTTCGTAGAGCGCGGCTTTTTCCTCCGCGTCGAGGAGCATGGAGCGCACCGGCTTGCCGGTGTCCAGCCAGGCGGAAACCCGCTCCAGCAGCTGTTTCTTTTCCAGTTCGTCCTTGTTGCCGGCCTTGGCCGCCTTGCCGACGCGCACCAGCGCCTTGTCCACGCTGGCCAGGTCCGCCAGGCACAGTTCGGTGTTGATGACCTCGATGTCGGACAAGGGGTCCACCCGGCCGGCTACGTGGACGATGTCGTCGTTTTCGAAGCAGCGCACCACGTGGGCGATGGCTTCGGTCTCGCGGATGTGGGCGAGAAACTGGTTGCCCAGCCCTTCGCCTTTGGAAGCACCGGCCACCAGACCGGCAATGTCCACGAACTCCACCGCCACCGGCACGACGCGCTGCGGCTTGACGATGGCCGCCAGCGCATCGAGGCGGGCGTCGGGCACGGGCACCACGCCCACGTTGGGGTCGATGGTGCAAAAGGGATAATTTTCCGCGGCGATGGCCGCCTGGGTGAGCGCGTTGAACAGGGTGGACTTGCCGACGTTGGGCAAGCCGACGATTCCGCAATGCAATGCCATGCAAAAAAACCTTGGGAGTTGTGGTCGGAGTGGGATCAGGAAGAGAAAAACACGTAGCGATCGCGCCCCTGCCCCTTGGCTTCGTAGAGGGCGGAATCGGCCTGGCTGACCAGGGTGTCGAGGGTCCAGCCTTCGCGTTTCGCCGTGGCGTGGTCCAGGCAGCCGACACCGACGCTGACGCGGATGGACATCGGCCGTTCATGGTAGATCAAGGCCAGTTCGCGCACGCCGTGCAGGATGCGCTCGGCCAGCAACCGGGCGCATTCCGGGTCGGCGTTGCTGGCGGCGATGATGAATTCCTCGCCGCCCATGCGGGCCAGAATGTCGCCGCGCCGCACCAGCTGCCGCAACAGCAGGGAGAAAGTCTTGAGCACGTAGTCCCCGGCGGCGTGGCCATACTGGTCGTTGATGGCCTTGAAGTGATCCAGGTCGAGCAGCAGGATGCTGAACGGCTCGCCGTAGCGCAGGGCGTTGACCATCGCCGTCTCGGCGTTGGGAAAGAAATAGCGGCGGTTGAACAGCGTGGTCAGTTCGTCGATCAGCGACAGTTCCTCGTAACGCTGCTTGAGGTTGCGGGCCTCCTCCAGCGCCATCTCCAGGGCCTGGGTGCGACTGCGGACCTCGCCCTCCAGGTTGCGAAACAGGCGGTGGTTGGAGATGAGCAACGCCAGCAAGCTGGCGTACAGGTTCAGCAGGCGCTCATGCCACTCGCTGAAATAGCCGGCTTGGGGATGGGAAATGTTGAGCACGCCGGCCAGCTCTCCCGACCAGTGGATCGGCATGGAAATCAGCGACCCGGGCATTCTGGCTTCACTTTCCCCGTCGGTGTGGGCGAAGCGGGGATCGTGGCGGCAATCGGGGCAGTGTTGCAGGGTCAGGCTGCGCGCCGCCTCGCCGATCACCCCCTCGCCGATGCGAAAACGCCGCGCGCTCGCAACCTGGCAGAAGGCGGCTTCGTCGTTGGGACGCCCGGACTCCTCCCGCGTCATGCCGGTGACGTTGACCAGCCAGCCGTCCGGCTCCAGAAGAAAGACGGAGCAGCGTTCCATGTCCTGATTCTGGATCAGCACCTTCAGGGATTCGCGCACCAGAACGCGCTCGTCGCTCGCCCGGATGTCGATACCCATCAGCTCCTGCAGGGTGGACAGGGAACCGATCAGATCCACGAAATGGATGCTCAGATCCCGGCTGGATTCCCGCAACAATTCCAGATAGCTGCGCATCACACCCCTCCGAGCAATTTCGCCAGTTCAAGGACATCTTCGCGCCGCGCGCGCATGTTTTCCAATATCAGTTCCAGTTCGGCGATTTCCACGCCCAGAGTGCCCGCCGCGTCGGCGTAATCGGCGCAATGGTTCTCCTGGTAATAACAGTCGTGCGCCAGGACATGGGCCAACCGCGTCAGCCGGGCCAGGTCGCACGGCTTCCTGTTGCCGATTTGCCGGCTGCTGTGCTGGGCGACAGCCAAACGGTAGATTTCCGGAAGGCGCCAGCGCTCGATCAGCCACGCACCGGCCTCGTACTGATCGAGGCCGTGACGCTTGCGCAGCAGCAGGGAAAGTTTCTTTTGCCGCGACTCCACTTCCCGCAGGGCTTCCGCCATCGGCTCGGGAAAAACGTGCGCCATCGCCAGCAAACCGATATTCACCAGCAAACCGCCCACATAGGCTTGGGAGGGATCGAGCTGGGGGGTGACGCGCGCGCGCAGCGCGATCTGCTGGGAAAAAGCCGCCGTCAACACCGAGACGGACCAAAAGAGGCGCGGATCGAAAGCACGGCAGCGGCAGGCATCGATTTCGTCGCACAGGACGTGGGTCAGCACCAGGCTTTTGACGACCCCCATGCCGAGCACCTGGTAGATGGCCTGGCGCACCGAATACACCCGGCCGCGGCAGCCGAAATAGGCGGCATTCGCCAAACCCAGCAGCCGCGCGGTCAGCGAGGGACTGTCCTCGATCAGCCGGCTCAGGTCGTCCACGGACACGTCCGGGCGCTGCAGGGCCATCAGCAGCCGCTGGGTGCTGGTGGACATGGCGGGCAAAGTGCGCAAGCGGCCGATTTCCAGCCGTGCCGCGTCGAGGATATCTTCTTCGCCTGGGGTCATGGACACGTCACATTTTCATGAAGCAAAACCCGCGTGCCGACCTTAGCCTGCTGGAATAGCCGAAGTATATCGGCATTCCGCATCCGGATGCAGCCGTGCGAGGCCGGAATGCCCGCTACCGCCCCATCGGGACTGCCATGGATGTAGATATACCGCCGCGCCGTATCCACCGCGCCGAAACGGTTGAACCCCGGCTGCAAGCCGCTCAGCCAGAGAATGCGGCTGAGAATCCAGTCGCGCTCCGGCTGCGCGGCGGCCAGTTCCGGGGCGTACATCTCTCCGGTGGGCCGACGGCCCACGAAGACCGTGCCGACTGGCATTCCCGCCCCGATGCAGGCGCAGATGCGGTGCCAGCCGCGCGGCGTGCAACCGCTGCCGTTGAGTTCGCCTGCGCCGTTTTTTGCCGTGGAAACCGGATATTCGGCCACAACCCCGCCGTTTTCCACCACGCGCAGCACCTGCTCCGCCAGGCTGACGCGCAGGTAAAGGTCGCCCGGTTCGGAGTGAAAGCCGCAGCAACCTTGCTCACCCTCTCCCAGCGGGAGCGGGCCGGGGTGAGGGGAATGATCGTAGCGCGAGTCGCTATGATCGTTCATTTGCCGCGCCCGAACAGGGCGATGGATTCGACGTGCGCGGTGTGCGGGAACATGTCCATGACCCCCGCGCCCAGCAGCCGGTAACCCAGATCGTGCACCAGAACGCCGGCGTCGCGGGCCAGGGTGGCCGGGTTGCAGGAGACGTAGACGATGCGTGCAGGCTTCCAGCGCGGAATATACTCCAGGATTTCCCGCGCCCCGGCGCGCGACGGATCGAGCAACAGCTTGTCGTAACGCCGCTCGGCCCAGTCCTGGCCTTTCACCGGCTGGAACAGATCGGCGGCATGAAAATAGACGTTCTCGAGCCCGTTGCGCCGCGCATTGTCGCGGGCACGCTCCACCTGTCCTGCGTCGCCTTCCACACCCGTCGCTTCGCCCGCCCGCCGCGCCAAAGGCAGGGTGAAGTTGCCCAGGCCGCAAAACAGATCGAGCACCGTGTCCTCGGGCCGGAGATCGAGCAACTCCACGGCGCGGGCCACCATGTGCCGGTTGATGGCCGGATTGACCTGGGTGAATTCGCCCGGCCGGAAACGGAAATCCACGCCGAAATCCTCCAGCGCGTAGCCGGGCAGCGGCGGATATTCATGCCGGGCAATCCCTGCCCGGCCCCCTTCGGGCACTTCGCGTGCCAATCCGCTCCCTGCGGATTGGTCCAGATACAACGGGCGTAGCGAGTCCGGCCCGTGCCTTTGCAAGTAAATGTCGAAGCCATGCGCCGCGCCGAAAGCGGCGAGACGCGCCAGATCGTCGACGCCCGGATCGTCCATGACGCGGAACACCAGCGCGTGGCGGTCATCGCCCAGGGCGACTTCGATCTGCGGAATCTTATCCCGCAAACCCAGGGAAAAAATCAGGCCTCCCAAGGCTTCCAGCTTTTCCCCCACCGCCGGGTGCAGCACCGGACAGCGCTGCAGGTCGGCCAGCAGCGCGCTGGACTTCTCGCGGAAGCCCACCAGCACCCGGCCCTTTTTCGCCACGAATTTCACCCCCAGCCGCGCCTTGTGCCGGTAGCCCGCCACCGGCCCGGTCAACGGCGCCCACACCGAAGCCGGCTCCGTTTTGCCGATGCGCTTGAGCTGTTCCAGCAACTGGGTCTGTTTGTAGCGAATCTGCGCCTCGGGCGCCAGGTGCTGCAGCGCGCAACCGCCGCAGACGCCGAAATGCGCACAGAAGGGTTCGACCCGCTCGGGGGAGGATTCCAGTACCGTCTCCGCCCGCCCTTCGGCAAAGTCGCGCCGTATGCCCGTATAACGGAAGCGGACCGTTTCCCCCGGCAGAGCGCCGTCGATGAACACGGCGCGCCCGTCCACATGGGCCACGCCGCGGCCATCGTGGGTCAGGGAATCGATCGCCGCCTGCGCCGCTTCCGTGGGCAGGCGCGCCCGCCGGGACATTCGCGCCATCAGGAGGGGAACACCCCGGTGGACAGATACCTATCGCCCCGGTCGCAGACGACGGTGACGATGACGGCGTTTTCCACTTCCCGGGACAGCTGCAGCGCGGCCCACAGTGCCCCGCCGGAGGAAATGCCGGCAAAGATGCCTTCCTCGCACGCCAGGCGGCGGGTGGTTTCCTCCGCGTCGGCCTGGGCCACGTCGATCATGCGGTCGATACGGGAAAAGTCGCAGATCCTCGGCAGGTACTCCACCGGCCATTTGCGGATGCCGGGAATCTGCGCCCCTTCCTTCGGTTGCACGCCGACGATCTGGATGGCGGGATTCCTTTCCTTGAAGTAGCGCGAACAGCCCATGATGGTGCCGGTGGTGCCCATGGAACTGACGAAGTGGGTAATGGTCCCGCGCGTGTCGCGCCAGATTTCCGGGCCGGTGCCTTCGTAATGGGCCAGGGGGTTGTCGGGATTGGCGAACTGGTCGAGGATGCGCCCCTTGCCCTGGCGTTGCAGCGCCTCGGCTGCATCCCGCGCCGCTTCCATGCTCCCCGCCGCGGGAGTGAGCACCAGCTCCGCGCCGAAGGCGCGCATGGTCTGGCGCCGTTCCACGCTCTGGTTTTCCGGCATGACCAGGATCATGCGGTAGCCTTTCATGGCCGCTGCCATGGCCAGGGCGATGCCGGTATTGCCCGAGGTGGCCTCGATCAGCGTGTCGCCCGGATGGATCTCGCCGCGCGCCTCGGCGCGCCGGATCATGGACAACGCAGGCCGGTCCTTGACCGAACCCGCCGGGTTGTTCCCCTCCAGCTTGGCGAGGATGACGTTGCCCGTCGCGCCCGGCAGCCGTTGCAGGCGTACCAGCGGAGTGTTGCCGACGAAGGATTCGAGGGTGGGATACTTCATGCCGCACCTCCGTGTGCGGCACCCGTCAGACGACCACGTTGGGGAAGCCGCCACCCCCGTCGTTTTTCCGTCATACCGGCGACCATTGATACAGCCAAGTCTCGGTCAGCGCGTCGCCGGCAGCGTCCTTGAGGTAACAGCGCAGATCGACCGGGGCCGTCCCGTCGGCCACCAGGTCGAAATTGCAGCGCCAGCCGTCGATTTCCTTGAACGGACGGGCGGCGGCGGCGCGGATTTCGCCGCGAGAGGCGCTGACGACCGGTTGCACCTTGCTGCCGTGATCCAGGCCGGCCAGTTTCCCGCCCTTGAAGTCGATGACGAACTTGCGCGACGCCACCGTCTGCTTCTGCCCCGGAATGCCGCCGACGCCGGTGCGGGTGGCGACCACCTCGGCCACCGCCGGACGCGCCAGCGGCGTGCCGCCCCAGTGCAGGCGGTAGGCGAATTGCAGGGACTGGCCGGCCTGCACGGCGTCCGCCGGGTTCCAGAACGCCACCAGGTTGTCGAAGGTTTCGTCTTTGGTGGGGATCTCCACCAGCATCACCGAGCCCTTGCCCCAGCCGCCCAGCGGTTCCACCCACAGGGAGGGGCGCTTGTCGTAATAGGTCCCGTCGTCCTGGTAGTGGTCGAAGTTGCGGTCGCGCTGCAACAGGCCGAAACCGCGCGGATTGTCGTCCAGGAAGGAATTGACGCGCACATAGGAAGAATTGACCACCGGCCGCCAGATCCACTCCCCCGTCCCGGTGTGCAGCGCCAATCCGTCGGAGTCGTGAATTTCCGGGCGGAAGTCGTCGCCCATGCGCCGATCGTTCTCGCCGTGCTGGAACATGGAGGTCAAAGGGGCGATGCCGAGACGCTCGATGGGCTGGCGGGTGAAGAGATGGGCGTCCACGTCCATGACCGTGGTATCGCCGGGTTTGACCGTGAAGGTGTAGGCGCCGGCCACGCTCGGACTGTCCAGCAGGGCGTGGATGGTCACGCTGTCCGACGCGGCCGAGGGCCGCTCCAGCCAGAAGGCGCGAAAATCCGGGAATTCCTCGGCGCGCGCCATGCCGCTGTCGATGGCCAGGCCGCGCGCGGACAGGCCGTACTGCTTGCTGCCACCCACCGCGCGGAAATAGCTGGCGCCTAAAAAGGCGAACATGTCCCGCTCCCAGTCCGCCTGGGTGTGGATGCGGAAGCCGGCGAAGCCGTCCACGCTGCCCGAGCCCGCCCGCACCTTGCCGGTGAAGTCGAACAAGTCGGGCGAATAGGCGATCGGGGTGGCGACGCCGTCCACCACTTCGTGCATCTTCACCGGCCGCTTGAAGAACAAGCCCAGGTGGAACAGGCGTGCCTGGAACGGCAGCTTTTCCTGGCGCCACAGGGATCGGTCGGCGCGGAAACGGATGGATTGGTAGCCGTCCCAGTCCAGCTTGGCAATCCAGGCCGGCAGCTTCTCGTCCGGAACGGCGTAAGGCTGGCGGGCGATGCGTTCGGCTTCGGCGATCAGCCACTCCTTGCCGAACGGCGCGCCTTTCGCACCGGCCTGGGCGCGTGATGCGAACAACAGCGCCGGGGGCAGCGCCCCCCAGGTGGCCAGCGTCAGCAAGCGGGTCAAGAGTTCCCGTCGGGTCATGGCGATGTGCAACTCCTCGTCGATAAATGAAAACGCAATCCGGCAATCAATGTAACGCCGTCGAACCGGACGCGCCAGCAAGCGGTTTGCGGTTGGCGCGGGACTCATATTCTATGACGACTTCCGCGGGCGCCGCGCCCAGCGTGACCTCATCGGCCCCGAAAGCCAGGGTGGGATGGCCGTTGACGGTGACGGAGCGGATCGGTCCCGGCAGCGGCGGCTTGAGGAGAATTTTCGCCGGCTGGCGGGTGAAATCTCCGCGCAGGGTCAACAACAGGGTATTTTCGCCGCTCCTGCGCAGGCCATAGCTCACTTTGCCGTAATGGGTCGGCAGATCCTTGATCGCCACGCCGCGATTTTCCAGCCACTCGCCGGACAGGCCGGCCGCCAGCACCAGCGCGTCTTCCGCCTCATCCTCGTACACGAACAGCGTGCGCACGGCGCGGATATACTCCGCCCCTATCCAGGTGTGCGGCATGTCGCCGATGAACGCCGGGGTACGCAGGTTTTTCCAGGCGATTTCCGTCCACTGATGCCAGGCCGGCGGACGCATGGCGCCCAGCAGATAATCCAAAAGCTCCAGCGCCCGCTGGCGCTGGCCCAGGCGCGTCAGCGCCTCGACGATGCGGATTTCGTAAGGGCTGAAGTTGGTGGAGGTATCCCGATGGGTGCGGCGCTGGTCGAAGATTTCCCAAAAGCGGTCGAAGGTGACGCGCGTGGCCTCTTCGGGCAGATTGCGCATTTCGCCCACAACCCCCACAGCCACGGCACTGGCGGTCGGATCGAAATCGCCCAGTTCCACCGCGCCCGGCAGGTAGGGGATGCCGTGCCTGGCCATGGTGGCATCGAGGGACGCGTACAAATGGGTCCGGAACTCGTCGCGCCAGGCGCTCAGGCGTTCGATCTGGCCTTGATCTTCCAGGATGCGCGCCGTGTCGGCGGCGTCACGGAAACCGCGCAGCGCCCAGAAGTCGTCCCAGTACGCATGCACCGGATGAGCCATGTACCCTTCGTGGCTGACCGATTCCGGCAGCAGGCCGAAATAGGCTTTTTTATCCTCGCCCTGCCAGGCGGCGCTCATGCGTTGGCGGCGCTGGCCGTCCATGAACGAGGCCGCGAGCTGGACTGCCGGCCACATCTCCCGCAAAAACTCCTTGTCACCGGTGAAACGGTAATACTCCATCACCGCGAAAATGAACTGGCCATTGCTGTCGTATTCCGCCAGCCAGTCCGGCCCTTTGCGGTCCACGCAGCAGGGGAAATGGCCGTCGGCGGTCTGGTAGCGGACGAACCAGCGCAGAAAATCGCGCACCGTTCCGGCGAAACCCGTTTGTAGCAGCGCCGTGGCACTGATCGCGCCGTCGCGGATCCAGGCACGGGCGTAGCGCCGGGGACCCGGCTGCAAAGCCGGACCGTCGCGGTTGACCAGAATGAGGCCGACCTCGGTTCGCAAAGCCTCTGCCAGTTTCATGACCGGAGGAGGTCCGACGATGCGGATGTGCCGCAACGCGCTTTCCCAAATCTGGATCGCCTGTTCCAGTAACGCCTCGCCTGCCAATCCCTGCGGCACTTCCCTATCTTGGATTGGCGTTTTTCCCGGGTCCTCCGTCCCCACCGGCACGGCGATGAACACGTCGCCGGACTGGTTGGCAGATATTTCCAGGTCGTAACGCAAGGCACCGGAGGCATAGCCGAAGGCATCGATGACTTCGGAACCGATCGGCGCATCGCCATCGCGCAAATAGTCCGTCACCGGCCCCTGGTCGAAGGCGGCGGCGCCGAAACGCCGGGCCGGCGTGAATGTGAGCACCCGCTTGTTGCGGTTCACCCAAACCGCGCCGTCGGCAAACGACAATTCCCGGATCGGCGTGATGCCACCCAAGCCTTCGTGCATCTGCCAGAACGGGGTAACCTGGAACGGACGCACGGCAAGAAAGAGACGAACCGGGCGGACCACAGCCCCGCGCTGTTCCAGCCGGTAGCGGGCGAACACCGCCGGCCTGTCGCCGATGTTGGACATAAACGCCGTGACGGTCAGGCTCAGGTTCCCGGCCGTCCAGGTCACCGAGGGAATCGGCAGTTCGTCCTGCTCCAGGGACTGGCGAGCGGAGACGTCCGCCCAGGTCAGCAGTTTGCCGTCCACGTAGAGGAATGGCTCGATGGAAAAGCTGCCCCGGTCCACTTCCAGCAGACCGTCCTCGTTGAGAAGCGCCTGGGTCGCATTGTCCAGGGAACCGACCGTCGTCCAGTAGGCCTGTTCCCCATAGAGATAACGCGGATAGCGCCCCTTCAGGCCGTAGGAACGCGCCACGGAACGGAAAAAGCCGTTGAGGTCGCGGGCGAAATCCACCGGCTTGATCTCGATCTCGCGGATGCCGTAGCCGCGACCCCGACTGCTCTTGCGCAGCGACAGCCGGAGATAGCGCGCCCCGCTGTCGGGTAGATAAAGGTACGAACTCGGACCGGCCGCCGTGGACGCGGTGTACGCCGTTTCCCAACGGAAGCCGTCCCGCGAGGACTGCAACTCGAATACGGTGGCGTAATCCTGCGGGTCCCAGTGGATTACCAGGCCGCCGAAACGCCGAAGCTGCAGGAAATCCACCGTCAGCCATTGGGCCTCGCGCGGCGCGGCGCTGCGCCAGGCCGTGTTCCAGGCACGATCGAACGCCAAGTGGGGGCTGCGGCCGGGCAAGGCGCTCGAAGCCGTCACCACCGGCTTCGTGCGGTAGGTGCGATCCTCGAGACGCAAATCGTCCAGCCACACGGTGCCCTTGCCGCCGGTGTCGGCGCCGATCACGAACTCGATGGCCCCGGCGCGATGCAACGGCCCCCCGCCCTCCGGCCCCCAGGCGAAAAATACCTGTTCGCTGTCGAGCCGCTCTTCGCGCCACTCCGCCGGCATCTCCAGCGAGCGCTTCTCATAACGCCAGACGTTGTTGCCGGAAGGATCGACCAGCTTGAATTCGAAATGATTGACCGGCGCCGCGCCGCGCAGACGGAATTTGAAAGCATATTGCTCGGGGAGGGAGAGCTTCACGTCCTTGCTCACCACCACGAAGCCGCCGCCGCCGCTGAAATCGTAGTCGAGGCGCATGACCTTGCCCTCCGGCCCATCTTCCGAAGTCATGGCCAGCCGCGCCTGGCCGGAAGCCAGAACACGCCATGCCGACAGGTCGTCGAAATTATCCAGCAGCCGCTCGGAATCGGACGCAGCCCAGACCGGACGAAGCCCCAGCAACGCCAGCAGTACAAATCCGACCCGAATCCGCATCGTGCACAATCCTGTTTTTCCTCGCTTTTGGTTCACTTCTTCATTCACCGCCGTTGTTGGCGGACGCCGCATACCCCGTGCCTTGTCCTGTCAAACCGGCGCCCGCAATTTCCGCCTCGTGACGAATTGAAACATATCCGCCGTCCCCTTCGATGGAGGCAGCCGCCCGATCGCATTCGGTTTACGGGAAATTTCCCGTTTTGAACAAAAAAACTTAGACATAAACAAGAAAATGGCTAAACTAGCCCTTAAGGGAGACCAAACTGCAATCCCTTGCAAAGTGTCTAAGACTAATAATCTTTATGGAGGAATCTATGAAATCGTCCAAATTCCTGATTTCCGCAACAGTGGCCGCAACGTTGGCCATCTCCGCCATCCCGGCGCAGGCAGGGGGGTCTTCCGACGGTTACGGCCAAAGCCCCGTCGGCAAACTGGGGCATGGCGTGGCCAACATGGCGACGGGGTGGGTGGAACTGCCCAAGAACGTCATCAATATCAGCAGCGACAGCAACATTCTCGTCGGCCTGACGTGGGGTACGCTGCGCGGCGCGTTCGAGACCGTTTCCAGAACGGTGGTCGGCGCCGCCGATTTCCTGACGTTTCCCTTCGCCACTTCCGATTTTGCCCAACCGGGTTACGTGACCGAGCGCTTCAGCGAAGACAGCCGCTATTTCGGCGCGGCCCTGCCGGGACATTGGACCACCTTCGGTCCGCTGGACAGCTTCGAGCACGAAGATCTGCGCCTGGAATAATTTCCAACCTGCCTCTCGAACATAAACATCAACAAGAAGGAGTCACGTGATGAAAAAAACCACTTTAGCCATTGCATTGGGGATGGCCGGGCTGCTCGGCGGCTGCGCCACGACCCCGCACGACACCTCGGCCTTGGACGCCAAGCTCAACCAGGCCTATTCCGGAGATTTCGGCGATTTCATGCATCATGAAATGCTGGCCATCGAAAACCTGCAACATGCGCGTTTGATCCGCCAGTACTGGAAAGACGATCATTACTGGAACATCGACCTGGAAGCCGACGCACTGGCTGCCGGCGATCGCGCCATCAAGCACCGCCAGGATTCCGAGGCGGCCCTGATCCGCTGGCATGACAACTGCGGCCGTCACACCGAGATCTGCAAGCGTCTGGACGACCTGGAAACCATCCACATGGAGAAGGTCGTACCCATCGCCTACTTCGATACGGCGAAGTCCGCTCCGCAGAACGTCAACCAGGCCGGCGTCGATGAGTTGGTCAGGCTGTCCAAGAAGTTCCCGTACCTGTCCCTCGACGTGCTGGGTTACACCGACACGGTGGGCGCCAAGGGCAAGAACAAGGGCTTGGCCCATCGCCGCGCTCACGCCGTCGGCGATCTTCTGGGCAAACAGGGCATTGCCAAGACCACGCGGGTGCGCGGTCTCGCCGTGGGCGAAGCCGGTGGACCGGACAACACCGCCAACCAGCAGAACCGCCGCGTCGACGTACGCATCGACAGCGACGTCAACTTCCACCGCAAATAGTCTTGCGGAACATCGGCGGGCTTAGCCTCGCCGACGGCCCCGGCCTTCCCGCAAGGGAGGCCGGGGTTTTTTATGGGCGTTTTTTGCCGTGTGCTAGGGTTCGACCGTCGCAGGCGTTTCCTGCCAGGACGAAATGGCGCGCTGCGCCTCGACCAGATCCCCCGCCCCCAATTCACCGGCGAGCCGCTCACGATTCCGTGCGGCGTTTTCGTTACCCGCGCCGGCCGCCAGACTGTAAAGGATGTACGCCTGTCGCAAATCGGCTTCCACGCCGAGGCCGTATTCGTACATCTCTCCCAATCCGTACCGCGCTGCCGCATTGCCCTGCGCTGCAGCCTTGCGTAGCCAATTCACCGCTTGCCCATCATCTTGCGGCACGCCGCCCTTGCCCATCCGGTACAGGCCCGCCAACGTCAGCTGCGCGGCGGCCAGCCCCTGTTCCGCCGCCCTGCGATACCATTCCGCGGCCAAATCGGCGTTCTGCGCAACACCGCGCCCGAGTGCATACATGGCTGCCAGGTTGTTCTGTGCCAAGGCATTCCCGGCTTCCGCCGCGCGACGATACCAGACCACCGCCTCGGCATCGTTGCGTGGCGCGCCACGGCCACTGCTATATAAAGTGCCGAGATGGGACTGGGCGAGCACATGGCCCTGGTTCGCCGCGCTGCGCAGCCAGACGAGTGCCTGCGCCGGATCTTGAGGCACGCCCATGCCCATGACATACATCGCACCCAAGTTGTATTGCGCGGCGGCCACACCTTGTTCCGCCGCCTTGCGGTACCATGACGCAGCCTTGGCCGGGTCTTTCGGCACGCCGCGGCCGTCCTTGTATAGGCCGCCCAGACTGAATTGGGCCTTGGCCTCTCCCTGTTCCGCCGCGCGCAGATACCAAAGCGCCGCGCTCATTTCATCCAGGCGCAGGCCTTCGCCGCGTTCCAGCATTCCGGCCAGTTGGTACTGGGCGCCCGTGTTTCCCGATTCCGCTGCCTTGCGATACCACCCCGCTGCCCGGACCGGATCCGGCGCCATGCCCCGGCCATCGCGGTACATCCCCGCGAGCCCGTATTGTGCAGCGGCATAGCCCTGCTCGGCGGCCTTGCGGTACCACTCCGCCGCCCTCTTTTCGTCACGGGTCACGCCCTCGCCGTATTCGTACAGGGCGCCCAGATTGTACTGGGCAGCGGCGTCGCCTTTGTCCGCCAAAGGTTGCCAGTAACGGATCGCTTTCTGGAAATCCCCGCTCCGGTAAGCCGCCGTGCCTTTCTGCAACGGCCCGCCGGCGGCGGGCGGCACCGTCGACGACAGGACCACGAAGGCGAGAACAGACAAGACGGACGCTTGTTTCACGAAACGCTCTCCGGAAATTCAAGGGGCTTATTATTCCGCTTCGTCGGCGTCGCGGATAGCCGGGGCCGGCGTTCTAGCGGCCCTTTTGCCGCCTCGATTCGCGAAAAGACGAAGGTACATGACAGCGGCCGCAGTTCCGGCCGAAGTTGCTTTTGTGCACGTCGTCCTTCTCGTGGCAAGAGAAACATTCCTTGGAAAGCTGAATATCCTTGGAATCGGCAACGGACTGCTTATGGCAGCTCCGACAAGCCAGATCTTCATGGGCGCCTTCCAGCGGGAACTCGGTCTGCCGGTCGTGATCGAACAGCCACATCCGCCAGCCATTGGGGTTATGGCACTGCTCGCAGGCGATACCGAGGCTTCCCTTGTGGACATCGTCTTTTTTATGGCAAGCGTTGCAGGAAATGTCCGCGTCCTGGAATCTCGGCGTGAGATGGCATTCCTCGCAAGGAACGATCGCATGCAGGCCGATAAGAGGAAACTTGGTCAGGTCGTGCATGAAGGACACTTTGCTTTTCCATCCCTCCTCGCTGTGGCACTGTTCGCAACGCTCGCCTTCCTGTCCTTTGTGGGGGTCGGTCTCCTTATGGCAGGCGATGCATTCCGTTTTCAGCTTTTCCGCATAGAGCGGATCTTTGTGGCACGCCTCGCACTTGACCGGCTTGTGAGCGCCGCGCAGAGGATATTTCGTATCCTTGTCGTGGTTGAAAACGGCCTTTTTCCAATTCGCCGCGGTGTGGCAACTCTCGCACTTTTCGCCAAAGCGCCCCTTGTGCGTGTCGTCCTCGCGGTGGCAGGCGTAACAGCGGGTTTGCAGCTTCTCCACTTTGGGATCTTTTTTGTGGCAACCCTCGCATTCGACCGCGCGGTGGCCGCCCTCCAGCTTGAACCGGGTATCGCGGTTATGGTCGAAGTCGGGCTTTTTCCACCGATCGCTGGTATGGCAGTCCTGGCATTTTTGCCCGAGTTGGCCCGCATGGACGTCGTTCATCCTGTGGCAGGCATAGCACTCCTTCGGGGTGTCCTTGTAGCGCTCGCCGGGATGGCAACTCTGGCACAAGGTCTGGCGGTGCTGGCCGCGAAGCGGAAAATCGGTCTTGTCGTGATCGAAAGCCTGCTTTTTCCACGTGGATTCTTCGTGGCAATCGCCGCACTTTTCCCCGAGATGGCCTTGGTGCGGATCGTTTTTCCGGTGACAGTCGATGCATTGCGACGACGCCTCGCGGAACTTTTTGCCGGGCTTGTGGCAATCGGCGCAGTCGGCTTTGGCGTGGCCGCCTTTCAGTTGGAAATCCGTGCGGTTGTGGTCGAACAGCTCCCTGTCCAACTGCACCACATCGGCCCGGCGCCCCTTATGCTCGCCATGGCAATCCCGGCATTGCCGCTCCTTGATACCGGCCAACCGACCGTGAAAGCCCTTGCTGTCCCGGACATCGCGGGCGACATCCTTGTGGCAATCTAGGCAGAGTTCGGATTGCGCCTCCTTGCTGAAAGCCTGGTGGCACTTGGCGCAGTCCTGCTCCAGCTTGGCGTGCCCCTCAATCACCGGCCCCGGCATGACCAGCGTTTCCAGGGTATCCGCCGCTGCCTGCCCCGGGGGGGCCAGCCCCCAGAATACCGCAAGCAACACCCACAGGCCGAACGCTGGACTTCCAACCAAATTGCCGGATTTTTCTGGGTTCATCGACATTCTCCCTTGATCGTGACGATTGATCGGGATTCTTTTCCGATTCACCGTCTGCCCCGCCCCGCGTCGCAACGACACGCTAATACATATGCACCGCAATCACATGCACCACCGCCGTCACCACCAGAATGACGAATAACGGGATGTGAAGCACGTGCCACAAGGCAAAGAAACGCTCATAAACGCCGAACTCGGCGGCCCTGTGAACCGCCTTCATGTAGGTTTCCACCAGCGCTTCGTCGCGCTCCAAGCGTTGCCGGTATTCGCTTAGACGCCACCTCTCCTTCCGCGCCAGATCTTTCAATTCCCGCCGCAAGGTGTGGATGACCTTGGATTTGATCCGCACGGATATGAATGCCAGCTTGACCAATTGCCAGAGCGTTTCACCCAAGCCGCGGCCGGAGAAGTGCTGGGCCGCCTCGAACTCCTGCAAATAAGTCCGCACGACCGGGGTGATGTAGGGATCGTGCTCCACCTCGGTTCGCGTGAGGCCACACAACTGCTGCAACTCTTGCAAACTCAAGTGGCGGCCGTAAAAGCGGTGATGAATGTGCAAATAGATGAAGCGCCCGACGATCCCGCTGGCCGCCACCAGCAGCATGGAAAACAGCGCCACGTTGCTGTTGACCGCATTCAAACGAAAATTGGCATGAAACAAAATCAGCACCGGGCCGATGATCCCGAGGATTGTGTGCAACCGGAAGTAATGCTTGACCGCCCCCCAGGTGCGCATAAAGCGAAAATTCTTGCGCGCGGGATAAATGAGGAGCAAAAGCATGCACAGGCTGCCGGCGATGCCCAGGTAATATCCTGCCCCCTCTTTCGCCGTGACGTACTCCTCCCCCCGCAGCATCCAGCCGGTCCCAATCACCCCGGCGATCGCCAGGAAAAACAGCAGGGTGGCGTAATGCGTCGTGGTCGGTGCATAAAGGGCGGCATACGGCGACGCCTGGGCGCCGCGCGGCGCCGTTCGGCGATTGCCCGCGAAAGGAGGAAATTCCGCGCTCGGAACGGCGGCGCCTCGAACATCCGCCCCACTCGGCTGCTCATTCGCCGCTAAATTTTCAAGAGGTGGGTTCCCCATGCAATTTCGCCATTCAAAACGACTTATGGATTCAGGCTGCGGCGAAAACACCCACGAACCGCCCGCGAAGCGAGCCGTATCGAGTGGTGATTTCCGTGCGTTTGGATATGCCGATCAATTAGACCGCGCTGGCGGTGCAACTGTTCACACGCCGGCACCGCGAACCACCTCTGGAATAGCCTGATCATGGCCCGAAATGCGGGCACACCCCCAGCGGAGAGCACTGAATTCCCATTGCGGTACTGACGTTTAACCCTTGCCGTCTGTTGGCACTTTGTCGACCGGAAGCACAAAAAAAAAAGGCTATGTCTGCGTTAAACGTTGAAATGGATTTTTTGTCCAATGAGATAAACGCATCCAACCCAGGAGGGCGTCCTCATGAAAACCTCCGACTTCAAGATTTGGTTCGACCGGTTGTCGCAGCTTAGCCGTG